>CAZZIE010000086.1:6895-17165 GCA_964654185.1 uncultured Spirochaetaceae bacterium | reverse complement strand
TGAAAATCCGCCCCGAAGGGCACAAAAACACCCCATCTCATACCTTTGTACGATGCGCGCTTCCCGCCCCGGGGCTACGCTACTAGGCGATTCCACCTGACAGGGAAGGTGCAGAGAAGGTGCCGAGAGTAACCGACCAGAGGAACCGAAGACACCACGGCGCGTGCGGGACGCTGCTCTCCACGGCGGCGGTGGTTTTCACCGTCGTTCTTGCCTCCTGCAGCCAGGGCCAGCTCACGTCGGTCCTGAGCTCCGCCCTGCAGGTGCCGCGCCCCCTTTTCAGCCATGAGGAAGGGACCTACTTCGAGGACATTCTCGTAGAGATATCGAACGATCTCGAAGGCGTAACGATCCGCTACACCCTGAACGGTGACGACCCGCAGTTCGACTCACCGGAGTACGAAGGGCCGATCGAGATTGCCGGAGACGGGACCGAGGTAACCCTCAAGGCGTACGCCTCCAAGCAGGACATGCAGGCCAGCCCCATTGCCAGGGCCGAGTTCGAGATCGAGTATGAGCAGGTTGCCGAGCCCGCGTTCAGTCTGCCTGCGGGAACCTACAGCAGCGACTTCACCGTCTCTCTCTCCTGCGAAACCGAGGGAGCGTCGATCCATTACACCACCGACGGGACGGTCCCGCACGAGGACTCACCGGCCTTCGACCCTCTATCCCCGATCGCCGTGGCCGGTGACGGTACCGAGTTCTACATCAAGGCGTTTGCCGCGTTCGAGGGCATGGAATCGAGCGACCTCGTCGAGAAGCGCTACGCAATTGACTACGACCAGGTGGCGGCGCCCGAGCTGACTCCGGCGCCCGGGATCTTTCAAGAAGACGTTTCCGTGTCTCTATCCTGTTCGACTCCCGGCGTTGCCATTCACTACACCACCGACGGGACCATCCCGACGACGGCATCGCCTGTCTTCGACCCGGCCGACCCCATTGCCGTCGCCGGGGACGCCGCCCTGGTCTACGTGAAGGCGATCGCCGTGAAGGACGGCATGGCTGCAAGCGATATTGCGGAAGGCCGCTACGATATTGACTACTACACCGTGGAAACGCCGGTTCTCGACCCGCCCACCGGCTTCTTCAACTACGACGTGATAGTGACCATCTCCTGCGGCACCACCGGCGCGGACATTCACTACACTACCGACGGCTCCGTGCCGACCGCCGCCTCTCCGGTCTACGACGGCGGCACTCCCATCGAGATCGCCGGTAGCGGTGCGGACGTCTTCGTCAAGGCAATCGGCGTGAAGAGCGGCATGGCCGACAGCGACCTTGCCGAAGGGCGCTACACCATTGACTACGACGCCGTGGCGGCGCCGCGGTTCTCGCCGTCGGCGGGCACCTACAATCAGGCAGACGGCCTCAACACCATCACCCTGACCAGCGACACCCCCGGCGCCACCATTTACTGGGAGCTCGGCCGCCCTCCGTACGAGGATTCCCCCGACGTGCCGACCGGCGAGGACTACTCCGTCACCCCGCCGACCATCGGCGCCGACGGTGAGTACCTCTTCTTCGCCTACGCCGTGAAAGCCGGCCTGGACCCGAGCCCCCTGAACTTCGCGACCTACTCCATTGATACGACGCCTCCGTCTCCGCCGAGCATTGACGGCGTCACCACCGGCCTCTACAACTCGTCCCGGTCCTTCACTCTCGGTGGCATTGAGTCCGGGGCGTCCGCCGAGTACTCCCTCGACGGCGGCAGCACCTGGTCCTCCTATTCCGGCCAGGTCAACCTGACCGGCGACGGGAGCTACTCCATCTCCTCTCAACAGGTCGATGCTGTCGGCAATCCCTCAGGGCCTTCCGGGAATGTCGTCGTTGAGATCGACACGGTCACGCCCGACGCGCCGAGCACTCCCAACCTGGCTGCCGCCGATGATACCGGCGCCTCGAATACGGACAACATCACCCGGAATACGAACAACCTCACCTTCAGCGGCACCGCCGAGGCGGATGCCACGGTTGCCCTCTCGAGCAGCGCCGACGGAACCGTCGGCACCACCACGGCCAACGGGTCAGGCACCTGGAGCGTGGATGTCGCGCTGTCGGCAACGACCCACCAGATCACCGCCACCGCGACGGATCAGGCGGGAAACGGGCCGTCGAGTGCGTCACCGGCGCTCTCCGTGACCGTCGACACGACAGGACCCAATCCACCCTCGGTGATCGCTCCATCTTCGCCGATCATGGACACAACCCCGGCCTGGTCCTGGAGCTCCGGCGGCAACGGCGGCAGCGGCGCCTACCGCTACGAGCTCGACAACAGCGACCTCACGTCCGGCGCCACGGAGACCACCTCGACCGGTTACACCCCGGGCTCCCCGATCTCCGAGGGAAGCCACACCCTCTACGTCCAGGAGCAGGACGTCGCGGGCAACTGGTCCGCGAATGGATCGGCAACGGTGACGGTTCAGATCTCAGCGCCGGAACTGCTTTCGCCATCAGACGGCGCAGGCTCCAACGGCATTACGCCTCTGATCGACTGGAACGATGTAGCCGGCGCAACAGGCTATCACCTCCAGGTTGACAATGACTCGAATTTCGCCAGTCCCCTCGTCGACGACAATACGCTCACCGTGTCACAGTACCAGTTTGACGACCCAATTCCTGCATATGGCACCTCGTACTACTGGAGAGTCCGATCCCGCAACACCGACGGGGAGTGGGGCGTTTCCTGGAGCTCGGTCTGGGACTTCGTTGCCGAGTACACGATTGGTGATAGGGGGCCCGGTAACGGTTGGGTGTTCTTCGACGACGAAGATGACGGCGTCGACGACTACTCGTGGCGTTATCTCGAAGTTGCACCGGAAAGCGAGTCATGCGGAAAGTCCTGGGGAACTATCGGTGTTGCGGTCGCCGGTGCAGACGGTACTGCTGTCGGAACCGGTCTTCAGAACACACTTGACTTGATTGCGCAGCAGGGGGCGTCGTTCCCAGGTCCTGCGCAACACTGCTACGACCTCACGTACAACGGCAAGTCGGACTGGTTCTTCCCTTCAAAGGACGAAGTCCATCTCATTTACACAAAGCTGTATCTGCAAGGTTGGGGCGACTTCAATGGCACGGAGATGTGGACGTCCTCTGAAGCCGACTCCGACAACGCGTGGTCGCACTATTTCCCGTCTAATACACAGTATCCTTTGGCGAAGGACTTCAATGTGGAAGGCCGCCCGGTACGTTCGTTTTGAGTGGCGATGGGACGAAGCAGAAGGGAACCTGTTTTCCATCGCGCCCGCTTTGGGTAGTTCCTTGCGATTGGAGGCCGTCATGAAACGAGTAGGTGTTCTGGTTTTCTCTCCTACAGGCACAACCGCGCAGGTGTGCAGTGCCATTGCCGAGGCGATTCCGCAGGCGCGGCCGGAGATGCTGAATGTCACCCTGCCCATGGAGCGGGCGCGGGTGCTGGCGGCTCCTGAGAAGCTTGGTGATGGGTACGACCGACTCGTCGTGGGGGTTCCCGTATACAGCGGGAAGGTCCCGGCCTTTGCGCAAAGCATTCTGGCGAACGTCCAGGGAAATGGCGTGCGAGCAACGGCGGTGGTCCTCTTTGGAAACATTGAGTACGGCATTGCCCTGCGGACGCTTACGGATCTGCTGGTGGACAACGGCTTCCTGGTCGACTCGATCGGCGCCTTTGTTGGAGAGCACACCTACAGCGGTTTCATGCCGGTGGCAAAGGGAAGACCGGACGGCGCTGATCTCGAGAAGGCGCGGGAATTCGGTCGGCACATCCGGGACGATCTCCCTCCGGTGTGGCACGGTCAGATTCCGGCACAGGTCGACATGTTCACGCGGTCGAAGAGTGAGAACGGGGTTGTCCCCTACCACGACGAGACCCTGTGCCGACAGTGCGGCATCTGCGCGCTGCAGTGTCCCCGCGGCATCATTGAGGTACACACCGGCGCGTACGCTTCCCCAAAGGCCGCTTCCTGGTGTCTGGGCTGTGCGAGTTGCGTGAACGCCTGTCCCCACGGAGCGCGGCAGTTCAAGCCCAACTTCATCCAGGGCCTCATGGGCAAGATGGTCATGCGACGGGGAGTCGGGAAGCGGACGGAGCCGGTGTACCTCACGGGACAACCGGCAGGAGAGCTTGCCGGAAACGTCTGAGTCTCCTTGCGTGGTAACCGCCCTGCGGAGGGCTGTACGCGTTCAGTCACGTGTACCGGTCACTCCGGCTTCTCCATGCCGCGCACAATGGCGCGGAAGGCGCGGGCGAAGGTCGCCGGGTCGATCTCTTCGCCGTAGATCAGGCGCAGAAGACCCAGGCCGGGAAGGATTACCAGGAAGAGGTCGGCGTACTCCCGGTACGCTTCGGCATCTTCATGGCCCTCCCGTTGCAAATGGGTAACAAGCAGGCGGCGAATGCCGTCGCGCAGCTTGCGGTGCTGCGCGGCGTAGGCCTCCCGGAGCTCCGGGTAGCGAACCGCGGAGAGCTGGAACTCCAGCATCCACAGCAGGTTCTCCGGATTCCCGTAGAAGGCCTCGGCAAGCTGCTGGTAGGCCGCGGAGAGCTCCTCGGTGCCTTCAATCGACTCCATGCTGCGGAGGTTCTCAATGTCGGAGTCGAAGCCCTCGGCAATGATTGCCTTCATGAGCTCTTCCTTGTTGGCAAAGTTGGAGTAGAAGGCGCCGCGGGAGTAGCCGGCGTGCTCGGCCAGCTCCTCCACGGCGGTACCCTCGTAGCCGTGCACGGCGAAGAGCTCCATGGCGGACTCCTTGAGCCGCCGGCGCGTCTGCTCGCGCTGTTCCTCTCTGGTCAGTCGTTTGCGCGTGGGCGTGCGTTCATCCATGGGGGCAGTATGGCCTATCGAGGCGCATTCGTGCATGCGCCCGGCCGAGGGCCGTGGGCATCGTCCCTGATTCTCTCTTCTCAATCGGGTACTTCAACGACGTCGGCGACCGGGAGCCGCGGCCCAAAAAGGTGCCGCCCCGGGCGTGGCCGGGCGACGGCAAGGAGCATCTGAATGGTCTGGTCCTCGCCGGCGTAGCGGGTGTGGATGCGATCGTAGAGTGGCGACATCTCGGGGTACTCCTGAAGCGCCTGCGAGCTCGGCAGGAGTACGTGCCCCGCGGCGTGGAGCTCCATCCAGAGCGCCTGAAGGGCCATGCCGGTCTCGACCTGGGTCGCACGGCTGTTGTCGCTGCTCACAATCATGACGTAGTGTGTGACTTCTTGGAGGGCTTCCGTGAAGATGCGCGTGCCGGTCCGGCCGAATGCCTCGGGGTCCTGCGGCGCAATGCTCTGCACAAGGTCAATGAACCAGAGGCTTCGCACCGGGAAGTTCGCCGTCAAAGAGAGACCGTAGGGCTGTTCACGTCGCTCCCGGCCGTTCACACGCATGAGGTCGTAGCTCTCCATGAGCGTCGCGGGCGTCCGCATCTCCAGGCTGAACGCCTCCGCGGAGAGCTCGTTGAGCCAGGTGACCTCTTCGGGGTCACGGATCAGTGAGAACCGGATGTCCGGTGTCGAGTAATCGGCCACGCGCTCGGCCATGCCGGACGGCAGGTCCGCCGGGCGCAAGCGATACTTCACCGTCGGGGTGGTGATCGCGTCCGGCTCCGCGGCACGTGGATAGCGGGCGACGGTCTCGCCTTCCGCCGCCTGGGATCCGGCGGCCTGGAGCTGGATCTCCGCCACCGGCAGCTCGCCGATCGTCGAGAGGTCGTACTCACCCTTCGGAAAGAGGTCGATGTCGGCGGCGTACCCGAGTTGCGCGGCGCGCGCCTCGAGCACCGCGAGGAAGTTCCCCATGGATATGGTCACCTGGCGCGCCGGAGGATCGGTCTCCGGCAGGAGCTTCTCTGCATCGACGTAGAGGGTCATGCGTGTGGGGTCGGCGCGATCAAGCACCACCCGCCACGGCTGTATGTTGTGAGCGTTCTGTGCGAGCCGCGCCCACTCCACCACCTCGAGACGAATATCCGGGCCGGCCTCCGTGGTGACCGGCGCCGTGGCGCAGGCGCCGGCAAGCACCAACACGGCAGCGATGAGGGCAGTGACGAGGGCGGCATGTGAGAGTTTGCTGCGTCCGAGGGCCGTACGCCGCAGAGCGGCCGCGATCTTAGAGGTCATGGCATTGCTCCTTGCCCCGAGGGGGCTGTGGGTTGTCACCACTACATAATATACGGATTCGTTTTTAAAAACAAGAGTGTATCTTAAAGAACGGGCCCACGTGAACGTACTTGGAACCCTGTTGATCGCAGTCCGCGGAATCCACGCCGCCACCGTGACTTGGCGCGATTCCAGGGAGGTCACGCTGCTTCTTCTCGAACAATTTGCTCAAACTCTGATGGCTACGGGACTTGCCGGTTCAGCGTCAACAAGCTTGTGAGTAGGTTCCGCGGATCTTCCTGAAGAAGCGCAGGCGGCACTACCAGTTGAGCTCGTGACTGAGTTGGGTGCGGCGCTCTACCCCGACGCGTTTGAGGATGGCGCTGACGTGGTAATTCACCGTCTTGACCGACAGCTTCAGCAACGACGCGATTTCGCGGTTGGTGTAGCCCTTCATGACCAGGTTGAGCACTTCCGTCTGTCGATCCGTGAGGCTGTACGTGCTCCGGACTGACTCGGCATCGAACGTCGGGGGAGATAGTGGGGGAGATGGCAGGGGAGTCGCTTCGGTGCTGGACCAGGCGGCGACGTGCTCGATAAGCGCGGATCGCAACCGCTCTTCGAGGGTGCGCCGTGACGCGATGAGTGACGCGAGTTTGGCGGTGAGGACGTCGCTATTGAATGGTTTGCGTACAAAGTCGACCGCACCGTGAGACAACGCACGTAGTTCCGTCGCGTGGTCGGCCCGGGCGGTAAGGAACACGAAGGGCACCGAGCGGTGACGTTCGGACTGACGGACCCGGTTCAGAAGCTCAAAGCCGTCCATATCGGGCATCATCACGTCGCAGACGATCGCATCTACCGAAGCGTCGGAAAGCATGTCGAGGGCTGCGGCTCCCCCTTCGAGCGCAACAACGCTGAAGTGACGCGAAAGCAGACCCCGCAGCGCCTCGCGCAGATCGCCGTCGTCGTCTACGACCAGCACCACTGCAGCTGAAAGATCGAGAACTTCGGTAGCGGCGGCGCTCGACAGGTCGTTCTGGTCTCGACATCCCGGAAGGGCATCTTCGCTTCCCGCAGTCGCTGCGTGGGAGAGTGCGCCAACCGCCCTGGATGTCGCGGCGGGGCGCATGGGAAGTCGAATTGTGAACACGGCGCCGGCGTCAAACTCGTAATTGACTGTACCACCGTGCGCCTGTGCGATTCGCCTGGTCAGGGGGAGCCCAAGCCCCAGACCGTGGACGGCCGCTTGGGGATAACGGGCGAAGACGCTCCCCCGGCGCTTCGAGGGAATTCCGGGTCCGGTGTCGCGAACCTGGATGGTGAGCTCACGGTGTTGCCCATCCTCGTCATTGCGCTGTGATTGCCCATCGACTTCAAGAGAGATGGTGACTTCTCCGCCTGCCGGCGTCGCCCGGAGCGCATTGTCCAGGAGGTTTCCAACCGCAGAGGTAATCAGATCGGGATCCACGTCACTCCAGACCGGTTCACCTCGTGCCGGACCGGTGAGTGTGACAGTCTCCCGTGAGGCGCGTAGACAGAAATCATCCACGAGTGTCGAGATAAGCGTGGTCACGTCCGTTCGCTGGTATCGTGGTGGTGTCGGCAGAAGCTCCAACCGCGTATGGGTCAAGAGGTTCTCCACATGGGTGCCGAGTCGGGCGATCTGTCGCCGCATTGACGCCAGGATTGGATCCTCCGGGTCGAGGCTCTGCATTCCACCCGCCGGCGATCCGTCGGCGCGATCCGCAGTGGTGAGCTGCTGGATCTGTAACCAGAGGTTGGTCAAGGGGGTGCGCAACTCGTGCGACACCGTACCCAACAGCCGGGTCTTGGCGCGATCGCTCTCCTGGAGTCGTACGCGCTCGGCGTGTACGGCGTTGATCCGACTCGAGATGCTCGCCGCCAGAAGTACCAGACAGAGCACGAGTCCGTACTGCGCAGCATCGGCGACCAGATGTGTCGGACCGTACGGCCTGAGACCGAGGTCGTAGAGGTGCGACAGTAACGCCCCGACGAGGAAGAAGATCATTGAGCATGCGTAGAGGAATGCGTCTCGTTGGCGCCGTACGATTCCGACGACACCCGCAGCAAGGAGCGATGCGAGCGACACGAAGACGAAAAGGCCGTGAGCATCGATCCAGATTGGGACATCAAGCACCTCAACCCCAAGGATTGCGGGAGAGAGAAATACGAGCCCGGTGAGCAGGACATGCACGCGCGGCATGGTTGAGGCGGTCTGCAAGAAGGATCGGGCGAAGAGCGTCACGAACACGAGGGAGATGAGCGCGAACAATGAGGTGAGGTCCTGCGGCCACAGTCCCAGGTGTTCCGCCGAAAGGCCCGTTCCGATTCGTCGTGCTGCCAGAACGTAGAGGGTTGAGGACACGAGGAACGCGAAGTAGAACCAGAACGCTGGTTCTCGCAACGAAGCGAAGATGACGGCGTTGTACGCAATCAACCCGAGCAATACTCCAAGGAGAATCCCTGTCGCGATCCGATCAACCGTAATGGCCTGAAGCTGCGCCTGGTGTGAGCGAAGTGTCAGGTGCACGCCGCGAATGTCGTACGTTTTTACCCGGAGGTAGAGCACGCGCTCGCTGCCGGCAGAGACTGAGAAGGGAAACGCCACCGACGCAGTGAGCTCGTTCGGGTCGCCGGCTGCTGCGACGGCGTTGTAGTGGTCCTCACGAATCGTTGTGCCGGCGGTGTCGGTCACGTAGAACGAGGCCTTCCAGTAGTGGCCACGACGAACATCGAGGTATCGGAGTAGAGCCGAGTCCGTCGGGTTGGTCACCGGGATGCGTATCCACGCAACGATCTCGTTTGCGGCTTGGTCCCACTCGAACTCGTCAAACGGGCGGAAGTCGTCTTCCCGCTCGCGCACCTCCTGAAGGCCGAGCTCTTGCCTCGGATCTTCGAAGTACCCGATCCCGGCCGCCGCTCCATCGGTTCCGGTGATCGCCACCGATTCGACGTCAAGGTCGACGGCGAGCGCAGGCACAGCGAGGACGACAAACACCAGATGCGCGAGTACACGGTACGTTGGGATCATAAGTCTCACGGTCAGAGTAGCCGCGAAAGGCCGGGGAAACAAGCACAGTCACCGGCCATTCAGAGCGATAATCCAATCCTGACGAAGGCGGCGCACCCACTTCCGGTCCGATTCGGCCAATGCTGGAAGTATTGCTAGGTCAACGCCGGAAGTTCTCCTAGTTCCGCGATTGAGAATTCGCCCGCACTATTGTGCCGAACTCAACCCCACAGGCCATGTTCACAAGGAGATTGCTATGCAACGTGCAGCTGCGAGGTTCGGCGTCACAATGATCGCCACAGGCATCCTGAGCGTCCTGGGGATGCTCACGTCGTGTTACATGTTCATGGCTCCAGAGGAACTCGACACCACGCCGCCGGCGGAAGTCAGAGTGTTGACGGCAGCCGCCGGCGACGGCGAGGTGACGCTGGTCTGGACAAACCCGACGGACAGCGATTTCGACCATGTGAACATTGCCTACGGGACGGGGGGCAGCGCCGATACCGTGTTCTCAGGCACCATTGATCCGGCGGGCACGGTGATCGGCGGACTGACCAACGGCAGCGCGTACACCTTCACGGTGACGACCGTGGACACCACGGGAAATGAATCGGACGGGTCTACGACAACGGCAACACCGGCGGCGGCGGACTCTCCGACGGACACAACGCCGCCGGCGGACACCACCCCGCCCGCGGAAGTGACGGATCTGACCGGGACGGTCGGCGACGGTGAGGTGACGCTGACCTGGACCAACCCGGACGACAGCGACTTCGACCATGTGAAGATTGCCTACGGGACGGGGGGCACCGCCGATACCGTGTTCTCAGGCACCATTGATCCGGCGGGCACGGTGATCGGCGGACTGACCAACGACAGCGAGTACACCTTCACGGTGAGGACCGTGGACACCACGGGAAACGAATCGGAGGGCTCCACCACAACGGCAACACCGGCGGCGGCGGCGGAGCCACCGGCGGACACTACACCGCCGGCGGAGGTGACGGATCTGACCGGGACGGCCGGGGACGGTGAGGTGACGCTGACCTGGACCAACCCGGACGACAGCGACTTCGACCATGTGAAGATTGCCTACGGGACGGGGGGCACCGCCGATACCGTGTTCTCAGGCACCATTGATCCGGCGGGCACGGTGATCGGCGGACTGACCAACG
>CAZZIE010000086.1:0-6795 GCA_964654185.1 uncultured Spirochaetaceae bacterium | reverse complement strand
TGGACCAACCCGGACGACAGCGACTTCGACCATGTGAAGATTGCCTACGGGACGGCAGGCAGCGCCGCGACCGACTTCTCGGGCAGCATTGATCCGGCGGGCACGGTGATCGGCGGGCTGACCAACGGCAGCGCGTACACCTTCACGGTGAGGACCGTGGACACCACGGGAAACGAATCCGACGGTTCCACCGTAACCGCAACACCGGCGGCGTCCGAACCGCCCCTCGGGTCGATTTCCCTGGATCCCGCGGACTGGGTGTACTACAACCACGACGGAAGCTCGTACGTGGAACTTGACCCACTACCGGACAACCGTCTCGAGAGCAGCAACGGCGAGTTGGTCTTCTACGGGCATGAGTACCGAGGCGCCTTCTCCACAGCCCCGCAGGTGCTCTTCGATTTCACTAACGCCACCCTCTACGCCAAATGGAAGGCGAACGGACCGTCCGGGAACTATATGGGTGTCGGCTTCCTGCTGGCACCTTCCACAACGAGTCTCACCGGGTGGACTGGTACGCAGTCAACCGGATTCACGACCAACAACTCTTTCGGGGGCTCCGTGGTCGTTCCAGACGATACGTGGATCTACACGCGGGTAACCTTTGACGGTGACGGCTTCGACGCCTACCACGCCTGGAACGACTATGATGATGCCGGCGGTACGCTCTTCGACTCTGAAACGAAGACCGGCCTCACGTCCCTCGAGTTGAGGCCTGTGTTCAACTTGAGTGACAACTACGGAGGCACCAGTGCACGCATCAACGTCGGAGAGGTCTCGACGGATGCACCTCTGGTTGTTGCTCCGACGGACTTGTTCAGCGACGATTTCGCGACCGATCCGACCTCGCGTTGGAGCGGCTATACCGGCGACAGCAATCCAACTGCACCGGCATGGAACAGCGCCGGAGAGACCTACGTGCTGAATGCCACGGGATACGGCAACTGCATTGCCGACGCAGAAGTGTCGACGCCGGACGGTCTTTCCGCCGAAGCCACACTCTCCGTTGATGCACTACCGTCAATCACCGAGCTGCCCAATCACGCCTACTTCCAGGTGCAAGTGCAGTTCTACGATAGCGTTTCCGACGACCCTTTGAACTGGGACGCCCTGCTGTACTACCGGCACACCAACAGCAGCACTACGTATGATCCCGTCACGGGGAATGACGCAACTCGGTACGGTGAAGTTCGATTCCCCGCCTTCGACGGCGTCACACAGGTTCACTTCAGTGAGAACCTTCAGGATGTGTTCGATGCGCAGGATATTACGGCGCTTGCACTGACAGACGTGCGGAAGGTTCTCATCCGGCTCTACACCCGAAACGGGTACGGAGAATCTTGGGGCAATGTAGAGGTCGTCTTCGACAACGTCCTGTTGACGCCCTAGCCGATCCGGGTACCGGCGGATCGGAAGACCATACCGATCGCCGGTAGCGGGGACACGCACGGCTAGGAGGCCTCGTAGTTCCGCAGCGCCGTCGGGACATCCGTCGAGCCCGACAGGATCTCCCGGTGGAAGCGCCGGCAGAAGTCCTTGTAGAAGGTGACCTCCTCGGCCGGCGTGGGCAGGGTGCGGGCGCGGTCGGCGACCGGGGCGTAGAGCTCCCGGTGCCACCGCGGGGTGAGCTCCTGGATGTAGGGTGCCCGTCCGTACTTCGGTTTCAGGGCCGGGGCGTACCGGTGGACGAGTTGCCGGTAGAGGAAGCGATAGAAGCCCTTCTCCTTTGGCAGAGGGTGGAAGTCCGGGACCAGCTCTTCGACCTGGCTGATGCTGAGAAACTGCCGATACTCATCCTCCGGGCTGCGCAGCAATCCGCCCAGAGCGCTCACGAGGAGTTGGAGCGGCGCCTGGAAGAGACGCTGTCGGCGGCGGCGGGCAAGAAAGCGCTGGTAGATCTCTCCGAGCCAGACGCCGTCGGGGTAGTCGTAGCTGTTCCAGAGCTTGATCATTTCGACAAAGATGTCCGTCTCCCGCTTACCGGGAAAGAGGTAGGCCAGGGAGTTGCGCCGAATGTACTCAATGGCATTGTGGTAGAGGTTGTCGTACCACGTCTCCACCTGCTCGGCCAGGCTCTCCGGCTCCCGTTCGAAGCGGCGAATGAACCAGGCGCGGTTGAACTCGCAGATCTCCTTCTCGAGCCACCCCCAGGTGTCCGGACAGGCAACGTAGAACTCCCCGTCGTCGATGACGGAGAAGACGCCGGTGTTCTGACTGAACCGCTCCTTGGCGCGCAAGAGCGGCAGTGCATTCCGGTCCATCTCCGCCGGCAGTCCGAAGGGCATATCGTATCTGGTAACCACTGCCGGAAGAAACTCCACATCCAGCGCCCGGGCGACTGAGACTCGGTGGTGACCGTCTCGGATGAAGAGCCTGCCGTCGACATCGATCACTGAGATGGGTTCATTGAGCTCGCCCCGGTCCATGAGACCGTACACGGTCATCCAGCGTCGCTCCATCCACCTGCGAGTGGGGTGAAAGCCGCGGGAGAAGTCGTCGCCGCGGCTCTCGGTGCCGATCACGCGGTCGACCCGGACGTCCTGGGCGCCGAGATAGGATTCGGAGCCGATGGTAACGATGTCGAGCACGTCGGTAAGCTGCAGCAGGCGGTTGTCCCTGCCCAGGAGGCGGGACAGCACGCCGGTATCCCGCCGCCCCTTCCTGAGCGACCGGTCGAAGGCGCGCTGCGCATGGTGGTGATCAATGACGTTGCGCATGTGCGGATACTGTAGGCCCGGTGCGGGTGGGGAGGCAATCACATTTCCGCCGGGTGCTCGCGGCGCCGGCGGCTCAGCCGCGGTTCCGACCGACGCCGATGCGAAGTGTCCGTTCGCGATCTCCAGTACACGTGAAGCAGGAGAGCTGATAGAATTGTAGTGATGGACATGAGCATCGCACCCGTTTCAGACACACAGACCGTTGACCTGGGACAGTTCTTGCCGGAGCAGATTGCAGAGGTCGAGAACCTGGATAGCGCAATTCCGGAGTTCGCCAAGTCGGAATCTGTCATGGGGCAGATTCACTCCGCCATCTCCCGTGTTCCCACGCGCCATCTGGTTGTTCGTGGCGATGCCCGGGCCATGGATTTCCTGGCTCCAGACTCGGTGCATCTGGCAGTCACCTCGCCACCGTATTGGACCCTTAAGCGATACCGGGAGACCGAGGGACAACTGGGCCATGTGGCGGACTACGACACGTTTCTTGATGAGCTGGATCGTGTTTGGGGTCGGATCTTCGACGCCCTGGTTCCCGGAGGGCGACTGATCTGTGTCGTTGGAGATGTGTGCCTATCCCGAAGGCAGAACAAGGGTGAGCACACATGCGTGCCCCTTCACTCTTCCATTCAGGAGAGATGTCGTCGTCTCGGTTTCTCGAATTTGGCACCGATAATCTGGCACAAGATTGCGAACGCAACCTACGAGGTCAAGGGGAACTCGCGCTTTCTTGGCAAGCCATACGAGCCGAACGGCGTAGTCAAGAACGACATTGAATACATTGTGATGCTGCGGAAGCCGCAAGGGTACCGACGTCCGACGAAGGCTGCTCGACTGTTGAGCATCATATCGGACCCCAATCACAAGGCGTGGTTTCAGCAGGTGTGGTATGGACTAAACGGCGCCTCAACGCGGGAGCACCCGGCGCCATACCCGTTGGAGTTGACGGACAGGCTGATCAGGATGTTCAGCTTTGTAGGCGATACGGTCATTGACCCATTCATGGGGACAGGCACAACAAACCTGTCGGCGGCGCGTTGGGGACGTAACAGTATCGGGATTGAGATTGACCCGGAATACTACCGTATGGCCAAGCGACGCTTGGACGCCGCGGATCACGACCTATTCTCTCGGACAAGCATCACCTATCATGAGCCGCCGGATGAACCTGCAAGAGAGAGTTAGTCAGGCCGTAAGCCATTTCTGGGAAACTCGTGAACGACAAGGGCATGCGCAAGGCCAGGTTACAGGAACGAAGGATGCAGGAAGCCGGTCGAAGGTGACAGGCGGAAAGCAGATGGATGGGTTCATTGACCTGCTTTCCGATGTAATGGCGGAGGAAGGACTGAGCGCCGATTACCTGCACGCCAATCGGGCGACCACGCTTCCAGGGTACTACCGTGCAACAAAGAACTGGGACTTGGTGATTGTAGTGAATCACACACTGGTTGCGTCGCTGGAACTCAAGTCTCACGTGGGCTCTTTCGGCAACAACGTCAATAACCGAATCGAAGAGGCTCTCGGAAACGCTACGGATCTCAACACGGCGTTCCGTGAAGGTGCATTCGCACCTTCCTCTAAGCCATGGCTAGGTTATCTGATGCTGGTTCAGGATACCGAGAAGTCGTCTCGTCCGATTGTTCGGCTCGATGAGCCTCACTTCAGTGCGTTTCCTGAATTTAGGGGAGCATCGTACCAGAAGCGGTATGAGCTATTCTGTCTGAGACTAGTCCGGGAGCGTCTCTACGACGCTGCCTGCCTTCTATGCTCTCCCGACGACGCGGTCCGCACCGGAGAGTTCACCGAGCCGAACGCGGAGATCTCATTCTCTCAGCTTCTTACATCCCTGCGCAGTCGCATCAGCGCCGTTGCCAGGCAGCATGGAAAGGTCTAGCAGCAGCGCCACCCTTCTGGCCAAAACACCGCGTCATGGCGATAATGGCCTCCCATGACCGCCAAGAAGCTGGAATCAATCATCAAGTGGAGCTCCGCCGGACTGGGCGTGGTCGCCGCCGTCATCTTCGTGATCTGGGCCTTCGCCAACACCGAGCCCGGAGAGATGCCCTGGGGACCTCTCGTAATCGTGGTGGTGGGCCTGCTCGCCGCCGGATTCCTTCTGGGGCGAACGCTCCTGTGGCTCGTCCAGCCGTTCAAGGAGCAGACGGCGGGGGGAGGACCCGCTCAGCCTGGGCAGAAGCGATCCAGGTGACCCGACTGCGAAATTGGTCCGTGCCTCGTTCTTCAGCTGAGGTTGCGCTCCTGTAACTCCGAAACTCGGGCAAGCAGCACAAAATCTCGGTCGGAGTGCAGAACGGGCAACCCGTGACGGATCCATACCGAGGTGTCAACCAGAAACATCACTGTCTTCACGCATTTCCGAAAGTGAGCCCTGCCATACACCGCTCGACGCGAACTCATCGATTCGAGCGTACCGTCGGCGACGCACGAGCTCTCTCAGGGCGTAGTTGACTACGTCGGAGTAGGTCTTCAAGCCGGACTCTCGTCGGGCTTCTTCGAGCGCGTCTTCGTCAAGCACAAGATTTGTACGTTTCATGTGCATAGTGTACAGCGCTGAGCAAGGCCGATCCAACCTTTTGAGGCAAGCGGATGGAGGCCGCTCCGCAGACGGTCCCTTCGCCTGCCTGCAGTGATCCCACCCCGGCCGGGGCGGTGGACCGTTGACATCGTTCCAGGATCTTATTGTGGGGGTCGGTCGGAGCCGCCCCGGCAGCAAACAAAACGGCCACCCGCTGTGGGTGGCCGCTGGAACCGTGTGCTTGCCCGCCGGGCCGCTGGAAGCGTGCGCCTTGCCGCGCCCTAGGCCAGGCCCGCCTTGCGGCGCGTGTAGATGTCGTAGAAGACGGCCAGGAGGAGGACCAGGCCCTTCACGACGTACTGCCAGTCGGCGCCGATGTTCATAAGGGACATGCCGTTGTTGATGACACCCATGACCAGGCCGCCGACAATGGCTCCGATGACGGTGCCGATGCCGCCGCTCATGGAGGCGCCGCCAATGAAGACTGCCGCAATGGCGTCGAGCTCGAAGAGCTGTCCCGCCTGGGGGAGGGCGGAGTTCATATAGCCGGCGAAGACCAGGCCGGCGAGGCCCGCCAGGCTCCCCATGACCACGAAGACGAAGAACTCCACCAGCTCGGCGTTGATGCCCGAGAGCTTGGCGGATCGGGCGTTGCCGCCGACGGCGTAGACGTAGCGGCCGAAGGTGGTGCGGTTGGTCACGAAGGTGAGAATGGTCACAACAACTGCCAGGACCAGACCGACAATGGGCAGGCCCCGGAACTCCGCGAACTTCCAGGAGAGAATGGCGATCAGGCCGACAATGAAAACGTTCCGCAGGATCACCGCCATCAGAGGCTCAAGGGTGAAGCCGCGGCGCTTGCGGTTCTGCCGCCCCGAGATGGAGCTCATGACCAGGACGATCGCCAGGAGCGCGCCGACGATCCACGGCAGCAGGTGGCTCTCACCGAGCATGAGCGCGTCCGAGGAGATGAAGCCCGAGGTGATCCTGCTGAAGCCCTCGTCGCTCAGGGAGATGGGCGTCACGTTCGTAATAACGTAGGTGAGACCGCGGAAGACCAGCATGCTCGACAGGGTCACAATGAAGGAGGGCACCCGCATGAAGGCGATCCAGAAGCCCTGCCACACGCCGATGATCGAGCCGACGATCATGGTCAGGATCACCGTTGGTATGAGCCCCATGCCGGTGTTGTAGAGCATGGCCGCTATTGCCCCGGTGAAGGCGGCAATTGAGCCCACCGACAGGTCGATGTTTCCAATGATGATGACCAGCACCATGCCCGACGCCAGGATCAGGATGTAGCTGTTCTGCATGAAGATGTTCGAGACGTTCCGGGCGGAGAAGTTGATCCCGCCCGTGAGTATCGAGAACACCACGAAGATGAGGGCCAGCATGATGAACATCGAGTAGCCCCGGATGTTCTTCCGCAGGAGCTGGCCAAAGGACATTGTTTCCGACCTCAGCTTGGTATCCGACATTGCTTCTCTCCGACTACGTATGTGAATCCCCGGTCCTGCGACCGCGCGGCCCCGCGGCCCCGCCGCC
>CAZZIE010000085.1:4790-17379 GCA_964654185.1 uncultured Spirochaetaceae bacterium | reverse complement strand
CGTGCTTGGCCAGGGAGTACTCCCCCGCCGTCTGAGCGCGGGCAATCTCCGCCACGGAATCGACGCGCTTGCCCAGGTTCTGCCAGTAGGCGTAGTAGTCTCGGACGCGGAGCGTATCGAGCCGGTCGGCCAGGGCTTGCGTGAGCTCTCTCCTTGCGGGGTCCTCGGCAATCGAGACGCGCTGAACGAAGAAGGGGCGCACCACCGTCGGGATGTACTCCCAGTACCCCATCGGGTCTTTGCGAATCGCAGAGGCCGACACGGGGAACTCACTCCGTGCCGGATCGACCGGTACATAGGTGGCGGAAAGGGCTTCGGCGAGCTCCCAGCCGTAATCCTCGCTGGCGAAGACGAAATCCACGTCGACGTTCACGACGGCGCGGATCCAGTCCGCCCAGATCGCAATTGCCCCGGGGTTGTCCCGGCTCGCCTCCGGGATCTCCTCGGTCACGTGGAGGACCCGCGCCTTCGGGAACATGTCGGCAACCCACTCCCACCGCAGCGTGCCGGGGATCGGCTCGGAAGAGAGGGTGCACACCAGGACGAAAAGCTCGTCCACATACCGCGAGGCAAAGTCAATGAGATAGCGATGGCCGGCGTGGGGCGGCATGAAGCGCCCGATGATGACGCCGCGACGGGGCTCGGTACTCATGGCGTACCGGCAAGATACAACCGCCGCAGTAGACTTGCCAACTCCGCGCCGGCCATCGCGCCGGGCGGCGTGTGTGTTATACTTTTCCGAGCCTGGAAGGAGGGGTTTGCATGGAACGGTCCTATCTTATCGGCTTTGATCTCGGCGGCACCAAGATGCTCTGCGCCATCCTGGACCGTAACTACGAGGTTGTGGCACGCACCAAAGTCAAGGTCGGTGCCGACCGGGACAACGAGACCATCCTGAAGAGCATGATCGAGGCGGTGGAGGCGGCTCTCAAGGACGCGAAGATCGACAAGGACGCCCTGGAGTCGATCGGTGTCGTCTCACCCGGACCCATCGACTTCGAGAACGGCGTCGTCCTGGAGACCCCGAATCTGGACCTCAACAACTTCCCCGTTCGCGACGCCCTCGAGAAGGAGTTCGGCTGTCCAGTCCTCCTTGAGAACGATGTTAACGCCGGCACCTACGGTGAGTTCATTCGCGGGGCCGGTGCAGGATACCGTCACGTCGTCGGCATTTTCCCCGGCACCGGTGTCGGCGGCGGGCTCATTCTGGACGGAAAGCTCTTTCGCGGCGCCACCGGCGGCGCCGGCGAGATCGGGCACATTACCATTGAGCCGGACGGGCCCAAATGCGGCTGCGGCAACTACGGGTGCCTGGAGCAGATGGCCTCACGGACAGCCATCGCCAAGGAGCTTGTGGGACTGGTCATCTCCGGCAGGTCCCGGGTGATCCGGGAATCGGCGGGAACCGACATTGCCAAAGTGAAGAGCAAGACCATCCTGAAGGCGGTACAGGCGGGCGAAGAGGCGGTGATCGAGGTCGTTCAGCGGGCGGCGCGATACATGGGCATGGGAATGGCCGCGGCGGTCAACATCTTCGACCCGGAGCTCATAATCCTGGGGGGCGGCTTGATTGAGAAGCTCGGGGATTTCTACGTTGAAGAGGCAGAGCGGTCCATGCGCCGACACGCCATGAAGGGGCTCGTGTCCCATGTCGACGTCCGGCAGGCGCAACTCGGGGACGACGCAGCGGTTGTCGGTGTTGCCGCCCTCGCCCACGAGGACGCCGGGAAGCGCGCACAAGATGGGAAACCCGACCGCGCCACCAGGGAGGATGAGTGAGTTCGAAGCCTGTCGCTGTCATCGACATGGGCTCTTCGGCCATTCGCATGGTCATTGCCGAGATCGATGAGGAGGGAAACTGGGAACGCCTCGATCGTGCCGGCAAGCCGGTCAGCCTCGGCAGGGATGTCTTCATCTCCGGCTATCTCAGCGGTGAGTCCATGCGGCAGGCCATCAAGATCCTCTCCGGCTTCTCGGAGGTGCTCAGAGGGTGGCAGGTGGCGGATGAGGACATCCGGGTCATCGCCACCAGCGCCATTCGGGAGGCCAAGAACCGCGACACCTTCCTTGACCGCGTCTACATCCGCACCGGCCTGATGATCGACATTGTCGAAGGGGTTGAAGAAAACCATCTCACCTACCTGGCGGTGCGGCAGTCGGTCTCCTCTCTCATGCCCCAGTTCTCCCGGTCCAACGCGCTGATCATTGAGGTCGGCGCAGGTACCACGGAGATCATGATGCTCCACCGCGGGAAGATGGTGGCGGCGCACTCACTTCGAATCGGCACCGTGCGGATCGAGCAGACGGTCCGGCCGAGCTGGCAGAGCGCGGAGCAACTGGAGAGCTATCTTCGGGAGACGATCCGGGCAACCCGGGAGATTCTCGATGCGGAGATGAAGCTCGAACGCATCAAGTACGTCGTTGCCGTCGGCGGCGACGCGCGTCTCGCAGCCGCCCGGGTCGGGAAACGCGTTGAGGGCGGTCTTCGCACCATCGACACCACGGACTTCAGTGACTTCATCGATTACCTCCAGGGCCTCGGGGTGGATGAGATCGTCAACGAGCTCGGGGTCACCTACAACGAGGCGGAAGGCCTGGTGCCGGCGCTCCTGGTGCTCAGACTATTCTCCGAGGCTACCTCCGCGGACCACCTCATTGTGCCGGAGGTGAGCATTCGCGAAGGAGTCCTCGTGAGCTTCGCCCTCGGGACCAATCCCCAGATGGAGCGGGAGTTCTACGAACAGGTGGTCGCCTCCGCGTTCAATCTGGGGAAGAAGTACCACTTCGATGAAACCCACGCCCGACACGTGGCAAAGCTCTCGTTGTCGCTCTTCGATCAGTTCGAGGAGGATCACGGGATGAACGACCACGACCGGATGCTCCTGGAGACCGCGGCGATCCTCCACGACATCGGGAACTTCATCCGGGCAAGCGGGCACCACAAGCACGGCCAGTACATTGTCGCGAACTCCGAGATCTTCGGGCTATCCCGCTCGGATATCCGGATCGTCTCGAACATCGTGCGGTACCATCGCAAGGCAATGCCCAACTCAGCCCACACCAACTTCATTTCTCTCCGGCGGGAGCAGCGCATTGCCGTCTTGAAGCTGGCAGCCATGCTGCGCGTGGCGGACGCCCTCGACCGGAGTCACAACCAGCGGGTCACCGGGTTTCGCATCGAGAAGAATGAAGATAACATCATCCTCCACAGCGACTACCAGGGAGACATCACCGTCGAGAAGTACGGGCTCGAGCTCAAGGGACAGATGTTCGAGGAAGTCTTCGGGTACCGCGTGTCCGTTGTGTAGCAGAAGGAGCTGCCGTTGGCCAAAGAGAAGAACACCTCGACTCCGCGGTTCTTCAATCGCGAGCTCAGCACCGTAGAGTTCAACGCCCGCGTCCTCGAAGAGGCCCTCGACTCCTCGAACCCCCTCCTGGAGCGGGTGAAGTTCATATCCATTGTAGCTTCCAACCTGGATGAGTTTTTCATGGTCCGCGTCGCCGGACTGCTGCGACAGGTCCGCAAGGGCTCGCAGACCAAGGACGAGGCGGGACTCACGCCGAAGCAACAGCTTGAACGGATCCACAAACGCGTTCGCGAGATCGTGAACGATCAGTACCGCTGTCTGCATGATGAGCTGCTTCCGGCGCTCGACGCCGAAGGCGTTTCGTTTCGCCACGCCGGCACGTACACCGGGACGCAGACGAGCTTCCTCAAGGAGATGTTTCGTGAGGAGGTCTTCCCGGTGCTGACCCCTGTTCGCGTGGAGCCCGACGGACCGCTCCCCGTGCCGGGCAACCTCAGACTCCACGTGGCGTTCCGGCTGCGCCCCATGGAGGGTTCGGCGGACGGCACGACGGACGCACCCCCGGTGTCGACCGCGCCGGGAGCGGCCGCCGTCGGCACGACCACCACCGGTCCGGACGCTGCGGCCTCTCACGCCGGAATCCCCGAAGGGGAGCTCGTGTCGGTCGTGCAGATACCTCCCTCCCTCGACCGGATTGTGACCATGCCCGCCGCCGACGGGGCACCGGGGTACACCTTCCTGGAAGATGTCATCGTCCAGCACGCCGCGGCGCTCTTCCCCGGATATGAGATTCTGGAATCGGTACCCTTCCGGATTACCCGCGACGCAGATCTCGGCGTCGACGAGGAGCGCGACGAGGACTTCGTCGAGGCGATGGAGCAGATTCTCGAAAGCAGGGAACACTCCGCGGCAGTGCGACTCACCGTCACAAAGAGCGACGGAACCCTGGGTGAGTTCCTCCGACGCAAACTCGATATCGGTCAGCAGCAGGTATACACCGTGCCCGGTCCCCTGGACCTCAGCTCGCTCATGAGCCTTGTGGATCTGCGCGGGATGGGCCACCTCCGTAACGAGCCCTGGACCCCGCGGTGGCCCGCCGCGTTCACCGGAGATGAGACGTTGTGGGACGTGCTGAAGCGCCAGGACGTGCTCATCCATCTTCCCTACGAGTCCTTCGAGCCTGTGGCGCGTCTGGTACGGGACGCCGCTCGCGATCCCGGCGTGCTAGCGATCAAGATGACCCTCTACCGGACGAGCGGAGACTCCCCCATCGTCCAGGCCCTGGAGGAGGCTGCCGAGAACGGCAAGCAGGTCATGGCGCTGGTCGAGCTCAAGGCGCGGTTCGACGAGGAGCGCAACATTCAGTGGGCGCAGCGTCTCGAACGAGCGGGCGTCATTGTGGTGTACGGCATTGCACAGCTGAAGGTCCACGCCAAGGCGCTGATGATCATCCGCCGCGAGCCCGCCGGCGTCGTTCGGTACGTGCACATGGGCACGGGCAACTACAACGACAAGACTGCGAAGCTGTACACCGACATCGGTCTGTTCACGACCAACCGGGATGTCGCCTACGAGGTGGGGCTCTTCTTCAACGCCATTACCGGCTACTCCGCCATTCCGGTCCTTACCAAGATTTGCATCTCCCCGACCGCCATGAAGGGACGGATCATTCAGCTTGTCGAGCGGGAAGCCATGCGCTCGACGCCGGATGATCCCGGCCTCATCATGGCCAAGATGAACTCCCTCTCTCACCCGGAGGTCATTGAGGCGCTCTATCGCGCGTCTCAGCAGGGTGTCCGGATTCGCCTCAACATCCGGGGGATCTGCATGCTTGTGCCCGGCATCGACGGGCTGAGCGAGAACATCCAGGTCATCAGCATTGTGGACCGCTTCCTCGAGCACTCCCGGATCTTCTACTTCCGCAATGGCGGCGCCGATGAGATCTATCTCTCCAGCGCCGACTGGATGCCGCGCAACCTCGATCGCCGGGTGGAATTGCTCTTTCCCCTCCAGAACCGCAGTCTCCTGAAGCGTGGCCGCCAGATTCTGGAGTCCTGTTTCCAGGACAACGTGAAGGCGCGGGAGCTCCAACCCGACGGCACCTACGTGCGCCGCACTCCCGGCGGGAAGGAGCCTTTCCGCGTCCAGGAGTATTTTGCCGAGCAGGCGCAACGCGCCGCCAATGCGGAGGAGCCGGCCAACCGAAAAGAGTTCAACGTCCGGCGCAAGCCACCTACAGGATGACAACATGACTTCCGGGACGGACTTCCTCTTCCTCTGTGCAACCTGTGGCGCCCACACCGCGGCCCGCGAGGCGGGCCCCCGTTGCGCCTGCGGCGGCCTCTTCGAGCCGCGGGTCTACCGCGACAAAGCGAGCGAGGCCTCGTCGAACCCACAACGCCCGGGTGCCGCCACGCCATCGGAGATTCCGGAGGTCCGCGAGCTCGGCCGATACACAACTCCTCTCCTTCGACGCAGCCTCGGAGGATCAGAGGTCTTTGTGAAGTACGAGGCGGTCCTTCCCACCGGCTCCTACAAGGACCGGGGCGCACGCGCCCTGATCGGCGCCTGTCGCGCCCTGGGGATTCCCCGCGTCGTGGAAGACTCCTCCGGGAACGCCGGCGCCGCCATTGCCGCCTACGCCGCGGCGGCGGGCATTGAGGCCGAGATCTTCGTGCAGGAGAACGCAGCACCGGCAAAGGTGCGGCAGATTGCCGCTTACGGAGCCCTCGCTACCACCGTTTCCGGCTCCCGGGAAGACGTTGCCCGGGCCGCCCGGGAGGCGGCGGCGGGCGACGTGGCGGCCCGAGAGGCGGCCGCCCGGTACGGGGCGCGCCGGGACGCGACCGGGCGCGGGGCCGCCGGCGCCGCGGCGCCGTACTACGCGAGCCACGTGTACAATCCGCTATTCCTGGCAGGGGTTCAGAGTGCCGCAGACGAGATCGTCGATGAGATCGGCCTCCCGGAGGTGGTCTACCTGCCCGTCGGCAACGGCGCCCTCATCCTGGGACTGGCCGAGGGTTTTCGCCGGCGCGGCGGCCTTCCGCGCTTCGTTGCGGTACAGGCCACAGCGGTCTCGCCCATCTACGACGCCTGGCGGCGGACGCACCCCGGACCGGATGGCGCGCACCCCG
Source organism: uncultured Spirochaetaceae bacterium (assembly GCA_964654185.1). Taxonomy (GTDB): domain Bacteria; phylum Spirochaetota; class Spirochaetia; order DSM-27196; family PWMO01; genus CAYFQV01. Next base: position 10,937 of record CAZZIE010000085.1, on the reverse strand, counting down.
CACCGCATGGCGCCCGACCCGCACCGCATGGCGCCCGACCCGCACCGGAGGCCCCCCGATCGGACCGGGAGATCCCCGCGGCGCTCGCTCAGAATGCCGCGGCCGCCGCACCTACCCCGCCGGCCGCACCCGCCGCACCGACCACGTCGGCCGCGTCCACCCGTCCCCCCGGGTCCGCCGATCCCACTGCACCCGCCCCGTCCCCGACCATTGCCGACGGGGTCGCCGTCGCGGCGCCGGCGCGCCTGCAGGAGATCGTCGACGTGGTGGACGAGAGCGGCGGCGCCGTCGTTACCGTTTCCGACGACGAGATCCGCGCCGCCCAGCGAGTGCTCGCCGAAACAGGGCTCTACGCGGAGCCGACCGGTGCGCTCGCCGCTGCGGGGTATCTCGCCCACGCAGAGGAGCGGCGCCGCGCCGCCGACCCGGAGGGCGACGCGTGGATCGCCACGGACACGAGAGGCGACACGCCTGCCACAAGTGCGCCTACCACAGCCGCGCCGACTGCAGGCACGCCGGCCGGGGCCCGCCACGCTCCCGGAGAGACCGCCGTGGTCTTCCTGACCGGGAGCGGGCTCAAGGAGCAGTCGTGATCGGTCCCTACTTCATTCACAACGGCCAGCTCCGTCCCGTCGAAGAGGCGGTGACCTCCATTGAAGATGTGAACCTGATCTACGGCTTCGGCGTCTACGAGACTCTCAAGATCCGGCGACGGGTCCTCTACTTTCCGGAGCGCCATGAGCATCGTCTCTATGAATCGGCTCAGATCATCGACCTGGAGCACCCCTTCGCCGAAGGGGAGATCGTCGAGGCGGTTCGGCGGCTCGGAGCGGCCAACCGCGCGGAGAATGCCAACGTGAAGATCCTCCTGATCGGGGGCTCCTTGAACGCCGGCGGCGCCGACGCGCGGCTGGATATCATGCTCCTGGCTCCCCTCTTTCCGGACCGGCGCCTCTACAAGCGCGGCGCCACGGCGATCACCGTGGAGGCGGAGCGCCACTACCCCGCCTCGAAGTCGCTGAGCATGACGGTGAGCACCATGGCCTTTCGCGACGCCCAGCGGGCGAACGCCTACGATGCGCTCCTGGTGAACCGCCACGGCCAGGTCACCGAGGGTACGCGGACCAACCTCTATCTCATTGCGGAGGGAAGCGTCGTCACGCCGCCGACCTCTCAGTGCCTCGACGGGGTGACCCGGGAGACCCTCATCGACGTGCTCCGGGAGATGGCGGTGCCGGTCGTCGAGCGGCCCATCCGGCGGGAGGAGTTGCTGCGCGTCGGGGCCGCGACGGCGGCCGGGGCCGGGACCCCGGGCGGCGCCGCCTCTGATGACTCTTTCGGCATCTTCCTGTCGAGCACCTCCACCAAGGTGCTTCCTCTCTCCCGTATCGACGCCACCCCCGTACCGATTCCCGGGTTGTTCGTTTCCATTGCCGATCGCTACAATCGCTACCTGCGCAGCTACGCGGAGACTCAAGCGCCGCTGTGGTAGTACATTGCGCGGGAGATACCATGCCGCACGAAGGACCACGCATCCTGATCTACGACGTTGGCGACACCCTCCTGGAGACGAAAGGTTACGAGCCCGTCGCGGGGATTCGTCACCTCCTCGGTCTTGCCGCCCTCTCCACAAGGGACGATGCCGACGGACGGACCGCCACGCCCCCCGCTCCATTGCCGTCGGTGGAGGCGGTTCTGGAGCGCGCCCTCGAGCTCAACCGTCACCTCGGCGTGCGCTGCGAGGCGACCACGCTGGAGTACTCCCAGCAGACCTTTCATCGTCTCCTCTACGACGCCTTCGGTGTCACCTTCTCCCTCTCCCCGCAGGAGCTCGAGCTGGAGTACTGGAAGCACGCCCTCGCCTTCGAGCCGGAGCCCGGAGTGGAGCGGGCGCTCCGGGCGGCGCGCGAACTGGGATACCGCCAGGCGGTCATCAGCAACACCGCCTTCTCCGGGGAGACGATCGACTACGAGCTCCGCCGCTACGGCCTGGCGGAGTACTTCGAGTTCATCGTGGCGACCGCCGATTACGGCGTGCGCAAGCCCGACCCGCGGATCTTTCAGGCCGCTCTCGGCCGCGCCGGCGTGGAGGCGCCGGAGGCGTGGTACATCGGGAACACCCTGGAGTACGACGTTCGCGGCGCCGCGGCGGCGGGGATCCGCCCGGTGTGGTACAATCGCGCCGGGAACTCCGGGCGCCCTCCCGGGGGAATGCTGCAGGTTTCCGGCTGGAAGGAGTTTGCCGATCTTCTGAAGCAGGAGGTGGCCGCGCAGTCGTGAACAACCTCTTTCACCGCACCGCCTGGCTCTACGATCTGGACACGGCGGACCTTGCCTCCCACGACATCGATCTCTATCGGCGTTTCATTGACGCGGGATCCTCACACGCCCTGGAGCTCGCCTGCGGAACCGGGCGGGTCACCCTGGCCCTCGCACAGGCGGGCTATCGCATCACCGGCATTGATCTCTCCCAGGAGATGCTCGCGGTGTTTCAGGCCAAGCTCGGCCGGATTCCGCGGGAGGCGGCGAAGCGAATTACTCTCCACCACCAGAACATGGCGGATTTCAACCTCCGCGACCGCTTCGACGCGGTGATCGTTCCCTTTCGCGGATTCCAGGCGCTGACGACCCTCGACGAGGCAATGAGCTCCCTCGCAGCGATACGCCGCCATCTGAACCCCGAGGGCATCGTAATCATCGATCTATTCAGTACCTATCAGCACCCCGACGACTCCTTCCTGGGCGAGCACGTCGACTGGGTGCGCCGCATTCCAGGTGCGCAGCAGATGATAACCCGGACGCGGCGCGGCCTGCACGTCGACCGGCAGAGCCAGATCATGCACTCAGAGGTCTCCTTCTACGTCCACGGCGAGCAGGGTGAGGAGCAGACGCTGACCGACAGTTTCTCCCTGCGCTACTACTTCCAGTATCAGTTCGAGGTGCTTCTCGCCGCATCCGGGTTCGAGATCCTCCACACCTTCGGCGGATACGACTACCGGGAGATCGGCACCGGGTCGGAGTTCATCTTCATTGCGCGGCCCGCCGCGGCGGACAGGCAGGCCGACTCCGCGGGGAGGGCCGGGCGCAGGCGCCGCGCCTGAGGGAACCCATGGCCGATCAGGGGCAGCCGCTCTTCAGTGACGTTTTCTACACCGCCGCGAGGGAGTACCGGTGGATGCTGAACCGCGGCTACCCTGCGCGGCAACTCGTGAAGCTCGTGGGCGACCGGCACCGCCTCACCGCCGAGGCGAGGAGCGCCATCTACCGCGGCGTGCTCTCGGAGGGGGAGTCACAGGCAACCCTCCAGCGGCTCCTCACACTGCCGGAGGCGAAGGGGCGGCGCGTCGTCGTGGATGGGCACAACGCCCTCTTCTCGGTGGCGCACTACCTGCGGGGCGTTCCCGTCTACCGCGCCACCGACGGTCTGCTCCGCGATGTCGGGGGAACCGCCCGGCGGCTCAACGAGTGGTCCATCGTGGATCAGGCGGTGGACGCCCTCCTGGAGACGGCAGCGGCGGCGCAGCTCCGGCTGGATGTCGTGCTGGACGCGCCCATGGACTTCAGCAAGGAGCACGCTCGACGCTTTCGGGATGGTCTAGCACGACACGGGATTGTCGGCGTCGCGGAGATCCTCGCGTCGGCGGACCGCGCCGTCGTCGCCCGCCTCGAGAAGGTCGGGCCGGATGCCGTCCTCACCAGCGGAGACGCCGAGGTCGTGCGGCGCTGCGCCGCACCGGTCCTCGATCTCGCCCAGGAGACCCTGCGGCACCGGTTCAACGGGGAGATACCGGAGATTCTCGTCGAGTCGGTGTAAACTACCCGTAAGCTTGTTGATGCGGTGCGGCCAACTCCAGCTTGCCACGGAAGATACGCCGATCAAGAGGTGAAACACACCGGTGCAGCCCGAGGCGGCGCATATGTGCTTGAGCCGGCCGACTTTGGCCGGATTGCCATCAACAAGCTTGTGGGTAGGTAGGAGTCGGTGTGACGAGTTGCGGGCCCGGTGGCGAGCGCCGCTACCGCGCCGGGACGCTCCGGGCGGAGAAGCTGTACTGCGCCCGGGCGACTCCCGGTTCGGCGCGCAGAATGAGCAGGAAGCGTTCGGTGAGGGGCGGCACCGTAATGGTGATGGGATTCTCCCTCGTTGCCGTCATGCCCTGACGCCGCACCTGCACCTCCAGCGTTATCTCCCGGTCGTAGCCGTTGACGACGAAGGCAATGTAGGTGCTGTCGACCTGCTCCGTCCGGAACTCCACCTCGTTGGTCTGCTCCACGCTCTCGCTGTAGTCCGCGTAGTCCTGGTTGGTGATGTTGCGGCCGAAGGTGACCTCAAAGTCCGCGCCTCCAGGGTGGTGAGCGTAGTAGTGGCGCCCCTCTTCTGGCTCCACCACCTCTCCGTTGTAGCGTCGGAAGGTTATGGGTATCGACTGCATGGAGCCGTCGCGCTGCGGGAGGCGGACATCGAAGTGCAGGTGGGGCCCTGAGGCGCGACCGGTCGCGCCGCTGTAACCGATGTGCTGCCCCTCCTCGATGCGATCTCCCGGCTCGACGATGGCCCCGTTCCGCTGCAGGTGCACGTAGTTCCCGAAGGAACCGTCCTGGTGGTAGACGAGGATGTAGTTTGCATGTCCGCTGTAGCTTGCGGCGGGGCCGCCGCGGCTGGAGTCCTCCTTCACCTCGATTACCAGGCCCGACCGCGCCGCAAACACCTTCGTCCCGCGGTCCAGGTCGAAGTCTACGCCGTACTCGTTCTCGCCGAAGTGGGTGAAATTACCGTGGAACCCCTGGGTCACCTTATGTTTGGTGCCGTGCTCGAAAGGAAAGAGATAGGCGAAGGAGTCGTCGTGCTCCGCTGTTTCGGGGTTTCCCCGGGCGTAGGTCCATGCGAGGCGATACCCCCGGCTCCGGCGCTCGTCTACTACCGACAGCGTGAAGAGCTCCCTCCGCTCCGTGCCGGGCTCCAGGACCGTCTTGTAGGGAAGCTCAACGTCCGCTTCCAGATTGGTAAGCGATTCGAAGGAGACCGTGAGGAAGGTGGGAATCAGATGGTCACTGGAGGCGTAGAAGGTGTAGCCGCCGTCGTCGTTCTGCTCCCCCTCCACCGATACAAGCTCTTCCTGAGCGGTGAGCGCCGGAGCCGATCCGACGAGTGCGAGAGCTGCCACTGCCAATAGAAACCTCCGATGCATGCGAACCTCCAGCGTTCCGAATATACTACCCATGTGATCACCTGTCGGCTACGCGTCGCCGCAACGCTGCTCGTCGTCACCTGGGCGTGCGTCGCCCTGGGCATCTCCTGCAGGCCCACCGAGCGCCTCTCCGGCCCCGTTTACGGGCTGCCTCCCTACCGCCCCCGCCTTGAAGTGGAACCGCGTCGGCCCGTCGCTCACTGGGAGGCGGATACCCTGGAGCTCAGCTTCGTCGGGGACATCATGGCACACCGGGTGAACTTCGAAACGACACCCTTTTCCAGGATCTACGCCGGAGTTGCCCCGATTCTGCAGAGCGATGATGCGAGCTTCGCCAACCTGGAGTTCACCGTCGACCCGGCGCGCCCCTACTCCACCTATCCACGGTTCAACGTGCACCCCGACTACGTGGCCGCCGCCATTGCGGGAGGGTTCGACATCTTCTCTCTGGCCAACAATCACTCCACCGATTTCGGCAGGGAGAGCATCGCCCGGACGCGGTCGAGTCTTCGGGAGCTCGCGGCCACCCACGGCGTCGCTGCCGCCGGGCTGAAGGAGCACGCGGATCAGCCGATCGGCCTTGAGTCGATTGATGTCGCCGGCTGGCGCATCGGCTTCGTTGCGGTGACGCTCTTCGTCAACGATCCGAGCCGCGGCATCGAGCTCGTGGATCACGTGGATCTGCGTGAACGCGCGTCCCGGCAGGAGCTCCTGGATGTGGTTGCTCGCGCCGCCGGCGAGCACGATGTCGTGGTGGTTTCCGTTCACGGCGGTATTGAGTACGCCCTTGAGGCGCACCCGCAGAAGGTCGCCTTCTATGATGAGATCGCCGCGGCGGGGGCGACCGTTGTGTGGGGTCACCACCCCCACGTGCTTCAGCCCTGGGCGTACCACCCCCGCGGCGACGGCAGCACCTCCCTCGTTCTCTACTCCACGGGCAATTTCATTTCCGGACAGA
>CAZZIE010000085.1:0-4780 GCA_964654185.1 uncultured Spirochaetaceae bacterium | reverse complement strand
CTACCTCGACGCGGACGACGCCCGCCGTCGCCGCGCCTTCACGGGGGACTCCGCCATCTTCCGGGTCACCATTGCCCGGGGCGCCGGCGTTCCCGGCACCGGGACGTCGAGCGAGCTGACTGCGGCGGCGCCCGCCGCCACGGTCGTCCGCGTGGAGCCGCACTACATTGCCAACGTCCGGGCGCCCGGCGGCGGCTTCGCGGTCTATCCCTTCGACGACCTCCCGCCCCTGACGCCGCCGTGGCGCCGCTACTACGCCGAGCGGCGCCGCCTCATCGTGTCCGAGCTCGACCGGGCGCACCGCGCCCACCCTTCTACCGGCCCCGCACTTCTGCTATGGTGAAACTCAATGGCCCAGGGGCGTGCGGCCCTCAGGCGTGTGTTCCGGGGGCGTGTGGTCCGCGGATGAGCGGCCCCCAGGCGTGCGCCCGGCGTCCCGTCGTCCCGTCGTCGTGGGGCGTCGATGGGGCCATCTCCAGGGAGGGTAGTGTGGGGCACTGCGAAGTACCGGAAGCCGAGGCAATCCTGGATCAGGAGCTGCCGGTTCTCAACAAGGGATTCGTACGACTGGTCGACTACATGGGCTGCGACCGGCGGATTGTCCAGGCGGCACGGGTCTCCTACGGCGGCGGCACCAAGAGCTTCCGGCAGGACAAGGGGCTGATCCATTACCTCCTGCGCAATCGTCACACCTCCCCCTTCGAGCAGGTAGTCTTCACCTTTCACGTCAAGATGCCCATCTTCGTGGCGCGGCAGTGGATCCGCCACCGCACCGCCCGGGTCAACGAGATCTCCGGGCGCTACAGCGTCATGGAGGCGGAGTTCTACGTTCCGGACCAGAGCGCCGTCGCCGGGCAGAGCAGCAACAACAAGCAGGGCCGGGAGGACGAGCCTCTCCCCACGGAGGCGGCGGAGCGCATCATCGAGTCGATCGAGGCGAGCCACCGGCGCGAATACGGCCACTACGAAGAGCTCCTCGAGGAGGGGGTTGCCCGGGAGCTCGCCCGCATCGATCTCCCCCTGAGTCTGTACACCGAGCTCTACTGGCAGATCGATCTGCACAATCTCTTCCATTTTCTGGAGTTACGCCTCGATCCCCACGCTCAGTACGAGATCCGCGCCTACGCCGAGACGATTCTCGACGTCGTCCGCCGGGTCTGCCCCATTGCGACGGACGCCTTCAATGAGTACGTTCGAGGTGCGGTCTCGTTCTCCGCCCAGGAGCACGAAGTACTCATCGACTTGATCGATGCTCACGGTGACCACACCCCGGACGGGCCGCCCGCTGCCGGCGAGGGGTGGCCGGAGCTGGAGTCGCTCTGCGAGCGCCACGGCCTCACGCGGAAAGCCGCGGAGCGTCTGGCGGAGAAGCTGCGACGGCGGGCAACCGGGGTTCACCCTGCGGCGGATGCGGAGCGCGCAGAGGAAGGACGCACATGAGTGAAACGTATCTGACCTTCACCCTTGCCGGCGAGACCTACGCGGTCGGGGTGAACCAGGTCAAGGAAGTTCTCGAGTACACGACCATCACCAAAGTTCCGCGCACCCTCCACTTCATGAAAGGTGTCATCAATCTCCGGGGAAGCGTCGTCCCGGTGATCGACCTTCGCCTGAAGTTCGGCATGGAAGAGGCGGAGGTGACCGTGGACACTTCGATCATCGTCCTGGAAGTGACCCTCGAGGGGGAGGCGGTCGTAATCGGCGCCGTTGCCGACTCCGTGCAGGAGGTCATTACCCTGAGCGAGAGCGAGATCGAGCCCTCCCCGCAGATCGGAACGAGTATCAACAATCGCTTCATCCGGGGAATCGGCAAGCAGAACGAGCGCTTCATCATCATCCTTGACATCGACAAGCTCTTCAGCGGGGAGGAGTTCTCGGCGGTGGCCGAGCAGAGCCGGGAGGAATCATGAGTACCCAGGACGGAACCGACGATCCCCAGGCATTCGCCCTGGCAATCGTGACCGCGCCGGAAGACGAGGCGCCGCAGATCGCGCAGGGTCTCGTCGATCAGGGGCTGGCCGCGTGCGTGCAGGTCCTCTCCGGTGCGCAGAGCCACTACGTCTGGCAGGGCCGCGCCGAGGTGGACCGGGAGAGCCTGCTCTTCCTCAAGACCCGGAACGCCTATCGCGACCGGATAATTGAATACCTCAAGGAAAAGCACTCTTACGAGGTGCCGGAATTCCTGCTCTTCGCAGTGGACGACGGGCACCCGGACTACCTGAAGTGGATGGGTGACATCCTCTCCTGACGAATCGAACATGCCCAAAGCGAACCTCGACGAGAATCTGTTTCCCCGGGAGGCGCGCGCCTTCGACCTCTTCGACGACCAGGAGGTGCGCGTCCAGTCACTGCTGCGGTACGACCACACCGAAGAGGGCGTCGACTTCACCTTCCGCGAAGGCGTGCTCCGTGTCGCCGCCCACGGCGACCGGGTGCTCCGCCTCGTAGCGACGTCGGCGCAGCGCCTCCGGACCGCGCCGTCCTACCAGCTTGCCGAGGACAACCCCGAGTCGGTGTTCGCCCGGGGCGGGGGCGTCCGGGCCGGTGGCGGCCGGGCCGGACGTGACAGCAGGTCCGGTGGCGGCGCTCCCGGCGGGAGTCCGGCCCCGGAACTGAAGCTCTCCACCGGGGAGGGCGCCGTAGTCATTGATGCCGGGGAGATCCGGTTCGCGCTGACCGGGCGAGCGGCTCCCGACGCCGGGGGCACCGACGCCGCCGCCGGGGGCGCGCGAACTGCCACCCCGGATGCCGGGACCGGCGCAGCGAACACCGGTTCCGCCGGCGCGGCTACCGGCGCCGCCTTCGAAATCCGGCACCAGGGTACCGGGGCGCACCTCGCGGGCCCGCCCGTGGGCATCTTCAGATGGAGTCATGCAGGGGTCGCCCTCGATTTCGGTGTCGAGGCAACCACCCCGGTGTACGGGCTCGGCGAGAAGACGGGTTTTCTGAACCGGCGCGGCCGGACCTACCGGATGTGGAACTCAGATGAGCCGACGCACTTCCCCACGCGGGATCCCCTCTACCAGAGCATTCCCTTCTTCTTCCTGCCGGCTGCGTCGGGGTGGGTCGGCCTCTTCGTCGATTCGGCGGGCTCCTCCTGGTTCGACATGGGCGAGGGCGCCCCGGAGCGCTTCACCGCGGCCGTCGAGGAGCGGACCCTGGACGCCTACGTCATCTTCGGCAACTCCCCGGCCGAGGTGGTTCGAGAGTACTGCGGACTCACGGGGTTCGCGCCCCTGCCGCCGCTGTGGTCCCTCGGGTACCACCAGAGCCGCCACACCTACACCCCGGCGGACCGCGTTCGCGCGATTGCCGCGGCCTTCCGGGAGCGCCGGCTGCCGGCGGATGTCATCCACTTCGACATCATGTACATGGATGAGTTCCGAATCTTCACCTGGGACCCTGTTGCCTTCCGGGATCCGGCTGCGCTGATCGATGAGCTCGCCGGGGCGGGCTTCCACGTCGTGACGATTGTCGATCCCGGCGTGAAGGTCGATCCCGACTATGAGGTGTACCGATCGGGGCGCGAGATCGACGCCTTCTGCCGGACCGAGACCGGCGAGATCTACACCGGGCGCGTCTGGCCCGGCGAGGCGGTCTTTCCGGACTTCTCCCGGGAGGATGTGCGCGCCTGGTGGGGGGCACACCACACGGCGCTCTTCGGCGCCGGGGTCTCAGGCATCTGGAACGATATGAACGAGCCTGCCGACTTCTCCGGGGACTTCTACATCCGCCCGGAGTTCACCCCACCCTCCGAGGTCATGATGGACGGGGACGGCAGGCCCCGGAGCATGGACGCCTACCACAACGTGTACGGCCTGCTCATGTGCCGCGCCACCCGGCACGGAGCCGAGGAAGGACGCCCGGCCAAGCGGCCCTTCGTGCTGACCCGCGCCGGGGCCGCCGGTATTCAACGGTACGCCGCCGTCTGGACCGGGGACAACCACAGCTGGTGGGAGCACCTTGCCGCCTCAATTCCCATGCTGCTGGGACTCGGCCTCTCCGGGGTCGGCTTCGTCGGCGCGGATGTGGGCGGATTCCAGGAGAGCCCCGGCCCCGAGCTCTACGCCAGGTGGCTGCAGTACGCGGTGTTTACGCCCCTCCTGCGGACGCACACGTCATCCTTCACTGCGGATCAGGAACCCTGGAGCTTCGGGCCGGAGGTGGAGGACATTGCGAGGAGGTATCTGGAGCTGCGGTACCGGCTGCTGCCCTACCTCTATCAGCTCTTTCGCGAGCACACCGGTGAAGGGACGCCGATCATGCGGCCGCTCCTGTGGCACTACCCGGATGATCCGGCAGTTGCGAACCTCAACGACGAGTTCCTTCTGGGCGAGTCGCTCCTCGTTGCGCCGGTGACGCAGCCGGGATGCGAGGCACGGGCGGTCTATCTTCCCGCGGGGCGGTGGCAGGACTTCTGGACCGGGGAGCGCCATGACGGTCCCGGCCACGTGCTTGCGGAGGCGCCGCTGGACCGCATTCCGCTCTTCGTCAGGATCCCCGCAATCATCCCCATGATCCCCGCAGTTCAGACCACCCCGGACTTCCCGTCTCAACCCCTGGAGCTCTGGCTCTACGGGGCCGGCGAGTCCGGGGAAGCGAGTCTGACCTACTACGAGGACGATGGGGACTCCACGCGCTACCGCGAGGGCGAGTTCAACCTCTACGAAATCGTCTGGCGGGAGAAGGGGATCGGGGTTTCCGACCCTTCGCCCGGCGCGGCCGGCTCCAGCGGCGAGGCGGCTGCTTCCGGTGGCGGAACCGGCACCGCGGCGCGGTC
>CAZZIE010000084.1:12205-17427 GCA_964654185.1 uncultured Spirochaetaceae bacterium | reverse complement strand
TGCCAGGCGTCGGGCGTGCGGGCGGCCGGGCTGCCAGGCGCCGGGCGGGCGTCGTGCGTGCGGGCGGGCGGGTGGCGGTGACCGTGAGCATCGACCCTTGAATCAGAACCTCGGATCAACCCGCCCCCGGGTTAGCCCAGGGTCGGGTTGACGGCAAAGTAGACAATGAAGACTACGAGAGAGAGCGCCGTGTAGACCGAGAGGACGTTGTTGGCGTAGACGCGCTCTTCGACGAGCTCTTTCCGCATGAAAAGCGGGACGATGTAGGGCGGAGGTACGACGAAGAAGGTGAAGACCGCCGCCTCGAAGGCGGGGTCGAGGCCGAGCCAGCGCCGGACCACGACAAAGCTCACGAAGAAGGCGAGGGGCACCAGCACGACGAAGCGTGCAACGGCAACACCGATTGCCTCCCGGAAGCCCTGACGAGAGAGGCGCATGCCGTAGCCGATGATCATGAGAATGGCCGGGATCAGGAGGCCGCCGAGGAAGTCGAAGGTCTCGACTACGGCCACGCCGACCGGCATGGAGCGGAACCACTCCCCGAGCCCGGCGAGGTTGAGAATCAGCGCCAGGAGAATGGCAATGATCAGCGGCGATGTGGCGAAGTTCTTCAGCGTCCCGGTAAAGCTGCTCATCCCGTCACGCTTCGCCGTGAGCATGGTGGCGAAGACGAACCAGATGAAGAGCTCGTGGCCCAGCCCCACAACGGCAATGTAGCCGACGTTGGAGAGCCCGTAGGCCGTGCCGAAGAGGGTGATCCCCACCATGCCGAACTCGAAGCCGGTCATGAGGAAGGGGTAGTACTCGTACTTCACCGAGAGCACGCGCCGAAGCAGGTAGCCGTACCCGAGGAGCACGAAGCAGACGAGAATGATGGTGCCGAAGAGACCGAGGAATGCGGTCTCCAGCTCCATGTCGAGAAAGGCAATGAAGAGCACCGCCGGCAGGGCAACGTTGACGACGAGCCACTTGAGCTCGTCCACCGTCTGGGACGACAGAAGGTTCCGCGCCCGAATCAGGTTGCCCAGACCAATGATGAGAATGATCGGCAGAACTCGTACGATGATGTCGGTAATTTGACCGAGAATGACACACCTCCCGTGCCAGCACGTCACATGAAAGGGGGCCCACGCGGCACGCCGTGTGGGCCCCAACCGAAATCGGTGCTGAAATGCGCTAACTCCTGTCGACTCTGCGCGGTACTCTACGACACGTTGCGCCGCAGAGCAACGGTCTTAGTCGTAGAGCAGCGGTGCAATGTCCGGATTGTCCATGTTCTCCGCAGTGTAGAACTTGGCACCGGTGTCGACGTCGAAGACGTCTTCGCCGTTGGCGGCCTTGTAGGCAAGCTCGACGGCCTTGAATCCGATCTGATAGGGATCCTGGGTAATGGAGCCGAGGAAGAAGCCCTGACGCACTGCGTTCTTCTGCGCCTCGCCGGCATCGAACCCGATCACTATGACGTTGTCGTAGGTCGTGGCCAGCTGGGCACCGTCATTCGTTGCCGCGAGAACGCCGACAACCGTGCCCTCGTTTGAGTTGAAGATGCCGACAATGTTGTCGTCCTCAACGCGGTTGAAAATGGCGTTGGCCGTTGCAGTCACGTCCTGGGTGCGCGGGGAAGCCGGCACAACCATATCAATGATGACCGACGGATTGTTGCTCTGCGGGCTGTCATCCGCAACGTACGCAGGGTTACCCTGAACGCGGATGTCATTGCGGCTCAGACTCGTGTTGTTGACCAGCAGCTCAACCGTGCGATCCCGGAAACCGAAGCCGCGGCGAGTAACGGACTCGCTGGTCGCATCCTGACTGAACACAACGACGGTCGCGGGATTCGAGGGAGAGACCTGTCCGATTGCATCCTCGAGCTCGGCGAACATCTGCTCTGCAGCGAGTCCCGCAGCAGCGTAGTTGTCGGTAGACGCGGTTGCATAGATGGAACCTTCCGGAGCGTTGGGAACACCGGAGTCGAATCCGATGATCGGGATGTCCCGGCGGATTGCCTCCTGCAGTTGGTCCATGACCGCCTGGGTGTCAAGGGCTGCCAGTGCAATGGCGGACGGATCCTTGGCCATGGCGTTCTGGAGCATAAGCACCTGATCCTGAATATCAGCCTCGGATGCAGGTCCCTCGAAGGTAATGTCAACGCCGTACTCGGCAGCGGCGTCCTCGGAGCCGTCCTTAACGGTCTGCCAGAACTGGTGCTGGAGTCCCTTCGAAATGACCGGGATGTACATCTGTTCCTCGGCCTGTCCCTCTGCAAACGCCGGGAGTCCCAGCGCTGCGAGGAGCGCGATGCCTGTCAGTACGACAATGAGTCGTCTTGAAGCCTTCATACTCACACCTCCTATGGGTTTTTCATCTGGAAACGACGTTTCCATGGATGATCACTCGTTTTCAGACTGCTGCTCCGCACGTTTTCGCAGCATCTCGTGGAACTCCCGCTCGGCGGCGCGCTCTTCCGCGCGAATGCGTTCCTGCTCGGCCTTCTCTTCGGCCTTCATCTTCCGGTAGGTCTGACTGAGCTCGGTCCTGGCCGCGGCAATCTGCGACTTCAACTCTCTCACCTTCTCGGAGTTGCCCTCCTGCTTCTGCGCAGCCAGCTGCTTCCGGAGCTCCTGGATCTCCTGCTCCTTCTGCAGCTTGTAGTCGTCGGCAGGTGTCGTGGCGGCGACCTCCGAGGCCTTGCGGCTGCGGTACATGTCCAGGAGTACCGCGCCAATGACAACGACACCGGTGAAGAAGGTCTGGTAGTGCGCCTGCAGGTCCATTGCGGGAAGGCCGACGCTGAGGACCGACATGATGAGCACACCGATCAGCGTGCCGAAGACCGTTCCGACACCACCGGCGAGGGATGTTCCCCCGATGACGGCACCTGCAATGGCAAGAAGCTCGAAGCCCTGTCCCTGGGCGGGCAGGACCGTCGTGTAGAGAGCGGCGTAGGAGATGCCGCCGATGCCCGCGTAGGTTCCGGCAACGATGTAGGTCGACATCTCCCACTTCTTGACGTTGACACCGGAGAGACGTGCCGCCTCCTTGTTGCTGCCGATCGCGTAGATGTAGCGCCCCATCTTCGTCTTGCTCAGAATGATGTGGGATATGATCACGATCGCCAGGAGGAGGAAGGCCCCGGTGGGTATGGTGAAACCCTCCTCGCTGATGAACTTGAAGACGTTCTTGAACCAGCCGTCCGCAGTGGCCCGCGTCGGGAAGGTCGCGCTCTGCACGTTGGAGACGATAGAGCCGACACCCATGGAGATCATCATGGTTCCGAGAGTCACAATGAAGGGTGGCATTCCTACCCGGGACACGAAGATCCCGTTGAAGATGCCGAAGAGGATCCCGATGACAATGATCAGCAGCAGGGCGAGCCACATGGGGAAGCCCCAGGTCTTGTACGCGGTTCCCCCAATGATCGCCGCAGCCATCATGACCGTTCCGACGGAAAGGTCGATCCCACCGGTGATAATGACGAAGGTCACGCCGACGGAAATGAACCCGATGTAGTACGCCGCATCTATGATGTTCACCAGAGAGGCGTAGGAGAAGAAGTTCCGACCGAAGAGGCCGAAGAAGATATAGAGGATGATGAGTGCTGCGGGGGCAAGGAGCCACTTGAGGCCCTTCGTCTTGAACTGTTCCCACCAACTCGTCTGCATCAACGGTGACGACATATGTGCTAACTCCGTGCCAGTGTTTCCTGCGTTCTCATAGTCGCGTATTCCATGATCGCTTCCTGACTTGCGTCGCTGATATCGAGCTCGCCGGTGATCCGCCCCTCGCACATGATAATGATCCGGTCACTCATGCGCAGAATCTCCGGAAGCTCGGATGAGATCATGATGATGGACCTGCCCTGCGCCGCCAGGTCGTTCATCAGCGTGTAGATCTCACTCTTCGCTCCGACGTCGATGCCCCGGGTGGGCTCGTCGAAGATCAGAATGTCGCTGTTCCGGATGAGCCATTTTGCCAGAACCACCTTCTGCTGATTGCCGCCTGAGAGGTTGCGAAGAATCTGCTCCACCGACGGGGTCTTGATACTCAGGCGGTCGACGTACTTCTGCGCCTCCCGGTTGGCCTTCTTGTCATTCACGAAAGGTCCGAATTGGAACTCGTCGTAGGTGGCCATGACAATGTTGTCCATCACCGACAGCCCCAGGGCCAGACCGAAGCGTTTCCTGTCCTCGGAGAGGTAGCCGATGCCGTGGTCCACCGCATCCTCGGGAGACTGGATCCGCACCGGCCTCCCTTCAATCTCGATGATGCCGCTTTCTATGGGGTCGGCACCGAAGATGGCGCGGGCGGTCTCGGTGCGTCCGGCGCCCATGAGCCCCGCGAAGCCGAGGATCTCACCCCTCCGCAACTCGAAGCTGACATCCTTGACCAGCGGGCCGGCGTTCAGCTTCTTCACCCGGAGCACCGGCTCGGACTCGGCGGAGACGCGGCTCGCGGTCTTCGGCTCCTCGTAGATGACCCGGCCGACCATCATGTTGATGATCTGCTGCTTGGTCACCTCCTCGGTCTGCTTCGTCCCGACCATCTCGCCGTCGCGCATGACCGTGACGCGGTCGGCAATCCGGTGGATCTCATCCAGGCGGTGGGAGATGTGAATCATCCCGACCCCGCGCTTCCTGAGATCGCGCATGATGGCGAAGAGCTCCTCGATCTCGGCATCCGTCAGAGCCGCGGTAGGCTCGTCGAGGATCAGAACCTGCAGGTTGTGGGACACCGCCCGGGCGATCTCCACCATCTGCTGCTTCCCGACGGTAAGCCGTCCCAGGGTCTCCGTGGGATCGATATTCATGTTCAACCGTTCGAAGAGCTCCGCGGCTCGCCGGTTCTGCTGCTTATCGCTCAAGAGGATCCCGTTCCTCTGCATCGACTCGCGGCCGATGAAGAGGTTCTGCGCCACCGTGAGGTGGTCCATCATGTTGAGTTCCTGGTGAACGATGCCGATGCCCAGGTCCAGGGCGTGCTTGGGATCGCGGGGATTGAAAGGGCGGCCCAGGTAGACGATCTCCCCGGAGTCACGCTCGTGAATACCGGTGAGGATCTTCATCAGCGTGGACTTGCCGGCGCCGTTCTCGCCGACCAGGGCGTGAATCTCACCTGCGTAGAGGTCGAAATCCACGAACTTCACCGCGTGGACCCCGGTGAAGCGCTTATCGACCTGCCGCATGGAGAGAAGCAGTTCAGCGGACATGAGGCTCCTCCCGATG
>CAZZIE010000084.1:0-12105 GCA_964654185.1 uncultured Spirochaetaceae bacterium | reverse complement strand
TGCTGCACGATGGGAAAGAGGAGCTTCTGGTTCTCCTCGGTGTACATGGTGTCGCGGCGCACGAGGACCGCGTCGGTGTGGATGACCGGAGCCACCCGGGTACCCCGTGTTGCGGCGACAAGGGTCTGGATGCCGAGATACCCCATGTTGAATGGCTTCTGAACGACCAGAGCCTCCACAACACCGTCCTCGAGGAATTCGATCTCTTCCTTCGAGTTGTCGAAACCGACGAGCTCAATGCGGTCGGTAAGCCCCAGGTCGCGGATGGCCCGGCCCGCTCCCACAGTGGAGTTCTCGTTCAGCGCGACAATCCCGCCAAGATCCGGATACTCCGCCACCAGCTCCTCAACGATCCGGTACGCCTCGTCGGGTTCGTTCTGAGAGTAGAAGGTTCCGAGAATGTCGGCGGGGTCGCGGTTCCGGAGCGCCTGCCGGACTCCCTCTTCCCGGTCTATCGCCGTCGCAACTCCCTGAATATGAGAGATGATGGCAACGCGCTCGTCCGGATCAACACGGCCGTCCATCTCGCGACCGGCCTTGATCCCGGCGGCCACGTTATCGGTGGCCACAAAGCTTACGGGAACGTCGCTGTTCAGGGCGGAGTCCAGGGTCACGATTGTAATGCCGCGCCGGGCCGCCTCTTCCGCAAGGGGCACCAGGCGATTGAAGTCCGACGCCGCCAGGAGGATGGCATCCGGCTCCTGCTCGATCACGTTGCCGAGGATCTCGATCTGGCGATCCACGTCCTTTTCCCAGCGGGGTCCGACAATCGTAGGCTCGACATCCAGCTCGGTTGCGGCCTCCTGGATGCCCGCCCGGACGATCTGCCAGAACTCCATGTGCGGCCCGGTGGTCTTGAGCACGACAATGACATCTTCGTTGCCCTCCGGTTCGAGCATACGCAGAAGGCGCGGCACCCCCCGGACCGCCAGGGGCACCGCCACCGCGACAATCACAATGAGAACGATGTAGCGGCTACGCATCCGGGTCCTCCTCGGCGGTCACGATCGGCAGTCGAACCTCCACGACCGTACCGGCACCGTTGTTGTGGTCGAAGGAGAGTCCGTAGCCGGATCCGAAGTAGAGTTGAATTCGCTCGTGAACGTTCCGGACACCCACCCGGGTTCGCCGATGTCGGAGTCGGGCGGCGTCCACGGAGTATCGTGAAGTTCGCTCGGCGTGCTGCACGGTTTCCGTGCGGGTCGCCTGCGCCGCGGTGCCGTCGGCGTGTTCCCGCGGCCGGGCCGACTGTGCGGCGGACTCTTCGGCCGGCTCCCCGAGGACGCTCTGCATCTGCTCCGGGCTCATGCCGACGCCGTCGTCGCGCACCTCCAGGACTACGTCCTCGCCCCGGAGAGAGCCGTTGACCGTCACCCGCCCAACTCCCTCCTTGTTCTTGATCCCGTGATAGATGGCGTTCTCGACCAGCGGCTGGAGAATGACCTTCGGCGTCTTGAGGTGGAGCACGTCCTCATTCACATCAATGACGAAGTCGAGTTTGTCCCGGTAGCGCAGCTTCTGAATGATGAGGTAGTTCTTGATGTGCTCGATCTCGTCCCGGATGGTGATGAGCTCGTCGCCGCGGCTCACCGAAAGGCGCAGGAGCCGCGCGAGGGCGGAGACCGTCGTGACGACGTTGGCGTACTGCTTCCCCTCGGCCATCCAGATGACCGAGTCGAGGGTGTTGTAGAGGAAGTGCGGGGTGATCTGGTTCTGCAGCGCCAGGAGCTCGCTCTTGCGCTTCTGCTCCTGCTCCTCGGCATTTCGCCGCATGAGCTCCTTGATCTGGGCGACCATGATGTTGAAGTCCTTCGCCAGGTCGCCGATCTCGTTGTTGCTCGACACATCCACGGATATGTCGAAGCTGCCCCGCTCCACCGCCTGCATGGAGGTGCGGAGTCGGAGGATCGGCGCCGAGAGCCGCCGGGAGATGAGTATCGACACAAAGATCGCCCCGACGATGCAGAGGAGTACCCAGTAGCTGTAGAAGCGCTGGATGGTGGCGCGGTTCTGGACCAGCTCCGAGGCGTAGTTGACCCCTACGGTCCGCCACCCGGTCCGGGCGGAGGTGCGCACCGTGTAGATCCGTTCGCCCTTCTCATCCGTCACGGCGAAAGAGCCGTCGGAGTCGTTGAGAACACGGTCAATGTGCTCCCGCTCCAGGTTGCTGTAGATCAGCTCCTGCCGGGGATGGTGCACAATGCTGCCGTCGGAGTCGACGATGAAGAGGTAGCCCTTCCGGCCCAGGCTGATCCTGCTCAGCAGATCGTTGATGACCGAGAAGTTGAGGTCGACCAGCATGACACCGTACTCTGCCCCGGTGGCGGGATCGTTGATGGTCCGGCTCAGGGTAATGACCCAGCGGTACTCGCCGTCGACGACGTTCTGCACGTGGGAGGAGGAGACCACGGCGGTGCCGCTGTGAGCCCGCGCCTCCCGATACCACTCCTGCTCGGCCACATCGATGGAGGTGTTGATCATGATCTCCGGGTCGTGGGTGAGGACGCGACCGTTGCTGCCGGCAATGAGAATCAGCGAGATATCCTGCCGCGTTCGGGAAATCGAGTTGAGGAAGCTCGTGATCCGCCCCCGGTACTGCTCCTCTTCGGCGGCCGGCAGCTCCTCGGTCGCGCTGAAGAACTCCTGGACCTGCTCGTTGAGCTGGACCACCTCCGCAATGTTCTCCATGTGGGTGATGTAGGAGTCGATGTTGGTCTGAACCTGCGCGACGAGCTGTCGAGTGTAATCCTCCGAGGTCTGCCGCACCGCCTGACGGGTGAATGAGTACGAGAGCACCGCAATCACGATGGCGGTGGTGAACACCAAGGCGGCAAAGGCGAGAGCAATGGTCGTCTGGATCTTGCGCGGCTTCATCCGCCTCATACGCTTCTCAGTCTCATGCGCTTATCAGTTTCATGCACTTCAGTCTCATACGCTCTCTTCCGTCTCACCTGCCGCGTCACCGGACGCTCGGGCGCGCCAGCTCACGGTACTCCGTCGGGCTGATCCCGGTCTGCTTCTTGAAGGTCAGACTGAAGTAGTGGGCATCCCGGAAGCCGACCCGTGTGGCAACCTCGTAGCTCTTCAGGACCTCCGCGGCGAGGAGCTCCTTCGCGGCCTCCATCCGAACATCCGTCAAGAACTCAACGACAGTCATGCCGGTGTGCGCCTTGAAGATGGTGCTGAGATAGCTCTTGCTGATGGACAGGGCGCTGCAGATCGTCCGGAGGGAGAGCCCGGGGTCCATGTAATGGCTGCGAATGAACTCCTTCGCCTCCTCGGCCTTCCACTCGGAGTGCTCCCTGCGGCGATTCGCCAGGAAGGCCTGGGCGCTTCGCGCAACGGCGAGAAACCAGCTCTCGATTTCATCCTTTCGCCGGAGGCGGTTCAGCTCCCCGAAGGGGTTGCGCCCCAGCTCGGGGATGCGCCCGTAGTCCACTGCGAGTGCCTCCAGGGCATTCAGAACGTCCGCAAGAAGGCGATGCATGACAACGAGGCAGAGCTCCATTTCCTTCTCTGAGCTGTCGAAGCAGCGGAGAATGTCCCCGAGAGCGAGCCCGGTGTCCTCGATGTCCCCACCCTTGAGCGCCCGGACGAAGCGGGCCCGCGCGTCGGCATCGATCTCAACAGGAGATCCTGAGTCGTTGCCCCGGACCTGCTGGGCGGTAATGACCTGGCTCGAACCCAGGACCTGCCGGTGCTCCAGGGCGAGGCGGGCGTGCTGATAACTCGCCGAGACGGCTGTCAGATCATCCACGGGGTCGCCGGTGCCGATGGCTACAGTGTGGCCGAGCTCCGCGACAACGCGGTCGGCGACCACATCCCCGCACTCGAGAGCCTGGGCGACGGCCCCTTCCGGGCCCTGCGCCGAGAGGAGGACGACCACCTCATCGCGAGGTGTGGAGCAGACCACCGCGTGATCAAGATCCGCCGCAACGGCCCCGACGATGTTCTCCACCGCGAGCCGGTCCAGGTCGTACCGCCTGCCGGCCGCGCCCGACGTCTCATCGGCGTCGCCGGATTGCACGCCGCCGGCGTCTCGGCCGTCCCGGGCTTCCTGCGCATCCGGCGCATCCGGGTCGCAGACCACCGCGGCGTACCACGGCCCCGGCAGGGAGAGCTCCAGAAGCTCGATGCGCCGGGCGATCTCATCCCGCCGGGCGGCGCCCTTGATCAGTCGGTTCAGAAAGCGCTCGCGCAGGAGAGGCAAGCTCTCGGTAAGTTGCTCCTGCAACCGATCGAGGCGGCGCTGCCGATGGCGCTCATCATCCAGCTGATTCCTGATCGAGACGAGAAGCTCCCGCAGTTCATCCGGGGTAATGGGTTTGAGAAGGAAATCGCTCACCTTGAGCTTCACCGCTTCCTGGGCGTACTCGAACTCGTCATAGCCGGTGAGCAGAATGGTCTTGGTGCCGGGGTACTCCTCGGCAATGGAGCCGGCGAGCTCGAGCCCGTCGACGAAGGGCATGCAGATGTCGGTAAGGACGACATCCGGGCGCAGCTCTTCAACGGCCCGGAGCCCCTCCCGTCCATCCCGGCAGGTACCCACCAGCTCGAAGCCGTGGGCGTTCCAGTCAATGTACTCGGCAATCCCCTCGCGAACGACGGGCTCATCATCAATAATCAGGAATCGATACATGGCTTCGGTGACCGGATCACCATTGGGCTCTTCGCCTCTGCGGCGCGGCCCCCGCCCGTCCTGCAGGCTTGTCCGGCGCCGCCAAGTATACCACAACCCATCCCGACGTCGACACTGCCCGTAACCTACCCACAAGCCTGTTGATGCCGAATCGGCTAACCCACCACGGTTCAAAGAATTGGGATAGGCCGTGTCCACCGCGAACGGTTTTCGCATCAGCTCAGAGCTATCTTGCGTCAAGCGCGTAACTTACCGGTGAGACATCAACAGACTTCTTAGCAGGTTATAGGAGGCTCACCGGATCGACGTCAATTTCCACATACACCCGCTGCGGCGTCCGATACGTGGCCAGCATCCGCCGCAGTGACGCGTGGGTGGCCCCGAAGGAGCGCGAGCGCAGGATGACGTGGTGGCGGTGGTTCCGGGAGATCACACCCAGGGGGCACTCGGCGGGCCCGAGAATCTCCGCGGCCTCCAGGCGGCCCTCGGCGAGGTCGGCAAAGCTCTGTGCCGCCGCGGCAACATCTTCCGCCTTTTTGCCCCGGAACACCAGGCGAATCAGCCGAGCGAAGGGCGGAAAGGCCAGTGCTTCCCGCTGAGCGAGCTCTTCGGAGTAGAAGCCTTCCACATTGAACTCTGCGGCAAGCTTCACCGCGGCGGTGGTTGGCCGGTAGGTCTGGATGATGACCTCCCCGTCGGGACTGTAGCGGCCGGTCCGGCCCGACACCTGGGTGATCAACGCGAAGGTGCGCTCGGCGGCGCGGAAGTCCGGCAGGGTCAGGCCCACGTCGGCATGGATGATGCCGACCAGGCGCAGCCCCGGAAAGTTGAGGCCCTTCGCCACCATCTGCGTGCCCAGGAGCAGATCGATCTCCCCGTGGCGGAACTGCGATATCACCTCTTCGAGGCGGCCCTTCTTGCGGACCGAGTCGGTGTCCAGCCGGGCAACGCGCATCTCCGGGAACCGCCGGGTGATCTCATCTTCAATGCCCTCGGTGCCGAACCCGGAGTATCCCACATCCAGAGATCCGCAATCAGGACACACCGAGATCGGCCTGGTCTGATAGCCGCAGTAGTGACAGACCATGGCGTTGCGGCTCTTGTGATACGTGAGCGACACGGAACAGCGCTCGCACCGCATGGCGTAGCCGCAACTCTTACAGTGAAAGAAGTAGGAGAAGCCGCGCCGGTTGAGGAAGAGAACCGTCTGCCTGCCCGCCTTGTAGGTGGCATCGATCTCCGCAAGGAGCGGCGTTGAGAGGGGGCACTCATTGAGGGTGAGGTCCACGGTCCGCATGGTCGGCATGGCGCCGCCGGCGAGGCGCCTGCTCAGGTACAGCGCGGTGATGCCTCCGGCCGCGCTTCCCGCCGCAGCGGTGCCGGCCCGGGCGTCGGCCGCGCTTCCCGCCGCAGTCCCCGTTGCCGCGGCGCCCGTCGCCCCGTCGCCGGTTTGCGCGTGCATGAGGTGCCACGCCTCCACCGAGGGGGTGGCGCTGCCCATGAGGACCCGGGCGTCGGTGTCGGCGGCGCGCTTGAAGGCGACCTGCCGGGCGTGGTAGCGAGGTGAGGAGCTCGACTTGTAGGAGCCTTCGTGCTCCTCATCCAGGATGATGAGGCCGAGGTTGCGCACCGGGGCGAAGACGGCGCTCCGCGCGCCGATGACGAAGGAGGCCTCGCCGCGGCGGATGCGGCCCCACTCGGTGAGACGTTGTGAAGGCGTGAGCCGCGAGTGCAGGACCGCGGCGCTCTCGTGGAAGCGGCTCCGAATGGCGTCGACAACCTGACCGGTGAGGGAGATCTCCGGCACCAGGTAGATGATGCTCCGTCCCTCCTGAAGCACCCGGTCGGCAACCTGCAGGAAGACCTCGGTCTTGCCGGACCCCGTGCGTCCGTAGAGGTAGAAGCGCCCGGAGCGCCGGCCGGCAATCCGCTCGACCGCCTCGGCCTGCTCCTCCGAGAGGGCGACGGGCTCCTCGTGAAAGGCGATCTCATCGGCGCCGAGAGCGGGCATCTCGCTCTCCCGACGCCCACCGGGCAGCATGGCCGCGAGCGCCTCGCCCAGCGTGGCGAAGTACATCCGCGCCACCCACCTCGCGAGCTCCAGATAGGCCGCGTCGAAGAGCTCCTCCTTGTCGATGACCCTGGTGATCTCCTTGACCGTCTCCAGATGTGCGGGAGCCTGAGAGGCCGTGCCGATGACGAAGCCCTGGAGGTTCCGTCGACCGAAGGGCGCCATGATGCGTCGCCCCACATCGACGTCCTCCCCGACGGTCATCCCATCGGGAACTCGGTAGGTGAAGGGCCCTTCCACGGGCACGTTGAACACGACTTCGAGGTACTCCGGCGCGCCCCGGGCTTCCGCTCCGCTGTCATACGCGCCGCTTTTCTTCTTGTCTGTGTTATGCGTTTTTTTGCGATCGCTATCTGTATTATGCGTGCTCACGGTGCCCCCGCTCATCATGGGCCCTCACAGTGGCGGCGCCCATCCTACCCTTCGTCGGGGGCCGTGGCGTGCGGGCCGTCGGCATCGTCCAATATGGACTTCAGGAGCTTCAGGTCCTCCCAGACCGGGCGGCGCCACTGATCATTGCGGAGGACCCCGCTCGGGTGGTAGGTCGGGACGAGGGGGATGCCGCGGTAGGTGTACACGCGTCCGCGGATGCGGCCGATGCCTTCGGTGCGGCCGGTGAGGAGGCTCGAGCTGATGCGGCCGACGGCGAGGATGGCGCGCGGGCGGATCAGGTCGATCTGCCGTTCCAGGTAGGGATTGCACGCGGCGGACTCGCCGGGCTGGGGATCGCGGTTCCCCGGGGGTCGGCACTTCACGATGTTCGTAATGTAGACGTTCCGGTCCCGGAAGAGTTGAATCGCATTCAGCCACTTGTCCAGGTACTGCCCCGCGCGCCCCACGAAGGGCTCGCCCCGCGCGTCCTCCTGGGCGCCGGGCCCCTCGCCGATGACCATGACCAGCGGATCGACCACCCCCATGCCGGGGACGGCGTTGGTCCGCCCCTCGTTGAGGGGACACTTCGTGCAGACAAGCACCTGCTGCTCCAGCTCCCGCAGCGCCGCCTCGCGCCCCTCCCGGGTCTCCGGAACGGGCGGTCGTTCGGCGGGGGCATCGGTAGTAAGTGACGTTGTGTCACTTAACTCCCCGGCGCGTACCCGGGGGACGCCGGCGTGACTGGCGGCCGACTCGGGGATAAGTGACGCCGCGTCACTTACCCGGGAGACGGGCCCCCGGGGGGCCTGAGCCGGATCAGGAATGGGACGATGCCGTCGATAGCCCAGAGTCAGGGCGTCTTCTGCGTCGTATATGAGCTCGATGAGTTGCTTTCGTGCATGTTCGTTCATAGTGCCTGCAGTCGATCGATCAGTCGTCGTCACTCCCCTGTGGGGCATTCCGCCCCCGTGGGGCATTCGGCCCCTGTGGGGCATTCGGCCCCTGTGGGGCATTCGTCGTAGGTCACCCGGTGGAGGAAGAGGCCTCGAGCCGGGGCGGTCGTGCCGGCCCGGGTGCGGTCGCGCGCCGCCAGGGCGTCCCGGAAGGCGGCGACCGGGTCGGCCGCGGCGTCTCCACCTTGCGCCGTGTGGTCTCTCCCTTGCGCGCCGCCGGCCGGGAGGGTCAGCACCGTACCGATGATCGACCTGACCATTTTCCACAAAAAGCCGTTGGCGACAACACGAAAGCAGACGTAGGGGCCGGTCGGAAAGAAGCTTGCCGCGGAGATCCGGCGCACCGTGTTCTCGTTTTCGGAGGAGGTGGCGGCAAAGGTGGCGAAGTCCTGCTCACCGACAAGGGCCGCGGCCATGCGGTTCAGGAGGCGCACATCGAGGGGACGGTTCACCCGGTGGCAGTAGAAGTTGCGATGGGCGGCGGGCGCCGGGGAATAGAGCAGGTAGTAGCGATACTCCCGGAGCCGGGCGGAGTACCGGGCGTGGAAGTCCTCGTGCACCTCCACACTCTCGTGGACACGCACATCCAGGGGCAGCATTGAGTTCAATGCCTCCCTGAACTTCTCCGTCGGTATCGAGGGGTGCTCGGTCTTGAAGCTTACCACCTGGCCGACCGCATGGACTCCGGAGTCGGTACGGCCGGCGGCGTGGATGGGAATGCGCCTGCCGTGGATCTCCGCAAGCGCCGCCTCCAGGACACCCTGGACGGTGCGTCCGGACGCCTGGATCTGCCACCCGTTGAAGTGGGTACCGTCGTAGGAGAGGATGAGGCGGATATTACGCATTCGGGTCTTGCTTCTCGGGGTCCCTGTTCTCGTCGCCGAGCTCTTTGGCAATCTCTTCGTAGACGTCTCGAGCGTTATCCAGGATGGCCTGGGGCTTGTTCTTGGAGGCCTTCCCCATGCCGAATATCTTGGCGACGGTACGTTTGGCGCGGTCCAGAGCAACCTTCCGCTTCTCCTGGTCCTTCCGGGGGCCGTAGCGGAACTCCAGCAATCCCGTGAGATAGAGAACGCCGTCGTAGCCGTAGTTCTTGTCGGTGTCGGGGCCCAGATGCATCTCATTCGGAATGGGCTCCTTTCCGCTCGTCTCGCGCTCCACGGAAAGGGAGTAGAAGAAGCGTGCCTTCCGATAGAAAAGATTGGCCAGGTAATCGAAGTTCTCGGTCGGCTGCTTGCGATGCAGATCCGTGCACAGCCACGCGGCACGCAGACTGCACAGCCCCTGCTTGAAGGTGGGAGAGAACTCCTTGGGGAAATGGTCGTAGCACATGACCGCGAGGAAGTAGCTTGCCACTCCCTCGGGCAGGCCGCGCGGCTCCGTGAAGTCCAGGGCGCCGAAGATCTCGCTCATACTGTCCATGCGCTTCTCGGTCTCCCCGGAGAGGATCCCGACGACATTGCCCGGGACTTTCGAGAAATCCTCCCGCAAGGTGGCGTAGTAGCACTGGGGGCAGACCGTGGCGCTGTAGGCAATAGGAAAGACCTCGCCGTACTTCTGGGAGGGCTCGTACTCCCGGCGCAGTTCCGTCGTGAGCTTTCCGGCAATGAGACGTCCCCGGCCGCGGCGAAGCTCCTCACGGTAGAAGTTGCCCTCGCAGACCGGACACTGAATCGGCTCCTTGGAGAAATAGGTCAGACTTCCGCCGTCGCTCACGGGACCGCCTCCTCAATGATCACTACGGCAATTGCATTGTCGATCTCGTGGGTCAGGGAGATGTGTACGCGCCCGCCGCCGTGCCGCCGGAGCGCCTCCAGAGCGTTTCCGTGGAGACGCACCTCGGGCTTGCCGAGCTCGTTGTTCATTACCTGAACGTCCCGAAGGGAGAACTCTCTGAGGCCCGTGCCGATGGCCTTGCCGAAGGCCTCCTTCGCCGCAAAGCGCGCGGCAAGGGAGCGCTGAATTGCGTCACCGCCCCGGGAGAGGGAGTCGGTGACCTCATCATCGTGAAAGAAACGAACCAGGAGGTCGCGCTGATCCAGCCAGGCGTTCATCCGGCTGACCTGTACGACGTCCACGCCAATGCCCATGATCATTGCCTCTATCATTGAGCATTCGCGGACGCTACATCAACCTCTACCGTCGTAGGCTCGTACCGAAGAATCACCAACCCCTGTGGCACCGAGGGACGGGCATCCAGCGTGTAGGTTCCGGGACCATCCACCTCGGAAGCGTCTACGACGATCTGTACCTGCGAAGGTCTCACATCGTCCAGATCGATCTGGCGCGCCTGGACCCGGACAAGCCCGGTCGGAAGCGCCGAGGTCAGGCGAAGATCGGGATCCAGGTCGAGCAGGACGATCTCGACCGGCTCAATGGTGCGGAGGACCACGGTCTCTTCAATGATGCCCCGGAACTCGACAATGCTGCCCCCGGGGAACCGGATGAGCGAGTCAGGATGGTTGAGTCTCACCCGAACGGTGAAGTCCTCCTGACGCCCCGAGAGCTCGATCTCCTCAGTGCGGACCACCTCGACCTCGTTTACGATCTCCCGGGGCCCTTCGATCTCCACGGTGGAGGGAGATACCTGGTACTGGCTGAGGTTGTACCCCGTGGGAGCGAAGCCCTGGATGGTGGGCTCTACTTCGACGCTCTTCGTGGCGCGAACCGCCAGTTGCACCTCGATCCGGGCAGGCTCCACGCGAATCTCTACCGGTTCCGCGTCGAGAGCGGAGCCCATCTTCTCAATCCGCACGGGCGCGGCGTAGGTTCCCGGGGAGGTGTGATCGGTGAAATCGACTACGGCGCGCACATCATCTTCGCGGATACGGTCAATGACCTCCGGCTCACCACGAAGCTGAATTCGCACATCATCGGGAACCGGGGAGGCGACAATGAACTCATCGTCGATCGAAACCTCCAGAGGAACCGTGAAGAAGCGGTCGTCCAGCCGCGAGATGTTGTAGAAGACAACGAGCACAACCGCCGCGGCGATCGAGATGACCTTCGCCGGCCAGTTCCGGACGATGCGGGCGAGGAAGAGCCTACTGTTCAAAGGCGGACACCTCCTCGCCGACGGCTTTGCGGGAACGGACGTTCAGGAGATCCCGAAGGCGCTGGCGAAGCTCGTCAATTGTCAGATCGTAGGAGAGGTTGGCGTCATACGCGAGAGAGAGCGCGCCGGTCTCCTCCGACACGACCAGAACGACGGCGTCGCTGTCCTCTGCAAGGCCGAGCGCCGCCCGGTGGCGCGAGCCGAAGCTGCGGCGGATGTCCACCTGCTCCGACAGAGGCAGAAAGCTCCCGGCCGTAACGATCTTCCCCTCCTCAATGATCACCGCTCCGTCGTGAAGGGCGGTGTCATACCCGAAGATGGTCACGAGCAGGGCGGATGAGACATCCGCATCCAGGCGGGTTCCCGTCTCGGAGAGCGCCTTGCTGCCGACGGTCCGGGCAAAGACCATGAGAGCGCCGCGGCGACGCTCCGAAAGGTCGCTCGCCGCCGAGAGGACCGCCTCGATCTGTTGGGGCTCCGAGGCCCCGCCGAAGGAGAGCAGGCGCCCCTGCCCGATCCGCGTGAAGATCTTTCGAAGCTCCGGTTGGAAGATGACGGCAATGCCGATGACCACGCCGGGGGCGATCTGATTCATGATCCAGAGGAGCGTTTCCAGGTTGAGGAAGAAGGCGAGGGCGTAGACCAGGACAACGGCGAAGGCGCCCTTGATGAGCTGGACCGCCCGGGTTTGCACGAGGATCTGGTACGCCTTGTAGATGATGAAGGCGATGATGCCGACATCGAGCGCCGGTAGCACGATGTCTCGCATGAACCAGATATCTGTTAGCCAGCTCACCGGGTGGGTCCTGCCTCCGTGGTCGTAGGATCGATATGATCGGCGTCTGAGAGTGCGCCCATTACGGTTACTAGATCGGCGGTTTCGGCAACATCATGAACGCGCAGAACACGTGCGCCCTTCTGCACCGCCACCGCGGTAGCGGCGAGGGTCGCCGCCAGACGCTCCTCTGTCGGCCGCGGCTCAACCCGGTCGATCGCCTCGAACCGGTTTGCCGGC
>CAZZIE010000083.1:0-17427 GCA_964654185.1 uncultured Spirochaetaceae bacterium | reverse complement strand
AATCTCGGGTCCGACCCCGTCTCCCGGGATCATGGCAATGCGGTAATGTTCCATGTTCAATACGGGCTTGGCCCGCGACCTCGCTTCTGGTAAGATATGTTGATATCATACCATAGTGTTCGCGGCTGTCAACCGCAAGCTGCAGGAAGACTGCGGCGCATCGTTGACGTATCCGGATATCAATCCATAAGATCAGGTGCCATATGACCAGTGACTTCGCTCCGATACGCTCCGGCGACAAGACAGAACAAATACTTGCCCTCCTTCGAGATCTCGTGCTCCAGGGGAAACTCGAACCAGGTAGCGAGCTACCGCCGGAGCGGGAGTTGGCCGCACGGCTCAATGTGGGACGATACAGTCTCCGTGAGGCGCTCCGCCTCGCGCAGGCTCAGGGGCTCGTGGAGATCACCCACGGCAGAAGGCCGCGGGTGAGTCACCCCTCGACCAAACCCGTCGCCGAAGTCTTCGACATTGCGGCAAAGCGCTCGAAGGTCTCGCTGTCGGACTTGCTGACGGCGCGGGTGACCCTGGAGGGGGAAATTGCGGCTCTTGCGGCTCCTCGCGTCACCGACGATGTCCTGGAACGCTTGAGATCAAATGTGGCCCGGATGCGTGAGCATGCAGACGACCTCGACTACTGTGTGTCCGCGGATCTCGAGTTTCACAACATGCTTGTCCGACTCGCAGACAACGATGTCTTCAAGATCATGCTGGACTCCGTGGCCCACCACCTTCGTGAAGCGCGAGTCGGCACCATTAGTGCGACGGGGGTCGGTCGTGCAGTACTTGGTCATGAACGCATCATTGAAGCGCTGAAGAAGCGGGATCCCGACCTGGCGCGAATCACCATGCGACGGCACCTCGAAATGACCCCCGAAGAAATCCGGACGGTCGAAGAGAGCCCCGCCCCGAGCTCGAACAGCGACATCTGATAGAAGCACATACGCAGTGCAGGGACAGGCGTGGCGGCACGCACGCTGCGGCGTGCTCGGCGCGCTCAAAAAGCCCCCGCTCGTCCGGCCCCGGCGGAGTGCTTTACCGGGATCGGAACGGGCGGGGTGCGGGGGTTACTGGAGTGCCGGGCCACGGCGGCCCCGCGGCGGCCAGGCGGCCCGTACCCGCGGGGCGGCGAGGCGGCGCGCCGCCGCGGGGCGGCTCCGTCTATTCCACCGCCGGAAAGGGATTCGCCCAGACCGGGCAGGACACCAGGTTCTTGCTCGGAAACTTGGAGAGCTGCCGGTAGCCGTCGGCGGTGACGACGAACATCTCTTCGATGCGGGCGCCGTCGCCCTCCTCGCCGTAGTAGGTCTCCAGGGCGAAGACGTTGCCTTCCTGCAGGATCTCCGGATGGTCGAAGCTGAACCAGCGGCTGATAACGGGCTTCGCCCAGTGGGTCATGCCGATGCCGTGACCGAGCTGCAAAGCGAAGGCCTCCGCCTCGCTGGAGAGACCGAGCTCCTCGGCGGAAGGCCACACTTCGGCGATCTCGGCGGTACTGCGGCCGGGCTTCAACAGCGCGGCGGCGTCGAAGAGCCAGTCGTAGGCCTTGCGATAGATGTCGAGCTGCTTCTGCGTCGGCGGGCCGATCACAAAGGTCTGATAGTAACAGGTGTGGTAGCCGTTGAAGACGCTGACAATGTCAATGTAGAGCATATCGCCCATGCGCAGCATCCGATCGGATGCGTCATGGGGATGAGGCTGGGAGCGGTTGCCGCTGATGACGTTGATGTTCTGGATCTCTTCCGCGCCGAGCTCGTAGATCTTCCGGCGAAGAAGGCCGTTGATCTCGTTCTCCTTCATGCCGGGCCTGGCCGTGGAGACCACTTCCCAGAATGCGGCTTCGTCAATGGCAATGGAGAGCTCAATGAGATCGACCTCTTCCTTGGTCTTGACCCGCTGCGGCTCGAGGATGGTCTGCTGACCGTCGACGACGTTGATGCCCTCGTCCTGGAGCGCCTTCATGAAGGGGATCTCGGTGATGTCCATCCCCAGAGGCTCCTTGTCGACTCCCCACTCCTTGAGAATCGACTTGATCTCCTTGGCGAAGTTCTTCGCATGATCGTACACGACCTGGGTGGGGAAGGATCCCCGCATGGCGCCACCGGTGAACGGAAAGATTCGGTCCGCAATCCACGGGCAGAGCGCCTTCTTTGCCTCGATAGCGCTTCCCGCCTCGTAAAGGATGGGATCCTTATCTGCCGCAACAAGGACCGCCCGGGCCAGCTTGTTGTTCATCCAGTCGTTGAGCTTGGTGCTCGTGATGTATCGAATGGCGTCGTGATCAAATGCAAGCAGTGCACCGAGACCGTCTTTCTTGATCTGCTCCTGCGTCTTCCGGAGCCGGTCCTTGCGAAGCTTGTCGTAGTCGATACGGATTTCGCAATCCGTTGCCATTGTCCCTAACGTGCCCATGTGTTCCTCCTCACATTTCTCCGTGGCGGCACGTCCTCGACGGAGGCACCGCATGTATTCTCTAAGCCAGTGCCTTGCGCAGCGTAGCCAGGTCGTCCTTGATCTTCTCCACCGGGTCATCCTCTTCGGTAACCAGGGGCGGGACGTCGTAGTAGTTCTCGTTGATGTACCACCCGTCGTACCCCTGGGTCTTCAGCACGTCGATCGACTCCAGGAGATCCACGTCCCCCTGCCCGAGGGGCGCACCGCTGAGATCGCCGTTCTTGCCGTCCTTGGCATGGACCTGAACGATGTAGGGCATGAGCGGCTCGATGATATCGGGGGTGTGAATGCCCCTGTTGAGGTAGTAGTTCTGCAGGTCGAAGTAGAGCCCCAGATTCTCGCGGTCCACCGCATCGAAGAGGCGCATGGTGTCCTCGACGAAGAAGAAGTTTTCCTCTGCAACGACCACTCCGTGGTCGGCGGCAAGGTCGCACGCCCACTGGAGGTGCTTCACGAGAATGCGAATCTCCTCCTCGGTGCGCGCCTCGCTCTTCACGAAGTTCGGGATCATGAAGATGTCGATCCCGAGCTTCTCGCACGCCTCAATGCCCTTCTCAATGGAGGTCACCACTACCTGGTGCTCTTCCGTTCCCTCTTGAGCGAACATGGAGTAGAAGTCTGTTGTTCGGGTCGCCATGCTTGCGAATTCAATGCCGTACTCCGCGGCCATTTCCTTGTAGGCTTCCTGCGTCGCCTTGCGGGAAAGAGGAAAGCGCTTCTCATAGGACCCGATGTTCAACTGGAGACCGTCGTACCCGAGCTCCGATGCGAACTTGCACACGTAGGGACCGGTAATAGGCATGGTCCACTCACAAATGCCGATCTTGTTCATTGATTCGAACGCTCCTTCTCTGTCCTCTTCAATTCCTGTCCCCGCCTACCCGATTTCCTCGAGGCGCACCGGGCGGTGCTCGTCGTAGGACTTTCGCGCCGCCATGGACAGCGCAACCGCGGTCCGGCCGTCATGCCCGGTCGAAGGCGGGACAGTGTCGTTGCGAATGCAGTCGACGAATCCCTGCATCTCTCCGCGGAAGGCGGCGGGATAGCGCTCCATGTTGAAGTAGAGGGGCACGTCGCTGTGGGTGCCCTCAGGGTCGATGTACTCCACCCGGGTCGGAGTCTCGTTGCCGCCGAAGGCGGTGGCCTTGCTTCCCATGACCTCTACCCGCTGGTCGTAGCTGAAGCCGGTCTGACGGGAGTTATTGATGGAGCCCACCGCACCACCGGCGAACCGCAGGGTGATCATGGTCGTGTCCAGGTCACCGAGCTCTCCAATGCGCTCGTCAACGAGGACGCTCCCGGTGGCGTAGACCTCCTCGATCTCCAGACCGGAGAGGTAGCGCGCCATGTCGAAGTCGTGAACCGCAGTGTCGAAGAAGATGCCGCCGCACACCTTGAGGTACTCCAGGTGGGGTGGCTTGGGATCGCGACTGGTAATGTTGACGATCATGGGGGCGCCGACGGTGCCGTCGGCTACGAGCTGACGAACCCGGGCGAAGGTCGGATCGAAGCGGCGATTGAAAGCCACCATGAACTTCACCCCGGCCTTGTCGACGACGTCCAGAAGCGCGTCTATTGCCGGAAGCGTCGTGGCAATGGGCTTCTCACAGAGCATGTGGAGCCCGGCGTCCGCGGTCGCGCGGATCACCTCCTCGTGAGTGTCCGTCGACGTGGCAATCACCACGCCGTCGAGATCCTTGCGCTCCAGGACGCGACGGTAGTCATCGTACAGATCAATACCGTCAATGCCGACCTGCTGCACCCGCTCCATGGAGATGTCACTCGCACAGACCAACTCCGCCTCGGGGATCATGTAGGCAACGTTGCGAGAGTGTATCTGTCCCTGTCGTCCCATTCCGAGGACGCCCACGCGAGCTTTCTGCATTGTCCGCTCCGTATTCTCTATTCTCTATTGTGCTCCGGCGGTCTCCGCCACCGGTTCCACGTGCGCAATGGCCGTGATGAGATTCTCTTCAGTGATCGCATCCCCTTCGAAGGTGCCGGTTATCCGGCCCTCGCGCATGGCAATGATCCGGTCACTGACGCCCATGATCTCAGGCATTTCCGAGCTGATGACCAGGATGGCAATCCCCGCCTCGGCGAGCCGTGCAATGAGCTTGTGGATTTCCGCCTTAGAGCCGACGTCGATGCCGCGCGTAGGCTCGTCCAGGATGAGAAGCTTCGGGTTCAGACTCATCCACTTGGCAATGACGATTTTCTGCTGATTGCCGCCGGAGAGCTTCACGACCCGTTGCAACGGGCTCGGCGTCGAAATGGAGAGCTTGCCCTTGAAGTCCTCGAAGATCGCCTTCTCCTGACCCCGGTCGACGAAACCGATCGTGTTGATCCAGGGGAGCTTGGCAATGCTCGTATTGTCGCGACAGGTCATCTGCAGAATCAGGCCCTGTTGCTTCCGGTCTTCCGGAACAAAACCCATACCGTGTGTCACGGCGTCCTTTGTGCTGCGGATCCGGATGGCCTGGCCGTGCAAGTAGATGGTGCCCGAATCCAGCGGGCGCGCGCCGAAGATGGTCTCGGCGACCTCCGAGCGCCCGGCACCTACAAGACCGTAGAGCCCGACTACTTCGCCCTGGCTCACCGTGAAGCTGATATCTTCGAAGAGCCCGTTCTTCGTGAGCCCCTCCACACGGAGGACCTCGCTGCCCTTCTCCGCCTCGTTCTTGTGGAAGTAATCATCCACGACGCGGCCGATCATGAGCTGGATGATGTCGTCGAGCTTGGCCTCATTCGTGACCAGGCCGCCGGAGTTCTTGCCGTCCCGAAGAACCTCGATGCGATCGGTAATCTCGAAGACCTCATCCATCTTGTGAGTGATGTAGATGATGGCCACACCCTTCGCCTTCAGACGGCGGATGTTCTCGAAGAGGATGTCCTTTTCGGTCTCCGTGAGCGAGGAGGTCGGCTCGTCGAAGATGATCACCTTGGTACCCTGGGAAAGGGCGCGGGCGATCTCCACCATCTGCTGCCGGGAGATGGAGAGGTTGCCGACAATCTCATCCGGTTCCACTTCCAGGCCGAGCTCGCCCATGATCTCCCGGGCGCGCTCATTCAGCGTCTTCCAGTCGATCAACCCCGCCCTGGTACGCGGAAGGTTACCCAGAAAGATGTTCTCCGCGACGGTGAGCCCGGGAACCAGCGAGAGCTCCTGATAGATCGTGACGAGCCCATGGCTCTTCGCCTCATTGGAGTTCTTGAACTCGACCTTCTCGCCATCAAGCACGATGTGTTCACTTTCGGGATTGGCTCGATGGATTCCCGACAGGATCTTCGTTAAGGTCGACTTCCCTGCACCGTTCTCACCGACCAGTGCAAGCACCTCGCCTCGCTTCAGCTTGAGATCGACGTGATCCAGCGCCTTCACGCCGGGGAAGGTCTTGGAAATCTGATGCGCTTCGAGGACGTACTCTCCCTCGGGGGCATGCTCGGCGTTTACCACTGTCGTTTCGCTCATCTCCACTCCGCCTCTCGTTAGCGAAAACGGCCCTCCCCCGGTAACCGGGGGAGGTACCGCAATTGCGCGACTTAGAAGTTCGGTCGCTCGAACTGATCCATGTTCTCGGGAGTAACAACCGGGGTCTCGAAGTAGTTCCAGAACGGAACCTCTTCGCCCTTTGCAACTGCCACCGACATCTCGACGGCGTTGATTGCATCCTCAGCAGGTGACTGATAGACCGAGCCGTAGATGAAGCCCTCTTCCATGGCGTCGTAGCCTTCACCGAACATACAGGCGCTCGTCATGACAATGTCGCCGGCTACTCCGGCTTCCTTCATGGCGTTCAGCGCACCGATACCGATGTTGTCGTCGGCAACGTAGACACCGTCGATCTCATCGCCGAAGCGGACCAGGAGGTTTTCCATGGCCGTGGTGGCCTTGGCACGATTCCAGTCGGTCGGCTCGGTGGCGAGGATCTCGATACCCGGGGCGTTGTCGGCAATGTAGTCCTGGAAGCCGCCGGATCGGCGGATCGCCGTGACATAGCCGGGAAGTCCCATGAGCTCGACGACCTGGCCCTGTCCATCGAGGGCCTCGATCATGGCCTTTGCCGCGTTCACACCCTCTTCGTAGGTGTCCGGACCGGCGAAGCCCTCAACGAACTCGTAGCCGGACTCATCAATCAGAGAGTTGACAATGACGACGGGAATGCCTGCCTGGTGCGCCTTCCGGGCACCCGGAACGAGGGCCTTGCCGTTGACCGGCCAGATTGCAATCACATCGACCTGCTGTTGGATCAGGTCCTCGACCTGGCTCAGCTGCAGCGCAACGTCGCCGCCCGGATCGAGCTGGATGCACTCAACACCTTCCATGCTCTCGCAGGTTTCCCTGAAGACGCGATCGTGGGTGGTCTGATAACTGTCGATACCCACGTTGTTCGCCGTGTGACCGATCACGATGGTATCATCATCCATCTCTGCAGCGGCTTCGCCGCCTTCCTGTTGCCCGCCCGCGAAGGCGAGGCCTGCAAGTGCCACCGTAAGGACGATGGTCAGAAGCAGTACCGAGAATTTGCGCATGCTCACGCTCCTTTTACCCCGTGCCACTGGGACATCAAGGCACCTTGTTTTGTTATAGATATCAACGATATCTATATCTGCTACCCGAACCGCATCTCCCGTTGCTTGAGATACGAGTCGACGAAGACTACCAGGATCAGGACCAGACCGGTGAGAAGCAGGTTGTAGTAACTCTGCACATTGAAGAGGTTGAGCACGTTGTAGAGCACGCCCAGGGTGAACAGACCTCCAAGGGTCCTGGTTACGCTGCCGGAACCGCCGAGGAGACTCGTGCCCCCGAGGACGACGGTTGCAATTGTCATGAGGTTCTTGTCGGGCCATCCCAGTCCCGGCGTCGCGGCGTTGAGCCGGGACGCGAGGAGGACGCCGCCCATGGCGGCGGTGAGCCCGCAGAGCACGAAGTTCAGAAAGATCGTCCGGTCCACGGGGATACCGGAGTTCTCGGCTGCCTCAATGTTGCCGCCGATCGCGTAGGTCCGCCGCCCGTGCGCCGTTCTCCTGAGGGCGAACTCGCCGATCAGGGAAAAGACGATCATGATGATGAACAGCGTCGGAATGCCGAGAATGCGGCTTGCGCCGAAATCGCCGAAGGCGAAGTTCGTGCCGACCAGCGCGTTCTCCTGCGTGTAGATGTAGATCAGGCCGCGCACGCCGATGAAGGATCCCAGGGTGACGATGAAGGCGTTGATCTTTGCCTTCGCTACGAAGAAGCCGTTGATGGCCCCGATTGCCGCCCCTGCTACGAGGGCAATGATGACCGCTACGGGTATGCTGAGCGGTTGCATGCCGATCGTGAGCGCGGCTGTGAAGCCCATGACGGTTCCGACCGAGAGGTCGAAGTAGCCGTTGATCATGAGAAAGGTCATGCCGAGGGCCAGCATGCCGTTCACCGCCGACTGCAGCAGGATATTCAACAGGTTTCCGATCTCCAGAAACTCCGGCCGAAAGATGCTGGTAACGACAATGATGCCGAGCAGGATTGCCCAGATGGGTTGTTTGCGGAAAAAGCCGATTACGCGTTTCATGCCAGCAGCTTCCCTCTTCTGGATGCAACGTCGATCCAGACGACGCCGACGACAATGACCCACTGCGCGACCCACTGGAAGTAGTACGGGAGTCCCAGCAGCAGGAAGCCGTTGCGCAGAATCCCGATGATCAGGATACCGATGAAGGCTTTGAAGATGTTTCCTTCTCCGCCCTGCAGACTCGTCCCGCCCAGGATGACCCCGGCAATGACCTCGAACTCGTAGCCCTGTCCCAGGTAGTTCTGGGCGGCCATGAGGCGCGAGCCCAGGATGATTCCCGCAACAGCGGTCAGTCCGCCGGAGATGATGAAGGTCCCCATGATGATGTTGCTGTCCCGGATTCCGGAGAAGCGGCTGGCAACGCTGTTGCCGCCGACCGCCAGAATGTGCCGGCCGAAGACCGTTCGGGTCAGCATTATGGAGAAGATGATGATCAGCACCCCCAGGATGATGACCGGCATGGGTATACCGAGGACGAAGCCGCGACCGATGAACCCGAACCAGGTCTCCTCCGGTGCGACGATCCGGCTGTACTTGCCGCCGGTGTAGATCAGGGTTACCGCCTGCAGCGCCGCCAGGAAGCCCAGCGTGATAATCAGCGAGTTGAGCCTGAGCTTACCGACCAGCACACCGGCAATGGTGCCCGAAGCGAGTCCGACCAGCAGCGTGATCAGCATGGCCGGGATCGGCCCGACAATGTCGTGCATGGAAATGACGACGACCGCCGTCAGTGAGGTCAGGGACCCCACCGACAGGTCGAAGTTCCCGGCGACAATCACCAGCGTCATGCCGATGGCGATGGTTCCGAGCACCGAAACCTGCCGGAGCACCAGCATGATGTTGGTATAGGTCAGGAAGCGATCGGAGGCGATGGCGAAGAACGCGACGACGACAATGAAAGCAACGAAGAGCCCTTGCCTCTCGAGAACGCCGCGCAATCGGCGGGTTATCGTTGGACTCGACATGTGCCCTCCTCCGACGCTTCCCCTGTCTTTCGTGAAAGTGGTTGCCTCAACAGGTGTCTATCCTCCATTCCCGTCTCTTGTTCCGCGCTCCGGTTCAGGTGAAGTCCAGTCCGCCGTTGACGTTGATCAGCTGGCCGGTGATGTACTCCCCGGAGGGGGTGGCAAGCCACATGATTGCGCCGGCGAGGTCCTTGCCGTAGCCGTACCGATGGAGAGGAATCTCGTCGAGCTCCTTCTCCTTCATCTCGTCGAAGGTGATCCCGAGCTTCTTCGCATCCGCCTCTACGAAGCCCCAGTGCATCTCAGATGCGGCGAGACCCGGGCAGAGGGCGTTGACGTTGACGTTGTACTCGGCGATCTCGAGGGCCAGGGATTGCGTCATGGTGTGCACGCCCGCCTTCGATGCGCCGTAGGTTGCGGATTGAGGATGGCCCACCTTCCCGAAGAAGGATCCGGTGTTCACGATGGTCCCGCTTTTCTGCTTCATCATCTGAAGGGCGGCGTACTTGCAGCCGAAGAAGATACCCTTGAAGTTGACCGCCAGAACCCGGTCGATCTGGCTCTCTTCGGTCTCCCAGACGTTCCCGGTGTGCATGTGCATGCCGGCGTTGTTGGCCATGATGTCCAGCTTGCCGAACTTCTTGACTGCGCCTTCAACGAGCTCCTTCACGGCCTTCTCATCCGATACGTCCAGCTGTACCGCGTACGCCTCTGAGCTCGGATACTGCTGGGCAACTTCCTTCGCCGTATCGTGGACGAGATCCAGGATGTCGGCGAGCACGACCTTGCACCCTTCCATGGCAAGGGTCTCCGCAATGCCCCGACCGATGCCGCGAGCCGAGCCGGTGACAATTGCAACCTTTCCAGTAACATCTCGAAACTCAGTCATTGAAAACTCCTGTCTGTAAAATTGTCGATTGGTCTAACCGTTAATACATTAAACCACTGTCTACGATGCCTGTCAAAGACTTTCTTGCTGTTTCGGCGGGCACCCCGCCGCACAGGAGCGTCTCGTCCTGCTTGACAAGGGATGTCGGTCTTTTGTCGGACCTTTTGCTTGTCGGTCTGAGAAAACCGGTGTACTCTCGGTGCACATGGGCAATCTTCTAGTTCTCTACGACACGGAGACCGGCCACACCGGTCAGATGGCGGAGCTCGTCGCGGAGGGGGCGGAATCCCTGCGCTCCCCCGACGGCGCGTCTGTGATGCAGGTTCGCCGGCTCCACATCGATCAGGCAACAGCGGATGACCTCTTCTGGGCGCATGGCATAGCTCTGGGCTCCCCTACCAACCTGGGCGTCATGTCCTGGAAGATGAAGAAGTGGTGGGACGATCACGCCGATACACTGTGGCCCA
This sequence comes from uncultured Spirochaetaceae bacterium, assembly GCA_964654185.1. GTDB lineage: Bacteria > Spirochaetota > Spirochaetia > DSM-27196 > PWMO01 > CAYFQV01. Next base: position 7,094 of record CAZZIE010000083.1, on the reverse strand, counting down.
ACGTCGACGGGAAGATCGGCTGCACCTTCTCCTCTGCCGGAGGTTACGGTGGGGGCGCGGAGATGACCTGTCTTTCCCTCACAAACCTCCTCATGAACTTCGGCTTTCTGGTCTTCGGTACCACAGACTACGTACATCCAAAGTTTACCCTTCACTACGGTGCGACCGTTGCAAAAGCTCCCCGAGCTCCGGAAGAGGCGGACGCGTGCCGTCGACTGGGCCTGCGTCTTGCAGAGTGGATTGCATACTACGTAGACGGGAACAAAGAGGCGCATCCGCTCCTCACGACGAAGAAGGACGGCGCCTGGGATCCCAACAGCGGATTCTTCGACTCCTGGAACAAGAAGCTGAGCAATTAACGGCACTGGAAGCTCACGTGGCGGCGGCGCGGCTACACCGGTAGCGATGTGGCTGTTCCAGCGGCGGCGCGGCTGTACCGGTAGCGGCGCGAACCCGTTGCGCAGTGCCACGGGTGGGGCCGCACCCCACACCTACTCTTCGAGCTCCCCGATAACCTTCTGATCGAAGTCGATAAGTGAGCCCGTCATCATTTCCGCACGATCGCTCAAGAGGTACTCGACCAGATACGCCAGGTCCCGGGGCCTCAGGATCCGGCCGAAGGGTTTCTCCCGCTCGGCCCGATCGAGCCAGTCTTCCGGTGCACCCGCTTCGAGCTGCTTCTGATGCTCCGTCGGGGTGTACATCCAGCCCAGGAGGATCCCGTTGACCCGGATCCGGTCCCACCGGAGGGCGTTGGCGGCGTTCTTCGTAAGCGTCGCCAGAGCGCCCTTGCTCGCGGCGTAGGCGGTGAGGAAGCTCTGACCGCAATGAGCGGTGTCACTGACCATGTTCACAATGCTGCCGGGGACGCGGTCGCGCTTCATGAGGCGCACCGCCTCCTGCATGAGAATGAAGGGGGCCCGGGCGTTCACCGCCATGATGCGGTCCCAGGCCTCCACCGACGTCGTCTCGAGGTCGCCGCGGTCGGTGATCCCCGCGGCGTTGACCAGCCCGTGCACCGTGCCGAACTCCCGATCAGCCGCGCGGATGACCGCGCGGCAGTCCGCTTCCCCCTCCAGATCCGCCGGCACGTAGACACAGCGGGTTTCCCCGGAGGTGAGCGCTGCCGCAACGGCCTCCCCGCGTTCGCGGTTGCGACCGCAGATGATCAGCCCTTTGGCATCGACCTCAGAAAGGTATTCTGCGATCCCCCGGCCCAGACCCTGAGTCCCGCCGGTAACGACGTAGACCCGCCCCCGGTGCCGGTGGGATGACCCGACCTGCGCCCGCGACGGCTCCGCCGTTCGGGGTCCCTGCGCCTGCGTCGGCATGCGGTCGCGCTCCTACTTCTGGACTTTGAGCTTGTCCAGCCAGACCGCCAGGATGATGATGGCGCCGACGAAGACCTGCTGCCAGAATGATGAGACGCCGAGGATGTTGAGGCCGTTGGTGATCATGGTCATGATCATGGCGCCGATCAGGGTCGTCTCAATGCTGCCGATACCGCCGGTGAAGCTCGTCCCGCCGATGATGACCGCGGCAATCGCCTGGAGCTCGCTCTGAACGGCGACGTTCGGCGGCGCCGAGGAGAGCCGACCGATCATTACCGCCGCGGCGAGACCCGCACAGAATCCACTGATGGTGTAGATCACGATCTTGTGACGGTCAACGTTGATACCCGCAAGACGGCTGGCATCCTCATTGTCGCCTATCGCGTAGACGTTTCGCCCGAAGACGTTTTGTTTCAACACGAAGTACAGGATGATGTACACCACCGCCACAATGATTATGGGAAAGGGAATACCGATGACGGTACCGCTCCCGATGAAGTCGAGGGTCTCCGACCGTAGTTGAAAGGAGGCTCCTTTCGTGTAGACCAGAGCAAGCCCCCGCGCAATGCCCATCATGCCCAGGGTGACGATGAAGGGCGGGATCTTTGCTTTGGAGATGACCACGCCGTTGAAGGCGCCGATGGCTGCGGCAATGACCACGCCCAGGAGGATGGCGACGATGGCGGGCATGCTGTTGGTGTTCATGAACCCGCCCATGAGGACGGCTGACAGTGCCAGGACCGAGCCGACGGAAAGATCGATTCCCGCCGACAGGATGACCAGTGTCTGCCCCGCCGCCAGGAGCGCCAGAATGGACACCTGCTTCAGGAGGTTGGTTATGTTGCCGCGGGTCAGGAAGTACGGGGAGAGCAGAGAGAGTATCGCCCCGAGAATGACCATGACGATCACGATCCACAGGAAGGGACGTGCGCTGATCCATTTTCTCATTGATTCGTCTCCGTAATCAGGGTTTCTATGACACGTTGCTTCGTTGCTTCGGCCCGGTTCAGGATCGACACGATCCGGCCGTCCCGGACCATGAGGATCCGATCCGCGACATCAACGACCTCCGACAATTCGGAGGAGATGAAGATGACCGCCAGCCCCTGGTGAGCCAGCTGATTCACCAGGGAGAAGACCTCCTGTTTTGCCCCGACATCGACACCTTTTGTCGGTTCATCCAGGATGATCACCTTGAGCTTTGCGGCGAGGGCGCGGGCAATAACGACTTTCTGCTGATTGCCGCCGCTGAGGTACTTGATCTGCTTGGAGATGCTCGGAGTCACGACGTTGTATCGTTCAACGATCTCGTTTGCAGTCGTGACCTCACGCTTTCCGAGCCAGCCGTAGGTGGCAATGTCCCGCAGAATCGAGAGGGTGAGGTTGAACTTCACCGACTGCTCCAGGAGAAGTCCCTCATTCTTGCGATCCTCCGTGGTGTAGGCGATTCCGAGACCGAGAGCGTGCTCCGGATTCTTCACGTGAACCGGCTCGCCCTCGAGGTAGATCGCCCCTTCCTCCCGGTCCTGGGCGCCGTAGATGGTCTTGGCCAGCTCCGTCCGGCCGGCACCCATGAGGCCCGCTATTCCCAGGATCTCGTTGCGATAGACCGAGAAGCTCACGCCGTTGACGCCGTGGGCAGTGAGATCCTCCACTCGGAGCACCTCAGCGCCACGCTCGACATCCTGCCGGAAGGTCTCGCGGTCGACCAGGGTGGTATCCTTGCCGGTCATCATGCGGGCAATCGAGTCCCGGTCCAGATTCGACACCTCAGTAGTGGTTATCTCTTCGCCGTCACGTAAGACCGTCGCCGTATCGGCAATTTCGAAGATCTCCTCGAGACGGTGCGAAATATAGATGACGCCGAAGCCCGATTCCTTGATGGTCTTGAGCGTCTTGAAGAGGTAGCGGATCTCGTGCATCGACAGCGCCGAGGTCGGCTCGTCGAGAATCAGAATCTTCGGCTCAGTGACAAAACCCTTCGCGATTTCCACGAGCTGTTGCTCGCCCACCTTGAGGGAGCCGACGCGAAGCCGTGGATCCATCTCCAACCCGAGGTTCTCCATTATGCTTGCGGTCTGCGTATGCAGCTCGTTCCACCGAATGAAGCCCCCGGGTCTCCGGGGAATGGGCATGCCCAGGAAGACGTTCTCCGCCACGCTCATGTTGGGAGCGAGGCTGAGCTCCTGGTGCACGGTGAAGATGCCGTGGTGGTGCGCCTCTCGGGGATTCTCGATTCTGACCTTCCGGCCCTCGAGGAAGATCTCCCCTTCGTCCGGACTGTGCACACCGCTCATGATCTTGATGAGGGTGGACTTCCCGGCGCCGTTCTCCCCGACGATCGCGTGAATGCTCCCCGGCGCCAGCGTGAAGTTGACGTTCTTCAGCGCCTGAACGCCTGGAAAGGATTTCGAGAGGTTCTTGACCTCAAGTAACAGTTCGGATTGCGCCATGCGGTAACCCTTTGCGTGTGAGAAGTGGGGTGCGCCCGCGACATCCTGAGCGGCCGCCGGGACACCCCGCGGCTTGAACGCGCCGCGCGGTGTGATTCCGCGCGGCGGCGCAAACAGCCACGGGCGCACCGTAACTACTCGACGTAGGTAGACTAATCGAGGGTAATGCCCCGCCCCTCAAGATACTCGTCGGTCACGTCTTCCTGCGTCATGACGGTCGACGGCACCTTGATCCATTCGGGCAGATCCGTTGCCCCTTCCACGACCACCTGGTAGGCGGCGCGCACCGCTTCGTAGCCGACCTGATCGGTGTTGCCGTCAATGGTGGCAAGCATTTCTCCATCCTTCAGCGCCTGAAGTCCTGCCGGAATGGCGTCGTCGCCGGTGACCATGACCTGATCTTCCTTGCCGGCGGACTTCACGGCCTGGATCGCGCCCAGGGCCATCTCGTCGTTGGAGGCAACGATGAGATCGAGATCAGGATGCGCCTGGAGAATGTTCTCCGACACGCTCAGGCCCTTCTCGCGGTCCCAGTCCGCGGTCTGGGAGGCCACAACTTCCATGCCGTCGTGCTGATCGAAGACCTCGTTGAAGCCGACCAGCCGCTCTTCGGCCGTAGAGCTGCCGCGGAAGCCCTCGAGAATCGCCAGCTTCGCCTGGCCGTCGTAGTACTCGACCAGGAACTCAGCCATCTGGATGGCGGACTGTCGTTCGTCCAGACCGACGAAGGAAACCGCTTCGGCTTCATCACAGGTCAGGCGGGTGTCGGGATTGATCACGGGAATGCCCATGTCGTTCGCCTCCCGCACCTTCGGGCACAGAGCGGTGCCGTTCATGGGAACCAGGATCAACGCGTCGGGCTGCAGCGCAAGCTGAGACTCGACAATGCCGATCTGTCCCTCAATGTCGCCGTTGAACTGTGCCGCGAGCCAGGTGAAGTTCACGTCGAACTCCTTGGCCGCCCGCTGGGCGCCTTCGCGCATGCGCCAGTAGTAGGGATTCGTCATGTCTTTGACAATGAAGGTGAAGTTGGCCTTTCCAGGCTCGCCTTCAGCTTCCCCCTGCCCACCGGCGAATACCATCCCGGCGGCAATTATCAACATCAATGTGAGAACCAGTACTCTTTTCATCTTCTATCTCCTTTTATCTTGAAGGGTTTCCTGCTTCAGCCGCGTCGATGCGGCCGTTCGTTCACGTCTGATGCGTGTTCATTCACGTCTGTCCCTCGTCATCACCTCCTCATGCGCCCTGGGCCACACTCTTCCCGGCGCGCCGTCGGCCCGCTGGGCTGTCGGCCCGCTGGGCCGTCGGCCCGTTGCGCCGTCGGTTGCATGAACCCGGGTTCACGGCACAATGTGCACCTTGATTGCATTCGCCGGATCCTCCGCAGTGGCGAAGGCCTCCCGGGCATCCGTCAGGGCGAACTCATGCGATCTGAGCCGCGACAACGGCGGTTTGACTCTGGATAGGAACTGGATCGCCGCCGGCCAGACGAAGGGCGAGCCTGAGTTTCCCCAGACCTTCAGGTCCTTGGCCTGAATCTTGTAGAGCGGCACCTGCAGGTTCTCGTTGAAATTGAGGCCGGTAATGGAGACACGGCCGCCCTCGCCGGTCAGATCGAAGAGCCGCTGAAGAAGCGGGTCGGCGCCGACGGCCTCCACGGTGACGTCGGCACCCTGGCCGTTGGTCAGCTCGAGAGCGGCTTCAACGAGATCACTCTTTCTTGTGTCGATGATTTCGTCCGCGCCGAGGTTCTTCGCGAGGTCCAGGCGGTGATCCTGCCGATCGGCGACGATCGTGCGCGCCCCCCGGCCTACTGCGGAGAGGAGCACCGACATTCCGATCACGCCGGCCCCCAGAATGAGCACGGTGTCCGAGGGGTCGACCCCCCCGATATGTGACAGCGCGTAGTAGCCGACGGTAAAGGGCTCGATGAGCGCTCCCTCGGCGAAGGTGAGGTTGTCCGGAAGCTTATGCAGCCACGACGCCGAAGCCTTGGTGTATTCCGCCATGGCGCCGTCAATGGTGAACCCGAAATGGCGACCCACCGACCCGCAGCGAAGCGAGCCCGAACCGTCGGAGCGGCAGGTGCTCTCCCAGTCGACGGCGCACTCCCCGACCACGCGGTCACCCCGCGCGAAGTCCGAGACGTTCCCGCCGACCTCCACTACTTCGCCGGAATACTCATGTCCGGGAATGATCGGCCAGTGAAGCGGCAATACATACTCGCCGGCAAGGAGGTCGAAGTCGGAGCGGCAGATCCCCACGGCTTTGGGACGAATGAGCACTTCGTCGGGACCGATCTCAGGCTCCGCCACATCCTGTACCGTCAGCTTGCCCGGTTCGGTGAAAACGACCGCTTTCATTCACCCTCCTTGTTGTCCGGTGCAGATCACCCTGCGGCCCCGGCAGGTCGCAGGCTGGCGTGCCGCCGGTCCGCCGGCGCACAGACCCGAAGCCCAACGGAGCACCCACCGTCGGTGCGCCGCCCGCCGGTGCACGGCCCGCCACCCGGCGGCCCGCCAGGCGGGTTATGGTCTAACCTTTAAAATAGTGAACCATTGAAATGACGGATTGTCAAATGATTTTGAAGCGCGGAGGTAGGTTATTCCCCCCAGGGCCACTGAGAGCCTGCGCGAGTGGAGCAATCAGAAATAATAGTGAAACGCGGGAATGGTATTGACGGCAGGGGAGAACCGGGCGCCGGTCCGGCGTCCGCAGGCAGCGTAGGAACCGGCGGGACCGGACGTGGGCCCCGCCAGGCGGAGGTGCCGGGAGGGTCTTGGCGGCGGAGTGCTACTCCGCTTCTTCGGGCGGCAGAGACGAGAACACCGCCTCCACCTCGTCGTAGGTGTACCCCTCAGCCAGAAGCATGCCCTTGATGACGTGCTCGAGATTGCTGAGGTTGTCCGGTGACAGCAGGCGCAGGGAAGCCCCGATTCGGTACGCCCGGAGCCGGTGCGCTCTGCCGGGGATCGCGTCCAGCCACGCCTGCACCTTTGGGTCGTAGCCAGAATCCCCGTCACTCTCGCTGCTGCCCTGAGGGTGAGCGCCGGAAGCGCCGAACCCGCCACCGCCGGATCGCTCCTGACCGTCCGGATTCCGATGGTCCGGAGCCAACCAGGCGCGCCGCTCCGCAGTGCCGGCAGAACCTTCACGCCCGGCGCCCGCGACACGATCAGGGGGGATACCGGAACTGCTGCGGTCCCCCGGGTACTTCTCGCCACGTCCCAGGAAGAGATAGTCCATGGTCGTGTCCAAAGCCAGGGCGATCTTGGTGGCAATGGTCGGGCCGGGCGGACGGTTCCGA
>CAZZIE010000082.1:3916-17441 GCA_964654185.1 uncultured Spirochaetaceae bacterium | reverse complement strand
GCGAGGGACCGATCTTTCACCAGGATGTGACTCGCTCTCCATTCCATGGCGGGGAGTATAGCGAGGCTGACTCCGCCGGGGAAGTGGCCGGCCCGGCAGTAGGTACCGATAAACGATCACGCGGCGACCGCAGCGAGGGTGCGCCGAAGATGTGCACCGCGACACGACGCCGCGAAGCCGTAACGTACCACGCACCGCGAACGCTTCAGGCGCAATCCGAGGTGCGAGGATCCTGACGCCATGGTAGCATGTGGAGCGGAGCGCACCATGTACAAGGAAGAGGACATCCTTCGGGCCGTGTGCGGGAGCATCGACGAAGTCATCCTGGCCATTGATCCCTCCACCCGTTCGATCGTGCACTGCAACCCCGCCGTCCGGAAGGGTCCGTCTCGGTGGAGATGGCGCGAGACGACCGGGAACTTGTGATCACTGTTCAGGACGATGCTCACGAGGTGCCCGAGACGGTGCGTAAGCAGTCGGAAACGACGGAGTTCCTCCTGGTGAACTCGCTCGTCGCCCAACTCGGTGGTACCATTGTCATGGCCGCAACCGATGGCGGGGTGTCGGCAACGGTCCGGTTTCCTCTGGAGACGTAGGCAGCTGCGCCCCACTACCGGACCGGAACGTCCGGGCTCAAGACCGGTTCCGCCAAGGAGGAGCTCCTGTGCCAACCTTCGAGATCTTCCACATTGACGTCTACACGAGACGAACCTTCGGGGGAAACCCGGCGGCGGTTATCCCTCTGGAGGGCGAGTGGCCCGCCGACGAAGTGCTCCAGAGCATTGCCGCGGAGAACAACCTCACCGAGACGGCCTTCATTCAACCCGATTACGAGATCCGCTGGTTCACACCTCGCAGGGAAGTCGAGCTCTGCGGTCACGCCACCGTTGCCGCCGCCTACGTTGTGGTGAACTATCTGCAACCTCCGGAGGATGGGGACGGGACATCTCTGAGCTTCCACTCGCCGCACAGTGGAGAGCTTCCTGTGACGGTGAACGATCACGACGGTGAAGGTTCATACGTGCTGGAACTGCCGGCGGATCCCGTGCAGAAGTGCGAGGTTCCCGTCGGCGCCGCCCGGGCGGTGGGCACCATTCCCATTGCTGCCTTCCAGGGCCGTCACCACCTGCTCTTTCTTCTCCAGCGCTTCGATGCCATCCGCACCATGCGCCCGGACTTCCGGGTCATCTCTCAGCTTCCCGCCGAGGGTGTCATTGTGACGGCGGCCGGCCCGGGGGCAACGGTCGACTTCGGGGCAACGGCCGGCTCCGGGGCGACGGTCGACTTCGGCGCCCGCTTCTTCGCACCGCAGGTCGGCATTGCGGAGGATCCGGTCACCGCGTCGGCGCATGCAACCCTTGCGCCCTTCTGGGCGGAGCGGCTCGGCAAGGACCTGCTCGTGTCTCACCAGCTCTCGCCCCGGGGAGGGGTGCTGGAGTGCCGCGTCGACGGTGATCGTGTCCGCATCGGCGGTACGGCGAGGCTCTATCTGCGCGGACATGTATACATCGATCCATGAAATGATCTTATTGTCGGTTCACCCTTGAAGCACCAGGGTCGTGCGGTGTGTAGTTGCCATTGGAATGCTGAAGTTTGATCCGGGCGCCATGGCTCGCGGCGTCGCGTACTTTCACGACGGACACGTCGGCTCCATTGAAGTCGACGGGAGCCTGGTCGTTGCGCAGATCAGCGGCACGCGCCCGCGCCCGTACACCGCCTTTCTGGATGCGGAGAACCTCGACATCAGCTACTGCACCTGCCCGGTCGGGGTGGGGTGCAAGCACCTCGTTGCCGTGGTCTGCACTATTCTGGCCGGGAGCCTGCGCGACTCGCACCTCGAAGGCGCGGTACGGGGCAATCTGGAGCCGACACAGGAGCGCGCTCTCGAAGAAGAGGTCTTCGGGCCGACCGTCATGGGAACCGTCACTCAGGCGCCCCCGGAGGACGTGGGCCCGCAGGAGTACGTCATTGACCTGACCGAAGCGATGGACCGCACTGCGGGCGGGCGGCGCTCCGCCGAAGCGGACGATGAAGAAGACCGGGACCCCGGGGACGGCAGGATCCGGGTGGTCCGGGATGAGGCGGTCGGCCGGCGCCTCGCCTTCCTCATGGAGATCGGGGACGATCCGGGGCACCGTTTCAACGGCTGGCGGCCGATGATCTACCTGGCCGGACAGTACCGGCGCAAGGACGGTGCCTACGGCAGAGTGGAGCGCATTCCCCGTGGCCGACGGGTACACAGCGATTGTCCTGTTGCAACGGGGCTTGCAGCTCACCTGGACGTGCTCGGCGGAGCAGCCCCGGCGGTGCTCTTTGCCCGCCAACTCGAGGAGCTGGCCGCGCCGATTTTCGTCGGGACGTGGCACACCGCATCCGGCGCCAGGGCTCGACCCGTGCGGGTGTCCCGGCTCGAACGCCTGGACATTCAGGTGAAACCGGTCCCCGGTCCCGGCGGGATCAGTCTTGCCCTCGAAGCTCGCGCCAACTCAGACATCTGCATTGACCCGGAAGCCGCGGTGGCCTTCGACCGCGGCGTCGGAAGCAGCGTGCTCTTCGACCGCAGCGGCGTGCTTCTGGTTGACGCCGAGGATGGTCCCGTCGCGGGGCTCGCCCCGCTTCGCGGTCCCCACGGCGTGTTCAGCCTCTCCCAGGCGTACCGCCTCGGCAGCCTGGCTCGCCTTGCCGAGCGCTTTCCGGACAGCGTGACGGTCTCCCAGCCAGAGAAGGTGCGGGTTGTGCAGGTCGAACCGGAGCCGGCGTTTCTGATCAGCCGCGGTCATGGAGACTACGATCGGCACACCTACTACCTCGCCATATCGCCGGAAGGTGAGACACCCGCCGACGGCTTCTACGACGGCGAGTACCGCATCCACGAGGTCCGCGACGGCATTTCGGACCGGGTCATCCGGAAGGCCGACAAGATCGTCGGCTCCCGGGCAACCTACGATTACTACCTTCGCGTGTGGGTGTGGACGATTCCGCCCGACGCACCGGCGGGAGCCAAATACCCCGAACCCCTGCGCACAGGAGTCGCTCTTCTGAATGCGGGCTTTGCCGTCTACATGGAGTACCTCGACGGCAGTCGAGCAAGGTTGAAGAAGCCTGAGCGGCTCGCCGTGAGTGCCCGGTCCGGTCTGGACTGGTTCGAGATTGAGGTTGAGCGTCCGGACGGTCGCCAAATTGATCCGGATCTACTGGAACAGCTCGTCGAAGAGCAGGGCATCCGGGACGGACGAATCCTGGTGCCCCTCGAGCGCGAAGACATTGAGCGCTTGCGCCGGATCCTCGAGCTGATGCAGGGCGCCGGCGAGGCGCACATCCCGCTCTTCAACCTCGCGGCGGTGGAAGAGGCGTGCGACCTGGCGGACCAGGCCGACGACCGCCTCCTGGACCTGGCCGACCTGGCGCAGGAACTGCTGAGCTACAGCGACCAGAAAGCCGCCCGGGAGGACGTCGCGCTTCCGAAGGGCTTGAAGGCTGAGCTCCGGCCCTATCAGCGGGAGGGCTTCGTCTGGCTACGCACGCTGGCGAAGCACGGCCTCTCGGGATGCCTTGCCGACGACATGGGTCTGGGCAAGACAGTCCAGGCTCTGGCGCTCATGCTCCATCTCCACGAGACCGGGCGGGAGGATGAGCCGGGCTTTACGGCGGCACCCGGCGCGGGCGACGGGAGGAAGGACGACGGGGAGCGCCCCGGCGGCCAGGCAGGCGGCGGGCAGGACGGAGTGGTCGAGGCACCCGCCACCCCCGGTGGATTCCTGGTCATTGCGCCGGTGTCGACCCTGACCAACTGGCAGCGCGAGGCGAACCGATTTGCCCCGGCGCTCACAGTGGTGGTGCACCATGGTGGGGATCGCACCGTTGACATCGATTTCCTGTCACATTCTGACCTCGTGGTGACGAGCTATGCGACGGCGCTGCGGGATGCCGAGACACTGGAGGCGATCAGTTGGCGCCTAGTCTGCCTGGATGAGGCGCAGTTCATCAAGAATCCCTACGCCCGGACCACCGGGAGCGTGAAGCGACTCACGGCTGAGTTGCGGCTGTCGCTGACGGGCACGCCGGTGGAGAACGTCTCGACGGATCTGTGGTCGATCATGGACTTCCTGAACCCCGGCGTCTTCGGGACGCAAGCGGAGTTCAATAACCACTTTCCCAAGCGGGGTAGCGCCGACTCCGAGACCACGGCGCGGCGCTTTGCGCGTCTGCGTCGGATGGTGGCGCCCTTCGTATTGCGGCGGACCAAGGAGGCGGTCGCCCCGGAGCTGCCGCCGCGCACCGAAACGGTTCTGACCTGCGAGATGGGGCCGGAGCAGGCGCGCTTCTACGAGACCCTGCGAAGCCACCACCAGCACCACGTGCAGCAGGCCATCGACAGTGGCGAGGGGGCTCTGATCGGGGCGGCCATCTTAACCGGCCTCCTGCGACTCCGCCAGGCCGCCCTCTATCCGGAGGATGCGGACAAGCGCGGCGCGGACATTCCCGCCGCAAAGGAGGCGGAGCTGATGGCACAGCTCACCGAGGTCGCCGCGGAGGGGCACAACGCCCTGGTCTTCAGCCAGTTCGTCACCGCCCTCAAGCGGTTCCGCGCCGCCGCGAAGAAGGCGGGCATTACCACCCTCTACCTCGACGGAAGCACTACGGGTCGGCCGAAGCTCATTGAGGAGTTTCAGAACGCCGCCGAGCCGACGGTGTTCTTCATCAGCCTGAAGGCGGGCGGCACGGGCATCAACCTGACCGCGGCGGACTACGTCTACATCTGCGATCCCTGGTGGAACCCCCAGGTGGAGCGGCAGGCCGTCGACCGGGCGCACCGCATCGGCCGGGAGCGCCCCGTCATGGTGACGCGCCTGGTAACCGCCGGGACGGTGGAAGCGAAGGTGCTGGAGCTGCAGGATCAGAAGCGTCGCCTTGCGACCGACATCATCTCCGAGAACGAGTCCGGCCTGGCCGGCGCCTCCCCGGAGGAGCTGATCGCGCTGTTTGAGTAGGGGGCGCGAACGCGCCGACGGAGGCCACGGCGAGTCGGCGGCCGCGGGCGACGTCGTGGGTGTCTTTGTCGTACCGGGCGAAGGGGATGCCCGCCCGCCTGCGGAGCCTCAACCAAAGTTGATAGACCACCATCCCTATCATTGCTTATTGTTGACTGAATGAGTAGTCTATAATTATGGACCACATAGTGGGCGGTTGCATCCTGCACGGAGTACTCCACGAGACTCCTCACAAGGTGGTCTACCGCGGTGAAGAGGTCGACACCGGAACCGCCGTTGTCGTGAAGATCGCCACGGGCGAGTATCCGCCGCCCCGCGAGATCGAGAAGCTGCGACGCGAGTTCTACTTTACGCGCCTGGTCGGCGGCAAAGCCGTGCCCAGGCCACTGCGCCTGGAGGTGAGCGACGCGGGTTTTGTCCTGATCCAGGAGTATGGTGGCCGGTCGCTGCGCGCACTCCTTTCTTCGCCCATGAGTGTCGAGCGTGCCCTCGGAGTCGCGATAGGTCTGGCGCGAGTCCTGGAAGAGGTCCATGGGGCGGGTGTAGTACACCAGGACGTCAATCCCAACAACGTTCTCCTAGCGGAAGCCGACGAAACAAACGACGCCGAACGAGAGCGAGGCGCCGGGTCCGCCGACGTGCGGGATGTGCACGTCACCCTCACCGACTTCGGCACCGCCGCGGTGCTGGCTGCCGACGGAATCCTGCCCGGCGATTCTCCGGAAGGAACCATGGTGTACATGGCTCCGGAGCAGACCGGGCGGACGGGCCACCGCATTGATCACCGCACTGACCTCTACTCTCTCGGAGCAACGCTCTTCGAGGTATTCGCCCGGCGACCGCCCTTTGCGGACGAGGATCCGATCTCACTAATGCACAGCCATGTTGCGGTGGCGCCACCGCCTCTCCGATCCCTGGTACCGACCCTCCCTGAGTGCGTTGCCCGGGTTGTGGAGAAGCTCCTGTCCAAGGATCCTGATCAGCGCTACCAGACCGGCGCGGGCGTCAGGGCGGATCTGCTCGAGTGCCGGCGTCTGATCGAGAGCGGCGAGGATCGCGGTACCTTCGTGCCCGGCGTGTCGGACACCGCGGCAGGCCTTTCGTTGCCTTCGGGAATCTTCGGCCGTGACGCCGAGATCGAAGTCCTCCAGGCCACCTGGGACAGCGTGTGTGCCGGAGAGTTTGCTGCCCTCGCTGTCGCAGCGGACGCAGGAACCGGCAAGACCGCGCTCCTCCGAGAAGCCTTCTTTCCGCGCATTGCGGATTCCGCGCTCATCGCGTGGAGCAAGGCGGCCGAATCGGCGGAGACCCGGGCCTTCTCGGGGCTCAGCGCTCTCCTTGATCTACTTGCTGGACGCATTCTCACAGGTCGGTTCGGCCCGGTAGAGCTGTGGCGGCAACGGTTACGCGACGTACTCGTCGACAACGTCGGCGTCATCGAAACACTTGCAGGGGAATGGCACCACATCACGCAGTGGTCCGGCACCGTGCCGGAACTCCCTCCGGCACAGGAGGAGAATCGCCTGGTTCGCAGCCTCGACGCGCTCCTGACGACGCTCCCTTCGCAGGATCTCCCGGTGGTGATCTTCTTTGATGACGTGCAGTGGGCAGACCATGTTACCCGGGGCGTCATACGTCGTCTCATGACTGAAAGTCGTCCCGGGCATCTGCTTGTGGTCGTTGCGTTCAGGCCGTCGGAGATGTCCGGGAACGATGCTCACGATCCTTCCCTGCCGGCGTTCGACCGCCGTCTGGATCTTCAACCCCTGTCGCCGGCGGCGGTACGGGACTTCGTTGCTGCTCTCGGCGGCTTCCCCTCTCATGGGTCGAGCCCGGGAGACGAATCCGTCGCCGACGAGCTCTTCCAGGTCTCCGGGGGCGTTCCGCTCTACATGAAAGCGGCCGCCTCCGTCGCTTTGTCCTCAGATGTGGAAGCCGGACCGATCTTTGCCGTCCCCGGCGGCCCAAACACCGCCATTGACGCGCGCCTCGCCAAGCTCGCCGAACAGACGCTTCAACTCCTGGCCACTGTCGCATGTCTGGGGAGTGAGGTTTCCCTGGAGATTCTGGCAGTCGCCGCAAACCTGGACACGGGTGATGTGTACGATCGGCTGCGAGGAGCACTGCGCGCCGGGTTGGTGCAGGAGGATGCCCGCGGAGCCCGCGCACAGGGTTTGAACCGCGAGAGTCCCGGAGGGACGAGCGCAACGCTGCGATTTGCCCATGATCGCATTCATGAGGCTGCCTACGGTCTGGTACCGACGGAGCATCGCGCAGAGCGCCATCTGGATATCGGCCGTCGTCTCGCCGCGGGCCTCTCGGATCATTCGACGGCGGACCAGCTCTCTCAGGCGGTCGGCCAAATGAACCGCGGCCGAAGGTTGATCACAGACCACGAAGAGCGACTGAAGCTGGCCGAACTCAATCTGGATGCAGGGCGCCGCGCCCGCCGGCGCGGCGCGTACCACGGCGCGCGTGAGCATGCCGCCGCGGGCATCGACTTGATGGGAGATAAGGGCTGGAGAGACTACTACGATCTCACCCTGGCACTCCACAACCTCGGTGCTGAGGCGTCGTATCTCGACACAGACTACGAAGGCTGTATGACGGTTGTGCAGAGCGTGATCGATCACGGCAAGAACCTCCTGGATCAGATAGCGGCAAGAGATGTGCTCATTCATGCGTACATGGCGCAGCGTCGGCTGCCCGCTGCGGTTGCGGAGGGACTTGAGCTCCTTCGTGCACTCGGTCTCAGCATCCCGGACAATCCCACCATTCTGCACACGCTCCGGCACCTCCTGCTCACCAAGCTCGCCCTTCGCGGTCGCGGGCCGGAATCGCTCCGAGAAGGCCCTGAAATGGCCGACCCCCGCGCCCTTTCGGCGCTTCACATCGGCATGACGGTTGCCGGGATTGCCTTCTTCACGAGACCGGAGCTCCTCCCGGTGCTTGGCCTGCAGATGGTGAGGAGATCCGTGAAGCACGGGAGCTCCCGCTACTCGGCCTTCGCCTACACATTCTACGGCATGATCCTCGGTATCATAGGAGATACCGCAGGCGGACACGACTTTGGCCGATTCGCCCTCGAGTTGTTGGAACAGTTCGACTCGGTACCGTACCGAGCCAAGGTCCACACCGCCTTTCACGCCCTGATAGCTCACCGCACCACGCCGCTCCGGGAGACCATCGAGCCTCTTCGCCGGGCTTCCGAGGAGGGGCTGGCGACGGGGGACTTCGAGTTCGCGGCACTTGCTCTGATCAACTACCTTGCCTACGGAATCCACGCCGGCTGGTTACTGGACGATGCAGCCGAGAAGTGCCGCGTTGCGATCCAGGCAGTGCGGCCGCTGCACCAGGCGAGACACGAGACCAGCATTCGCCTGAACACTCAGTTCGTGGAGAACTTGCGCGGCAACGCCCGGGACCCACGAGAGCTCGAAGGGGAATACTTCAGTGCAACGGCAGCCGTCCCGGCGCTGCGGGAAGCCGGGGACGAAGAAGCGCTGCTGGAGATTTATGCGTACACCTGCATCCTGCGATTCCTTCTCGGCGACCGTGCCGGGGCATTTGAAGCAGCCGCGCAGGCCGAGAAGCAGCGCCTTCGAGAAGGCGATGTGGGCACACACCCGTTCGAGCACTTCTACGTGTCTCTGGTGTTTCTTGAGGCAGCTCGAGACGCCCGTGGGAACCGCCGGCGACGCCTGATCCGTCGGGCCGATCGTATGACGCGGCTCCTGCGAAGGTACGCCCGGGATTGTCCGGCAAACCACGCTCACGAGGTGTATCTCATTGACGCGGAAAGGTGCCGCACTCTGGGCAAGCATGAGCGCGCGGCGGATGCGTATGAGCGCGCCATTGACCTGGCTCGGACGTCTGGCATGGTTCACGAAGAGGCTCTTGCCCTGGAGCTCGCCGGCCGATTCTACCGCTCCCGGGATCGTGAACGCTTCGGAAATCTGTACCTGCGAGATGCCTACTGCGCGTACACTCGCTGAGGCGCTCTGGCGAAGACGCACCAAATGGAGCGCGATTATCCTGCGCTCCAAACGCATTCGGCGCGCGGAGCCGACTTCGAAGGGGTCGATTCGATGACCGGTTTCGCCGCTGCGGAGACTGAGATACCGCAGGTTACTGGTCCAGGCGCCTTCGATGCGGGCTCGGCGGTGGGCCACACTCACACGACGCTGAAGGTCGCTGACCTCACGACCATACTTCGCTCCTCACACATCCTCTCACGGGAGATTGTTCCGGAACGGCTGCAAGAGCGGTTGGTCGAGATCCTCATGGAGGCCGCCGGTGCCGTTGCCGCTGCACTTCTCCTGGAGCGGGAGGGTGAGCTCGAGATCGTTGCCGGGGGACGGAACGAATCTGAGGGATCCCGGAAGACCGACGACATCGACGTTCCTCCCAGCATCGTTGCCTACGCGGTCCAGGCTGATTCGCCGGTGGTCCTGGATGATGCTCAGGAAAGTGAGCTCTTCAAAGACGACGCGGTGGTACGGGAGCGCGGGGTGCGTTCCGCCCTCTGCATGCCGATTACGTACGGTGGAAGGCGCAAGGGCGTTATCTACCTCGAAAACAACCTGACACCGAAGGCTTTTCGCAGCGATCGCCTCGAAGTGATCTCCCTTCTTGCAATTCAAGCCGCGATCTCGCTCGAGAACTCGGAACTGTACTCCCAGGTTGTGGACGACCTCGAACGTCGACGACAACTCGAAGCAGAACTGCGGGAGAACGAAGCAACCGCACGGGGCCTTCTCAACGCCCTGACCGACGGCGCCGTGCTCGTCGACGCTTCCGGTGTCCTTCTGGATCACAATACAGCGTTCGCCAAGGGTACGGCCGGCACCGCCGATCCGGCGGGAACCTCTCTCTGGTCTCACCTCGGTGCTGCATCGGACCGCATCCGCGGCCTCTTCGAGACCGCTATGGAAAGCGGAAGGCCGGAGCATCTAGAGCTCGAGCTCGACGAGCGCTGGCTCGATACCGTCGTCTACCCCGTGCGATCTCCGGGCGCAACGCGCGCAGCCATCATAATGTTCGACACAACCGATCACCACCGCACGAGAGAGCAAATCGAGATCCATCAACAACAACTTCTTCAGGCGGACAGGCTCGCCTCGGTCGGAGTTCTGGCTGCGAGCGTTGCCCATGAGATCGGTGGACCGAACCACGCCATCCAGCTCAGTGCCGAGACTCTCGCCCGGGTTGTGCCGGATCTGGCCGTGGCCGTGGAAGAGGCCCGGTCGGACGAAGATCTGCTGATTGGCGGCCTGCCGTTGCGTGACGTACGTGATCGCACAACGGAAGCGCTCGCGTCACTTCGGGAAGGGTCCCGCCGCATCGGCATCATGCTGCGGGAGCTCGCAGGCTTCGTGGTGGACGCTCCCAATAGGGACGACAGCGTAGATGCCGACACTCCGCCCTCCTGCAACGTGAATGACGCTGTTCACGGGGCGGTTCAACTGCTTCAGGGCTACCTGCGTCGCCACACCGACTGTTTCCAGATCGATCTGAGTGAAGAACTGCCACCAGTGAAAGTCCATCATCAGCACGTGGAGCAGGTCGTGATCAACCTGATTCAGAACGCCTGCCACGCACTGTCGACGCGCGCCGGCTCGATACGAGTCTCGACCGAGCTTGTCGAATCCCATGATGGGCGCGTTCAATTTGCGGTGACCGACGAAGGGGTGGGCATTCCACCGGACGAAATCGATCGAATCACAGAGCCGTTCTTCACCACACGACGGCACCTTGGAGGGAGCGGCCTGGGGCTCTCCATCTCGAAGCGTTTGGTCGAGTCGGCGGGCGGAGAGATGCGCTTCGACTCCGTCGAGGGTCGCGGTACCACTGTGACGGTGCTGTTCCCGAGCCGGCGCTTCTGACGGTCTTCGGGCGCCACCTCTATCAGAGAATAGACGAACGCTCAGGCGTCCAGGCATGTTTCAACGTGCGTTGACCGATCCATGCCGCTACAATTGAGGAGATTGGGCGGGCTGATGCGGACCCTACGGTTCGCCGAAGAGGGGCTCCGGAGTCCGCAGCACTGGCGCGAGAGCGCCGGCACGAGGTTTCCCGCAGCGGACGGCCGGTATGGCGCGCGGAGTGGCAGGTATGGCGAATTTCCCAATACCACTGTATCCGATTCTCCTGGTGGATGACGAACCGGCAGTGTTGTCGAGCGAGAGCGCCCTCCTCAGATCGAGAGGATACACCAACATCATTGAGGTCAAGGAGGCTGCGGCCGTCCCGGAACTCATTGCTGAGCGGGGTTCCGATCTGGTGCTGCTGGATCTCACCATGCCGGGACTCTCAGGGACCGCGCTCTTGAAAGAGCTTCGGGAACGGCACCCGGAGGTCCCGGTCATCGTGGTTACCGGGACCACTGAAATCGATACCGCCGTAGAGTGCATGCAACTCGGCGCGGTCGACTACATCGTGAAGTCGGACCAGCACAATCGCTTTTCGGCAGCTGTGGAACAGGCGCTGGAGACTCGGGAGTTGCGTCGCGCGTTTTCTGATCTGCGATCGCGTATGCTCGATCAGAAGCTCCGTTACCCGGAAGCCTTCGAGATGCTCGTGACCAGATCGCCCAAGATGTATGCGCTGTTTCTCGTGGCCGAGTCGATTGCACGAACGCGCGAGACCGTCCTGATCACGGGGGAAACTGGTGTCGGGAAGGAGCTCATTGCCGAAGCAATACATCGTGCCAGTGGTCGAGAGGGATCCTTCCTTCGAGTCAACACCGCTGGACTTGATGACCACATCTTTGCAGATACGCTCTTCGGCCATCGAAAGGGAGCGTTCACCGGAGCGACCGAGGCGCGAGCCGGTCTGGTCCGCTCTGCGAGAAGCGGGACCATCTTCCTGGACGAGATCGGCGATCTTTCCCCGGTTTCTCAGGTCAAACTACTGCAACTCCTCGAGCGTCGCGAGTATCTTCCACTCGGATCCGATCTGGTGCACAGGACCGAAGCGCGCTTCGTCATCGCTACGAACCAGGAGCTATCGCAACTCGTCGAGTCGGGCTCCTTCCGGCGCGACCTCTACTACCGCCTGGCCACCCACTCTCTCCACGTGCCTCCCCTGCGAGAGCGGCGGGAAGATATCACCCCACTTCTGTCACACTTCGTCGCAAGGGCGTGCGAGGAGATGGGTCCTGCAGGCACCGACGGCGCCCCTGGTGCAACGGACCGAGCCGGAGAAGCTTCACCCGGGTTCACGGACCGGTCCGACGCGCCGAATGAGGCGCCAACGGCAATCCTCGAGATCCCGCCGCATCTGCCGCGACTACTTCGCGCATACGACTTCCCCGGCAACGTTCGCGAACTCCGGGCCATGGTATACAACGCCGCAGCGCAGAGCCGCGGCCGTGTGCTCGCGACCGAGCCGTTCCGTCGCGCGGTGGTCGATTCGTCACCGAGTGACACATGGTCAGCAGCTGCGGGAAGTGACCAGAGCGATCCGAGTGAACCGGGTGACGCTCCGGTGATGTTTGGGCCGGAACTCCCATCCATTCGCAACGCAGTCGACCAACTCATCGACGAGGCGCTCCGACGAAGTGCGGGAATCCAGTCTACCGCCGCGGCACTGCTTGGAATCACGCCGCAGGCACTGAGTAAGCGCCTGCAACGGCGACAGAGTGGTAGGATGGAGTCTTAGCGCCGGACTTCACCGAACCAGGCGCCGACCGCCCGGAGCGGGCACAACACCGGGTCGGCCGGACCCGGCCGCCGCCGGGGGCCACGGCGCGGCCACGACAGCGGGCCGCGGCCGCCCGGGATCGGTCACTCCCCGGGCGTCGATCGCTCGTAGCTGAAGCCGCCGCGCTGCCCCTGAGACCATGAGAGAAAACGGACATCAATGTAGATGTTCTCGCCGGGCAGATACATCACAAGGTCCTTCCCCACCACCTGGCTCGGCGAGCCAACGGCGGCGCGGAAGGGCTGGAATTCCAGTTCCGGGAGCTCTTCCGTCGTGCCGACGGCCCACTGCGTGTCGACGGGGCTCACGGCCTTCACCGCGCGATCGTTCACGCGAATGTTGAAGATCTGACCGCCGTTGGTACCCCGAGTAATCCAGACGTCCTCGGTAATGCGATCCTGATTCTCCGGGAGCGTCGGGTCCGCCCCGTCCTCCTTGGTGAAGGTGATTCTCTCACCCCTCCAGATCTCGGCGGAATCCGAGGTCTGTGCTGCAACCGAGAGCACAGCACCCAACAGAAAGAGCAGAAGAACCACAACGCTGAATCCACGGACACGCATCATCATGAACACCTCTTTCGCACTCAGACGAAATCCCCTTCCGGTTTCTCGTCCGTAGCACCATGGATACTGCCGCGCCGACCCCGGCGGCAAGGAAAAAGTCACGGCGCCGCGGCGAACGGGTCGCCCTGCCCGACCGGATCGGGTAAGATACGCGACGCGCGGGAGGACAGCCGCGAGGCAGCGCGCGCCACCGCGGCACAGTGCGGGCTACGGCGGCGCAGTGCGGGCCACCGCGGCGCAGTGCGGGCCACCGCGGCGCAGTGCGGG
>CAZZIE010000082.1:0-3816 GCA_964654185.1 uncultured Spirochaetaceae bacterium | reverse complement strand
GCGGCGCAGTGCGGGCCACCGCGGCGCAGTGCGGGCCACCGCGGCGCAGTGCGGGCTACCGCGGCGCAGTGCGGGGCCCCGCCCTGCGGCCGCCGCGCGCCCGCTTCACCACGGGAGGAACTATGGCCGCAACGGAAAACCGCATTCGCCCCATCGACCCCGAGAAGGACAGGAAGGCAATTGGCCGGATCTGGCGCGAGGTCGGCTGGATCGATGACAAAGAGCAGGAGAAGGTGCTCGATCACTTTCTGAAGGACAGCTGGGGACTGGTCGCCGAGATCCACGGTGAGCCCGAGGTCTCCGTGACCGGCCATGAAGGACGAACCCGGTACCTCGATCGGGAGCTCCCCATGTGGGGCGTCACCAGCGTCACCGTGAGCCGCGTCGCCCGGAAGCAGGGTCTCGCCGGCACCCTCACAGCGCAGCTTCTCGCCGAGGGCGCGCGTCGCGGCTGCACCATTGCCATGCTGGGCATGTTCGAGCAGGGATTCTACGATCGACTGGGATTCGGCACCGGCAGCTACGAGCGGGTCCTTGCCTTCGACCCGGCAAGTCTCGCGGTAACCGGGGCGCCGCGGCCGCCGCACCGCATTGAGCAGAAGCACTACAAGGCGCTCCACCGGGGCGTCCTCGCCGCCCCGCAGCACCACGGCTCGTGCTGGTTCGAGCAATCCAACACCCTTCGTGCCGAAATGGCGTGGACCAAGAACTCCTTTGGACTGGGGTACTACTCCGAAGACAAGTCCACCATCACTCACCACATCTGGGGCGAAGCAAAGGACGAGCACGGCCCGTACCAGATCTACTGGTACTCCTTCCGCACCGACGAAGAGCTGATCGAGCTGCTGCGTCTCATCAAGTCTCTGGGCGATCAGGTCCACGGCATCGAGATGAAGGAGCCACCGGGCATCATGCTGCAGGACTTCATCAACCAACCCTTCAAGCAGCGCCGGCAGACCCGCAAGGGCGCCTTCGAGTCGCGCCACTCCTCCGCGGCGTACTGGCAGCTCCGCATCCTGGACCTGGAATCCGCAATCGCCGCCTGCCACGGCGACACCGAGATTGACTTCACGCTGGATCTCACCGATCCGGTCACTGCATTCTTAGGGGACGATGTTGACTGGCGTGGGGTCGGCGGCGTCTGGTCGGTCCATCTGGGCGCCGAATCGGAAGCGAAGCCGGGCGCGCCACAGGGCGCCGCAGGCCCCGCGGCCGGCAGCCGCCACGTCGTGGAAACCGACGTCGGCAGCTTCAGCCGCCTCTGGTTCGGCTCGGCAAGCGCCCGCTCCCTGGCCATGCAGGGACGCCTCCGCGCCGACGCCGAAACCATTGCCGCCCTGGACCGTTACTTCCGGCTCCCGGAGCCCCACCCCTGGTGGGACTTCTAGCGGCCCCGGCCTCCGGACACGGCGCGGCGTCGTGCGGTGACCCGCTCCATCCGGCGGCCACCCGCCGCCGCGCCGCGCGGCGGGCTCACCGGGTGCCTCCCCGCGCGCGGACACGGCGCGGCGGGCAGCGCTGCCGCGCGCCTACCGAACCGACTCGTACCCGCCGGGAACGCCCTTCGGTGAAAGGACAACCTGCCAGAGCTGGTTCTTCCGGGCGCGGAAGCCCCCGGCGGAGGTGAGGAGGTAGTAGGTCCACATGCGCCGGAAGCGCTCGTCGTAGGGACCCATCTCGGAAAGCTCCGGCCACGCCTCCTCGAAGTTGCGGTACCACGCCTGGAGGGTGGTGTCGTAGTAGGCGCCGAAGTTGTGCCAGTCCTCCATGACAAAGAGACCCTCAATGGCGTTGGTGATCCACCGCGCCGAGGGAAGCATTGAATTGGGGAAGATGTAGCGGTCCAGCCACGGCTCGTTCTGCCGCACGGTCCGCAAGCCGCCGATGGTGTGGAGAAGCAGGAGCCCGTCCTCGGGCAGGTTGCGCCGGGCGACCTCCATGAAGGTCCGGTAGTTGCGATAGCCCACGTGCTCGAACATGCCGATCGAGATCACCCGGTCGAAGCGCTCGTTCACCTGGCGGTAGTCCTGAAAGCGGATCTCCACCGGCAAACCTTCGCAGAGCTTCCGGCCGTACTCCACCTGCTCCTGCGAAATGGTGACGCCGACCACCTCGCACCCGTGCTGCTCTACGAAGTAGTGCGCAGTGCCGCCCCAGCCGCAGCCGATGTCCAGCACGCGCATCCCCGGCTTCAGCCCGAGCTTCCGCGCGGAGAGCTCGAGCTTGGCCTCCTGCGCCTCGTCCAGGGTCTGCGCTTCCTTCCAGTAGCCGCAGCTGTAGAGCATCCGCTTGTCGAGCATGCGCTCGTAGAGCTCGTTGCCGATGTCATAGTGCTCTTTGCCGACCTTGCGCGCCCGGGTCATGGTCTGCCGATTTGTGATCCGCGCCACGACGGCGTCGAAGAGGAGGGCCCAGGACTTGAGCCGGCGATCAATCCCGACGCGCAGGACCCGGTGGATCATCTCATCGATCTGATCGCAGTCCCACCAGCCCTCCATGTACGCCTCGCCCAGGCCGAGTGTGCCCTGAGCAAGGACGCGCCGGAAGAGGCGCTCGTCGTGCACCCGGATGTCCCATGGCCGATCCCCATTCAGCCGGACATCCGCCGGCCTCACCAGCTCTTCAATGTGATCCCGCGCAGCCATAGTACCACCACGCTACCGGAAGACCCGCGGGGAAGCAACGCCCTTCGGCGACGGGATCCTACAACAGGGGGATGCCGTGCTCCCGGCACGCGGCGAGCATCTCCTCGGGCCAGATGCTCGTCTGGATCTCGCCGATGTGCGCCTTCTGCAGGTAGAGCATGCAGAGGCGTGACTGGCCGATACCGCCGCCGATCGAGAGGGGGAGCTCACCGGCCAGGAGCCGGCGGTGGAAGTACAGCCCCTTCCGCTCCTCCGCCTGGCGGATGGCAAGTTGCCGCTCCAGCGCCTCGGCGTCCACACGAATTCCCATGGAGGAGAGCTCGAAGGGTGCGTCCAGGACGCGGTTGTACACCACAATGTCACCGTTCAGTCCGGCCAGGCCGTCCGGTGTCGGGGTAGACCAGTCGTCGTAGTCCGGCGCCCGGCCGTCGTGCATGGTGCCGTCGGAGAGCTCCCCGCCGATTCCCACAATGAACACCGCCCCGTGCCGGCGGCTCACCTCGTACTCCCGCTCCTTCGGCGTGCACCCCGGAAATTCCCGGAGCAGATCCTCGGCGTGGACAAAGGTGATTTCCTCCGGGAGACAGGGCGTCAGGACATCGTACTCATGGCAGATGAAACGCTCGGTCCGGCGGATGACGTCGTAGAGCATGCGCACCACCCGCTTCAGGAACTCCATGTTGCGCTGCTCCGCGGTAATGGGAAGCTCCCAGTCCCACTGGTCGACGTAGATGGAGTGCGTGTTGTCCAGCGGATCGTCCGGACGCACGGCGTTCATGTCGGTGTAGAGCCCCTCCCCGGGAGTGAATCCCAGATCGGCCAGAGCCATCCGCTTCCACTTGGCGAGGGACTGGACGATCTCCGCGTCCGCATCGTCCAGTTCTCCTATCTTGAAGCTCACCGGCCGCTCGACGCCGTTGAGATCGTCGTTGATGCCGGTGCCCGACTTCACGAAGAGCGGCGCCGTGACGCGCACCAGATTGAGCTCGAAGGCCAGGTTGGTCTGGAAGGCGTCCTTGATCTTCTGGATTGCGCGCTCGGTGTGCTTGGCATCCAGGAGCGGCCGGTAGTCAGACGGCAGAATCAGGTCCATGGTGCGCCATTGTACCCTTCACACCGGGATGTGCAATGGAAGAGCTGGCCTCGCTGCGCTCGGCCGATGCCTACGGCC
>CAZZIE010000081.1:0-17502 GCA_964654185.1 uncultured Spirochaetaceae bacterium | reverse complement strand
ACCGCCGCCCTGCCGCCCGGTGCCGTGGCGTTCCATCTGGTCGCCTGAGAGACGTGACCCGGAGGCTGACGGGGCGTCCAGACCGGCCGCAGAAGCCAGCAACAATTCCGGCACCAGTTAAGTCGGCTAGAGGCGGTCGGGGACGTTCCCCCCCTCTGCCCCGTTAGTCCCGGGGTGCGAGGATACCCATGGACCCCAGGGCGATGATCGCCTCGCGGTCTATCCCCTGGTGGACGATGGCTTTGTCGGTAGCGGCGTCGTGCGGTCCGGACGCGTTGGGCGCAAGGGTCACGTGGCCCAGCGCCCGGGCGGGCAGGTTGAGATCGATTCCACGACAGGAGAAGCGGCTTCCCCAGACCGGGAAGGATGAGTCGCCGTAGGGTGCGGCTTCCGCCTGCCCGCCCGGGTGGGCGGTGAACGCCAGTTCCGCGCGGAGAAGCGGCGCGGTTGCCGCCCTCAGGCTGAGATGAACGGTGCGACCGTCCGGGGAGGCCGTGATGGTCAGGCCGTCGGCATCGACCCTGATGCAGGAGCTTTCGGGAAAGCGTTCGGCCATGAAGCGCTCCCCCGCATCCTCGTTGACGTAGACCGTGACCGGCCGGTCGGTGCCGTGGTGAATGACGATTGCCGTGTCGAAGGAGCCGAATTCGACGGTGTGAATGCGGCAGACCTCGTATACGCCGGGGATGTGTGCAAAGGGCGCGTAGAACTCAACGGATTCCTGCGGCTGCAACTGCATGGTGTTCCTCCCGATCTTTCACGGCAAGCTCTCTCACGGCCCCCGACCACTTGCCGGTTGGTAGGTTTGGGGCTTGTGTTCGCCTTTCGAGGCGGTTAGCATTGTCGTATCTGAGAGATCCACCATGAGCCACTTCCGGTTGATGACATCATTGGGACCCGACTTCGCCGCCTGGTACCTGGCCAATCTGCACCCGGATGCGCGCGCCGAGGCGATCGATGAGATCCGCATGGCCTTGAGCGATGTGTCGTCCTGGTTCATGCACAACCGGGAGGCTCTCGAACGTCTTTCGCGCATGCTGCAGGAGCTCGACGAAGATTTCTGACACAGCCGAGACGGCGGTGCTGCGCCGCGTACCCGCGGCGCCCGGGCGGCGAAGCCCGTGGAGACTGCGTGATAGCCGCCGCCGCGCCCGCGGCACTGCGCCACGTGTGGTTGCCGTCGCACTCTGCGCGCGCGGCGTCGATATGGGCCCAGCAGGACTTGAACCTGCGACCTACGGATTATGAGTCCGCAGCTCTAACCAACTGAGCTATGGGCCCGGGGAACGCGTCTTACGGTACTGTTGTGTCCGGCGCCGGTCAAGTCGCTCCCCGCGCCTTCCGCGCTCCCCGCGCACGCCCGCGCCTTCCGCGTACTCGCGGGGCGCAGCCCTTCAAGTCGCCGCAGGCGCCTCCGCGATAGTACTCTTTCGACATGGATGAACTTTCCGACAAGGTGGTGCTGATCACCGGCTCAACCGACGGCATTGGGCGAGAGAGCGCCCGGATTCTCGCGGAACGGGGCGCCCACGTGATTCTGCACGGTCGCCGGGAGAATCGCTGCCAGGAGACGGTCAAGCATATCCACCGCCGCGTGCCCGAGGCGCACCTCGACTACATTGTCCTCGACCTCTCGGGCATGGAGCAAATTGCAGCCATTGGGACGATGGTGAGCGCCGTGACGGACCGGGTCGACGTCCTCATCAACAACGCCGGCGTCGGTCCCGGACAGCACGGGCAGGAGCGTGACCTCAGCCCGGACGGCTACGAGCTGCGCTTCGCCGTCAATCACCTCGCACCCTTCGCGGTGACGCATCACCTGCTGCCCTTCCTTCGGGTGCCGGAGCGTGCGCGGATCGTGAATGTTACCTCTGCGGCGCAGGCACCGCTCGATTTCGACGATCTCATGATGTCCGGGGAGTTCGATCCCATGCGCGCGTATTCCCGGAGCAAGCTCGCCATGGTCATGTTCACCATTGATCTTGCGGCGTACCTCGCAGATACCGGGATCACCGCCAATTGTCTCCACCCTGGTTCGCTCCTGGACACCAAGATGGTTCGCGAGACCTTCGGTGCCACCCGGGGATCTGCGGAGTCGGGAGCCGTGAATGAGGTCTATCTGGCGACCAGCATCGATCTTGAAGGAGTCACCGGCGAGTACTTCTACGAGGAGACGCGGCGTCGGCCCCACGATCAGGCCTGCGATGAAACCGCGCGGCGTCGTCTCTGGGAGGTGAGCGAAGAGCTCACCGGTGTCCACTATTAGCCGTTCAGCCTGCACCAGGAAGGGAGCGTAACCGGCCATGGCAGCCTCTCACACCGCACTCTCCGGCATTCTCGACTGCGGACTGCCCTACGCCAGTCTCGGAGACGGCGATCGAGATCTGGTGATCTTTGATGCGGTTCGGATCAGCAACCGTCCTCTTGAGGGTCTTCGCCTGCAGGGCGCGCGAGATGCCTATGAGGATTACCTGGATCACCGACGCATTCACATCATTGAGCGACGGCCCGAGATGCCCATTGATTACGATGTGACCGACATGGTTGCCGACTACGAGCGGGGAGTGCCCGAGCTCGCGCGTCTCCCGGTGGACCTGCTCGGCATCGGCGGCGGAGGGCTCATGGCGCTTCGCTACGCCGCGCGGAACCCCGGCCACGTCCGCACCCTGACGCTTCTCTCAAGCGCACATCGCATGAGTGATGAGGGACGTGCCCGGACCGGCCGCTGGGTTTCCTGGGCGGAGGAGCTTCGGTGGCGGCGCATCCATGCAGGCTTCATGAGTTCCATGTTCACGAACCCCCTCGCCGGGGCGCTTTTCGGGGGCATCGCCTTCCTGGCTCCTGATGCCGTTGGAACGACCGATTACCCCTGGGACTTCATCGTTGGCCACCGGGCGGTCATGGACGCCGATTGCGCTTCGGATGCTCTGGAGGTGCAGGCGCCGACGCTGATCATTACCGGCGCGTTGGACCTTTTCTTCACACCGACGCTCGCTGAGGAGACCTCTACCATGATCTCGGGTTCGAGGCTCTCGATCTATCCGCGCGAGGGCCACGGACTGGTCAAGAGCAGGAAGAAGGCGCTCCGGGAGGAGATACTCGCCTTCATTGAGGCGGGCTGAGAGCGCGGCCGGTCGCGTCTCGCGCCGCACATCGCCTTACGCCGCACCGCTCTTTGCGCCGCACCTCGTACGGAATCGACGCTACTTCTGCCGGATCAGTACGCGCCGGTACCCGATCTCGGCGAGGCGGGTGCGATAGCCGGGAATCTCCTCGATGGGCACGCCCTGGACGATCACCCGGTTAATGCCTTCGCCCGCCGACTCGATGATTGCAGGAATCCCCTGCGCGCGCAGCTCCTCCACGAGCTCGTCGGCGTTTGCGCGGCGTGAAAAGGCGGCAACCTGGATGGTGCGCAGCTCCGTGTGGTTCTGCCGGTGAAGCACCTCCAGGGTTACCGGCGCAATCCCCACCGCGGTGATCCCCAACACGTCTGCGGCCGCCCGTGAAAGATCGATGACCCGGCCATCCACGAAGGGTCCGCGATCGTTGATGCGCACGATCACTTCCTTCCCGTTCTCGGTGTTGGTGACGCGGACAATGCTGCCGAAGGGGAGGGTGCGGTGAGCCGCCGTAAGGGCGTTGGTATCGAAGATCTCGCCGCTTGCGGTCTGTCTCCCGTGAAACTTGCCGCCGTACCACGAGGCGTAGCCGGAGAGCTCCTCCGCCTCCGAGGATGCGGCCGGAACGAGAACCAGCATGGCAGTTGCAGCGACGAAGCAGAGCAGTCGTATCACGTCAGCACGAGCCGGAGGAGCCATATGGTTTAGTATCGGTCCCCATCTCGAAAATCCGAAGGTTCGATCGCATCGACCGCGGAAGCCGCGGCGCTGCGCCCGGCTCACCCGAGCGCCACGTCCAGCGCCATCATGACGGCGAAACCCGCGAGCGTCCCGATGGTGGCGACGTCGGTATTATCCGAGAGCTGTGACTCCGGGATCAGCTCCTCGATCACCACGAAGATCATGGCGCCTGCGGCAAAGGCAAGGGCGTAGGGCAGCATGGGACGGACCAGGATCACCGCGAGCGCTCCGAGCACCCCTGCCAGGGGCTCGACGGCTCCGGAGAGCTGTCCGTACCAGAAGGCGCGTCCCCGGGAGAAACCCTCTCGCCGCAGCGGCACGGACACGGAGGTTCCCTCAGGCATGTTCTGAATACCGATGCCGAGGGCAAGGGCGACGGCGGCCCCGAGACTTGCCTCGGGGATGTTCGCCGCCAGGGCGCCGAAGGCGACGCCGATGGCAAGCCCTTCGGGGATGTTGTGAATGGTGATGGCGAGTACCAGAAGAATGCTGCGGTGCCAGCTGGTCTGGACTCCCTCGGCGGTGTCCCGGGGATATCCAATGTGGAGATGGGGAAGCACCTTGTCGATCGCCAGAAGCGTAAGCCCTCCCAGCAGGAATCCCGTTACGGCGGGGAACCACGCCGGCATTCTGGCGGTGCGCTCGGCCAGCTCGATGGCCGGCGCAAGAAGTGACCAGTAACTCGCTGCAATCATGACTCCGGCGGCGAACCCCATCATGGCGTCGAGAACGCGCCGGGAGACGTTCTTGAAGAAGAAAACGAAGCCGGCTCCTAGCGCCGTAACACCCCAGGTGAAGAGGGTTGCGATCAGCGCCTGTATGACCGGATTCAGCTCACGGAACCACTCTACGACCACAACGCTCCTCCTTGCATGCCGTCCGCACAGCCAGAGTGTACGGTGTCTCTCGTTCCCGATCAACGCGAAAGCCGGACCCGCAGGGGCGGACCCGACGACACGCCACCGCGGGGTGACGCCGTCCCGGGACGGCCGCCCCCGATGACACGCGGCGCCCGGTGACACCGCAGCGGCCAGTTGCCAGGCCTGCGGCGCCGTTCCTATAATGGCGCCCAATGAGTCAACAGCCATCCCCCCACTGGGCCGACATCCACGCGGACAAGATCGTTCGTGAAAAGGGCCCGAAAGATCAATACACCTGTGCTTCCGGTATTACGCCGTCGGGTGTCGTACACATCGGTAACTTCCGGGAGATCATCTCGGTCGACCTCGTCGTCCGCGCCCTGCGAGACAAGGGTCAACCGGTGCGCTTCATCTACTCCTGGGACGACTACGACACCTTCCGCAAGGTGCCGAAGGGGCTCCCGCAACAGGAGATGCTCCAGGAGCACCTCCGGTGGCCCATTGTCGACATTCCCGACCCCTGGGGAAAGGAGTCGAGCTACGCCCGGGCAAACGAGGTGGAGCTCGAGACACTTCTGCCGCAGGTCGGCATTGAACCGGACTACATCTACCAGGCGCAGCGCTACCGCGCCTCCGACTACGCCGAGGGGATCCGCCGCGCCCTGGAGCACCGCGACGAGATCCGCGGGATTCTGAACCAGCACCGGAAGGAGCCGCTCGGAGATGAGTGGTGGCCCATCACCATCTTCAGCTCCTTCTCGAATCGTGACGACACGACGGTTCTCGGCTGGGACGGCGCGTACGGCGTCACCTACCGGTGCAACGACACCGGCAGGGAGGAGACCGTCGACCTGCGCTCCACCGGGGTCGTGAAGCTCCTGTGGCGCGTCGACTGGCCCATGCGGTGGCGGGAAGAGGGGGTCAATTTCGAGCCCGCCGGCAAGGAGCACCACAGTGCCGGCGGTTCCTTCGACACCGCGAAGGAGATATCCGCGACAGTATACGACTTCACCGCACCGGTCACCTTCAAGTACGACTTCATCAGCATCAAGGGGATGGGCGGCAAGATCTCCAGCTCTCTGGGGAACGTCGTGAGCCTGCGGGACGCCCTGAAGATCTATCAGCCCGAGGTGATCCGCTACCTCTTTGCAGGGACGAAGCCGAACAGCGAGTTTGCCGTCTCCTTCGACCTGGACGTCATAAAGATCTACGAGGACTACGACAAGAGCGAGCGCATCTACTTCGGGCTCGAAGAGGTCGGCGAGAAGCGCCGGGCCAGAGAGGCGCGGATCTACGAGCTCTCTCAGGTGCACGCCCTCACCGACGAGGAGAAGCGGACCCCGCCGCTGCAGGTACCTTTCCGTCACCTCTGCAACCTGCTGCAGATCAATGCAGGCAGCATTGACGCGGCCCTGAAAGCCTTCCCGGGAACCACCGAGGTTTCGGAGGGTCAGTGGGAGCGCCTGCGACGACGTGCTCAGTGCGCCTGGAACTGGACGCAGGAGTACGCCCCGGAGGACTTCCGCTTCACGCTCCGATCCGCGGAAGACGAGCCGGTCGCGCTCGACCCCGCCACACTTGGCGCGCTCCGGGCACTTCGCACCGAGGTTGCGGAGCACCTCGACGACCACGACGAGAAATCCCTGAACACGCGGATCTACGACATTGCCCGGGAGGCCGGCCTGGAGCCGAAGGATTTCTTCACCTCCATGTATCGCGTGCTCGTGGGCAAGGACCACGGCCCGCGCCTTGCGGGGTTCATCTTCACCATCGGGCGGGACCGCATCCTGTCCATCCTGAACAGCTACGGGGAGTAGCTCGACGGCAGGCGCGTCGCGAAGGGGAGGAGCACATGGCCAGTCAGGACCACAAGGGTGATCGCGTAAAGGAGCTTCTCGGCCGCCGCGCCGCGGATGACTTTCCCCGGGACGGCATGCGCATAGGTCTCGGTACCGGCAGTACCGCCATCTGGGCGATCCGACGGATCGCCGAGCGCCTGGCCGAGGGAAGCCTCCGGGACATTGTCGGCGTTGCCACGAGCACCCAGAGCGCCTTCGCCGCCCAGGAAGGGGGCATTCCCCTCCGAAGCATGAACGATCCGGAGATCGACGGGGAGGTGGACCTCGTCATCGACGGGGCCGACGAAATCGACGAGCACCTTCACGCCACGAAGGGCGGCGGTGCGGCGCTCCTCTTCGAGAAGATCCTCGCGTACAACGCCCGGCGCATGGTCATCATTGCCGGGCGCAGGAAGTACGTCTCCCGCCTCGGCAGAAGCTACCCCATCCCCATTGAGGTGGTCCGGGAGGCCCGGGTCACTGCAGCCCGCGCCGTCACCGCCCTCGGGGGCCGTCCCGAGGTGCGCCAGGCGGTACGCAAAATGGGCCCCGTAATCACCGACAACGGCAACATTCTTCTCGACACCTATTTCGACCAGGGCATTGACGATGCCACAGCGCTGGAAGCCGAGCTCAATCTCATTCCCGGTGTGGTGGAGAACGGCATCTTTGCGCGGATCTCCCCGATCGTGCTCCTCGGCGAGGACGACGGGAGTATCACCCGGCT
Organism: uncultured Spirochaetaceae bacterium; assembly: GCA_964654185.1. GTDB lineage: Bacteria > Spirochaetota > Spirochaetia > DSM-27196 > PWMO01 > CAYFQV01. The sequence continues at coordinate 10,214 of CAZZIE010000081.1, read as the reverse complement.
GCCGTGAGCGACGCCGCCGCGCAGGGTGATGACGCCGCCCGGGCGGCGGGGCTAACTCAGCGCCTGCCGGAGCGTCCTGACCCGGCCGACACGATCCTCCGCCTTGAAGAGGTAGGAGCCCACCACGAAGACGTTGGCCCCGGCGTTCTTCACCGCGGTAATGGTGGCGTCCTTGATGCCGCCGTCGACCTCAATGTCCACGGCGTCCCCGAGCAGGCGCCGCGCCTCCTCGATCTTGCGCAGCATGGCGGGCTCGAAGGCCTGGCCGCCGAAGCCCGGTTCCACGGTCATGATCAACAAACGGTCAATGAACTCCCGGATCGGTTCGAGCATGGATACCGGGGTCTGCGGGGTTATTGAGATGCCCGCCTGAATACCCGCCTCGCGAATGTCCTTGAGGAGCATGTAGGAGTGGTTGGTCGCCTCGTAGTGAAAGGTCACGACGTCGCATCCCGCCTCCTGGAAGTCCGCCCAGTAGTCGTGGGGCCGGGCGATCATGAGGTGTGCCTCCGTGAACGCTTTCGGGTACGTACCCCTCAGCCCTCCGATCACCGGTGCACCGAAGGAGATGTTCTCCACGAAGATCCCGTCCATGACGTCGAAGTGCAGCTCATCGACGTGGTCAATGAGCGTGTCGATTTCGTTCTTCAGGTAGAGGAAGTTGGCGTTGAGGATTGAGGCTGCAATCTTGTACTCCACTGTTGTCTTCTCCTTTCGGGGCCGTTTCCCGGTCGCGTGACCATCAGTCACTTCGCCCGTGCTCAGTCACTCCGCGCGCTCAATGCACCAGCCGCGTGAGGACCGTATCGGCGCGGCGCCACTTCGGATGCACCTTGACGCGCAGATCCAGGTGGATCCGGTAGTCGAAGAGCTCCGCGATCTGCTCCTGCGCGGTCACCCGGATGTCCCGGATCTGCGCGCCGCCGCGGCCGACGACAATGCCCTTCTGCGATTCCTGCTCGACGGCAATGAAGGCGCGAATCCACAGGGTGGGGCGCGGATCCCGGCCGCCCTTCGGCGCCGGACGCACCTGCATATCCGCCACCTCCGCGTAGAGGGCGTGCGGAACCTCCTCCCGGGTGTGGGCGATCGCCTGCTCGCGGATGATCTCGGAGATCCGGAACTCCGGGTCCTGATCGGTGTAGTACTCCGGCGGGTAGAGGAGCTCGCTTTCCGGCATCTTGTCCGCCAGAGCTTCTATCAATGGGTCGATGCCTACGTTCTCCGCCGCGGAGAGGGGAAACAGCGGACTGTCGGGCAGTCTCTCCGCCAGAAAGGCCTCGTAGTCACCGCGGCGGTTACCGGTAACATCGACCTTGTTCAAGGCTGCAATGACCGGCTCCTTGACGGTTGCCAGCAGACCGGCCAGCGCTTCCTCCTCCGGGCCGAGGGCGCGGGAGACGTCGGCAACGTAGAGCACCGCATCGATTTCCTCAAGGGCGGAGGTCACGATTTCCCGGAGGTAGCGGTTGAGCTTCTTCTCGGACTCGTGGAAGCCGGGAGTGTCGACGAAGACGATCTGGCTCTGCTCTTCGTCACGCTCGAGCGTGTGAATGCCACGCACCTTGTTTCGGGTGGTCTGCGGAATCGGCGAAACGATCGAGACGCGGTGACCACAGATGGTGTTGAGAAGGGTCGATTTGCCGGAAGATGGTCGACCCACAATGGCGCAAAATCCCGCTTTCGTCATAGGCTCCTTTTACACCCCCGCTGGGGCACTAGTATATTCATGACCATACACGATACTCGGAATCAAGGGAGCTTATTCAACATGATCAACGATCGATACCTGGCCGACGAGGAGCCGGACCAGAACCAACCCAACGACAACGCCCAGGCTGCCGAGCAGTTGATGGCGCGGATGCTCAAGACCCGAACCATCCTGCTCTCCGGGGAGATCAACAAGCCCCTGGCCGAACGGGTGGTGCGGCAGTTGCTCCTCCTGGAGGCCGAGGGAGATGATCCGGTGAAGGTCTTCATCGACTCGCCCGGCGGAGATGCGGATGCCGGCTACGCCATTCTCGACATGATCCGCTTCATCAAGCCGGAGGTCCACACCATCGGTATGGGGCTGGTCGCGAGCGCAGGAGCGCTGATCCTGCTGGCATCACCGAAGGAGCGTCGCATCGGCCTGCCCAACTCTCATTACCTGATCCACCAGCCCCTGAGCGGCATGCGCGGGGTGGCCACGGACATTGAGATCCACGCCAAGGAGATCGAGCGGATGCGCGAGCGCATCAACAAGCTCATTGCGGATGAAACCGGTCAGGACCTGGAGAAGGTGCAGAAAGACACCGACCGCGACTTCTGGATGAACGCCGACGAGGCGAAGGAGTACGGTCTCATCTCACGGATCGTCGAGAAGGGCGTCGACGTCGGCTGATTCCCGGCTGTTCCCCGGGCGGCGGAGTCGGTATCCGGGCGGCACGCCCGGCATGCCGGCCGCGCCGCTGGGCCGCACCGCACATGCGGCATGCCGGTCGCGGCACGGCTGAATCAACAGAACGGAACGCGATGTGACACATGGCGACGGCTCAGGCCGTCGCCATCTCTGTATACGGGGGCGTGTCATGTCACGGTTGGTGCGGTTCGCAGTGCTTGTGCTCCTGGTCGCGGGGCTTGTTGTCTCAGGGGCTCGTCGCGCCTGGACGGAGCTGGAACGGAGGCGGGGAAGCAGCGTCACCATTGCAACGTTCAACGTCCAGACCCTCTTCGACGGCGAGTACGACGGCGGCGAGTTTCGCGAGTTCAACCCCTACGCTTCGGAGTGGAACGGCGCTGCCTACCGGGAGCGTCTTGAGGTCCTGGCGACGCACCTGCGAGGTCTCACTCCCGCCGGTCCGCCGGACATTCTGTCGCTTCAGGAGCTGGAGGGCCCCGATGTCCTGGCCGACCTCTGTGAGCGCATTGACAGGGATGCCTATCCGCACCGCCTCTGTGCGCCCGGCGAGTCGGTCATGTCGGTGTGTATTGCCTCGCGGTTTCCGGTGAGAGCGGCGGTGGTTCACGGTCTCCACGGCCGGGCCGGGCCGGAGGGCCTCGCGGAGGTCACGCTTCGCGGCATGCTCGACGCTCTAGTCGATACTCCCGGCGGCCCGGTCCGGGTAATCGCGGCCCACTGGAAGTCGCCCCGGGAGGGAAGAGCCGAGACCGCTGCATTGCGAGAACTGGCGGCCGCCGCCGCCGCATGGGCGGTCCGCACCAGGCTGGAGGAGGACCCCGGTGCACGGATTGTCGTCGCGGGGGACCTGAACGAGGAAGTACGCGAGGACTCCGTGATCCTGGGCCCCGGCCCGGAGGCGGCGCTGCGAGTTGTACCCCTCGGCACATTTTCCTCGGCGCAGAACGCAGGGGCCGGCCATCCGACTTCCTCTCCGATCCTCTATTCACCCTGGAGTGAGCTCGACGGTGGCAGTTACGTCTTTCGTGGTCGCGCCACCAGGATCGATCACCTGCTGTTCTCGCCGGGGTTCTTTCCCGGCCTCGCCGTAGACCATGCAGAGCGGCGCAGCGGCGGCTTGATCTACGGATCGGCCCATCTCGTCACCGACTGGGCCGACGACGACGGAGCCCCGGCGCGGTACCAGGCCTTTGCCCGGCGCGGCGTGTCGGATCACTTCGCACTGTACGCGGTCCTGCAGCGGAAGTGAGCCCGGAGCGTGGCTCTGAGGGGACGGCCCGGGCCCTGCGAGCGGGCCGGGTACGGGATGCCCCGAAGGCTGTCCCGTCGTCTACCAGACTCCCGCCTCTTCGAGCGCTTGTGTTACCGGACCGGCCCAGTCACGGTTGGCCGCCGGGCTCGCCGGGCTGGGATGGAGAATCGACAGGATCCGCGGCGCCGAGTCGACGTGACGCAGGCGCGCTTCCGCGAACTTTCCGACGCCAATGAGTATCTCCGGCTCCAGGAGCCGGACCGTCTCTACAAGGTGGGCGTCGCAGAGGGCAAAGAGGGCGTCGCGCTCCCCCTTCGGCAGCTTGTCCGGGGTGCGGTTGCGGCCGCTTTCTTCCATGAACACCAGGGGGCAGTAGTTCGCCACGAAGTGGTCCCGGAAGAAGGCCTCAGGTGAGCCGAAACGGTCCTGCATGAGGCCCCACAACCGGCGGCCGCTCACTTCACTGCGCGGGCAGGCGAAGCCTTCGATCGGGCGCTTCGGGTGCTCTTCCGCCGGGGCATCCACAGGTTCATGAATGCCCATCCAATCGCGCACCGCCGGGATCTCCCCGAAGGGCACGCCGGTCTGAGCCATGCCCCAGGGCCCGGGGTTCATGCCGAGGAAGAGCGCTCGCTTCGGTGTCGTTGCGAAGCGCTCGAGATACACCCGGTAGGGACGCCAGGCGTAGTCCAGGGGGTTGTAGATGTGGGTGACCGGCGGGCTGAAGCTCAGTAGATCCACCGCGTCGGCAAGGCGGCGCGCCGCCGCCAGGAGGCCTTCGACACGTTGCTCACGCATGGTGCCCGGAGTGTACCCCGGAAGGCGGACACCTTGCCATGGACCGGGAGAACCCGGTACACCTTGGGGCATGGCGAATTACGAGAGCGAGACAGCGTACCGAGAGGCACTGGCGGGCAGGGGCCCTTTTCCGGATGGGTTCGCCGCCGCCACGACACACATCACCTTTACGCCGGCGGAGCGGCCGACTGAGGCGCCGTACCGGATGAATCTTGCCCTCATTGCCACGGATGAGCCCACCGACGCCTTTGCTGCGGTCTTCACTCGGAACGCCTTTCCCGGGGCGCCGGTGATCCTGGGGCGCCGTCATCTGGCGGAGCCGACCATTCGGGGCGTCCTGGTGAACAACAAGATCTCGAATGTCTGTTCGCCCACCGGTCTCGAAGATGCGCAACTTCTGGCGCGGGAGGTCGGCCGTCATGTGCAAGAGGCCGACACCGGCCACGGCGCGTCGGACGACCGGGGCGGCCGCGGCGTCCAAAGCACCCGACCGGCCACCGAAGAAGAGCTTTTCCTGTCGATATCCACCGGGGTGATCGGGTGGGCCTTGCCGGTCGAGGCGATGTGCCGGGCCATACCGGATCTCGTGAAGCGTCTCGGCACGGCCGCTCCCCCGGAGGCCGCCGAGGCGATCATGACGACGGATTCCTTTCCGAAGGTGCGATCCGCCGAGGTGGGGGACGGCCGGATTCTCGGAATCGCGAAGGGCGCCGGCATGGTCGAGCCCAACCTGGCGACAATGCTCGTCTTCATTACCACCGACGTAGACGTCGGACGGGACGCGCTGCGGGAGGACCTTGCCTCCGTTGTGGACGAGACCTTCAACACCATCTCCATTGACAGCGACCAGAGCACCAGCGACACCGTCCTGGCGTGGAGCTCCCGACGAAAAGCCGCGGTGCCGCGGGAGCGCTTCCGCGAGGCACTGCGGGAGGTCTGTGCAGGGTTGGCCGAGGACATTGTCCGCAACGGTGAAGGGGTAGGGCACGTGCTCCAGGTGCGCGTCCACGGAGCATCCCGGCGCGACCATGCGGTGCTTCTCGGAAAGGCTGTATGCAACTCACCCCTCGTGAAGACCGCCGTGTATGGCAACGATCCCAACGTCGGGCGGATCATCGCGGCGCTCGGGGACGCGGCGGGGAATGCCGGCATCAGCCTCGAAACGGATCGCGTCTCTGTGAGCCTGGGAGTGGAGACGATCTTCCAGGACGGCGTCTTTCATCTCGACCGTGACAAAGAAACGAGATTATGCGAGTATCTCGCGAATACCGCAATGGATTCCGGGGCGGAGGGGTTTCCGCAGCACGAGCGTGTCGTCGAGATTGCCGTGGACCTGCGCGGCGGCAGCGAGGAGGCTACGGTGCTGGGAACTGATCTGACCCACGATTACATACGAAAGAACGCAGACTACCGCACATGAGCCAGGCAGAACACCAGGATTTCGAGCTCGAAGTCAAGCGCGCATCCCAGATGGTCACACGGGTGCGCAAAGAGATATCAAAGCACGTCGTCGGTCAGGAACGGATGGTCGAAGGTCTCCTCACCGGCATCCTCGCCGGAGGGCACGTCCTCCTGGAAGGGGTGCCCGGTCTCGCAAAGACCCTGGCGATCAAGGCGGTCTCGTCGGTGATCGATGCGAGCTTCAAGCGCATTCAGTTCACCCCGGATCTTCTCCCGGCGGACCTGGTCGGAACCATGATCTTCCGGCAGCAGACCGGAGAGTTCGTTCCCCGAAAGGGTCCCGTCTTCTCCAATATCGTTCTTGCTGATGAGATCAACCGAGCGCCGGCGAAGGTACAGAGCGCCCTCCTCGAGGCAATGGAGGAGCGGCAGGTGACCATTGGTGATTCAACCTATCCCCTGGCGGAACCCTTCTTCGTGTTGGCTACGCAGAATCCGATTGAGCATGAGGGCACCTATCCTCTCCCGGAGGCCCAGCTGGACCGCTTTCTGATGAAGCTCCACGTCGAGTACCCCAGTCAGGAGGAGGAGCTCGCGATCCTGCGAAGGATCGGTGTCCCCCAGGACATTCCGTTGACTCCGGTTCTCTTCCGTCCGCACGTTCGCCAACTCCGTGAAACCGCGGCGCGGGTCGTCGTGGACGAGCGGATCGAGGAGTACATCGTTTCGCTGGTGGGGGCGTCACGGGAACGCAACCGCAACGTCCACGCCTACTCACGATACATTGAGTTCGGGGCGTCCCCCCGGGCGACGATCTACCTCTATCGCTGTGCAAAGGTGAAGGCCCTCATCGAGGGACGACACTACGTCGTCCCGGAGGATGTAAAGGCCATCGCACCGATGGTGCTTCGGCATCGCATAATACTCTCATACGAGGCTGAATCCGACGAGCTCACCGCCGACGATGTGGTGGGATTCCTCCTGTCGGCGGTCCCGGTTCCCTAGAGCCGACATGGACCAGAACCGCGTCTACCAGAGCGCACGCAGACTCCAGCTCATCTCGAACAAGCTCGTGGAGAGCCTCCTGGCGGGGAACTACCGCTCCGTCTTCAAGGGGCAGGGGATTGAGTTCGACGAGGTCCGGGAGTACGTCGAGGGAGATGATGCCCGGCTCATCGACTGGAACGTCAGCTCCCGAATGGGCACTCCCTTCACGAAGATGTTTCGGGAGGAACGCGAGCTCACGCTCTTTCTGCTGGCGGATATGTCCGCGTCCATGACCGGCGGTACCGCCGAGGAGACGCGCCGGGGTGTTCAGCGTCTGCTCTTCGCACTGCTGTCTCTCGCAGCGGCGCAGAACAACGACAAGATCGGTGCGGTCTTCTACAGCGACAGCATTGAGCACTGGGTTTCTCCGGTAAAGGGGCGAAAGCACGCGCTTCGGCTCATCCAGGACATGGTTCGCTTCGAGCCGACGGGGCGCGGGTCGGACCTGGCCCTGGCGCTTCGCACCGCCGGGGAGGCGCTGAAGCGCCGCGGGATCTGCGTCATTCTCTCCGACTTCAAGACGACCGGGTACTTCAAGGATCTCTCCCTTCTGTCCCGCCGTCACGATGTGATCGCCGTTCGCATTGTCGATCCGGTGGATGAGCTCTTTCCGGAGACCGGGCTCTTCCGTCTGGAGGATCCGGAAACCGGGCGGACGATTCTGGCGCCGGGACACTCGCGGCGCTTCCGAAAGCAGTACCACGACTACTGGGCGGAACAGCGTCGGCAGTGGCGCCGAGAGTGCCGCCGTCGCGGCGTATCCACCCTCGAGGTCGGTACCGACGAGGACCCCGCGGCAACGCTCCTGCACTTCTTTCAGAGGCGACGCGCATGACCGGCCGGTTCCATCGCCGACTTGTCGGCACCCTCCTCTGTCTCATCCTCGCGTTTGCGGCGGCGCCGGCCGCGCGCGCCCAGGACTCCTACACAATTCGGAACGCCATCTTTCTGCCCCAGGTCTTCTACGTGGGAGACCTGGTGGAGCTGCGCCTCCGCCTGCGCCTCGATCCGGGGATCTCCCTCCCGACGACGGTTCCCGTGCCGAGCGTACCCTGGGGTCGGATCCACTCGATCAGCGCAGCGCAGGACGGACAGGATGCGGAGGTGCGCGTCGACTTCACCGCCTTCCGTCAGGGCACCCTTGCATTACCGCCGATACCTATCGGGGACATCACGATCCAGGGCTTCGACATCTACGTTGAGACCATCCTCGATGACGGCGCCGAGCTCTCGCCCCTGCGGGACCAGGCTGTCCTTCCCTCGACAAATCTGCTGATCGCCGGCACTCTCACCGCGCTGGTCCTGGTACCGCTGCTGTGGCTTCTCTTCGTGCGATTCGGCCGGTCCCGGATCCGGCGCCTCGTGGAGCGGTACCGGGCGAATCAGCCTTCGCGACGGCTTCGCAAGTCCCTGCGGCAGCTGATCACCGAGATCGATTCCATGAAGGGGCGCGATTTCTACATAACCCTCCAGGAGGACCTGCGCCGCTATCTCTCGCAGAAGCTCAGTGTCGACTGTATGTCCGCGACCACCGCTGAGCTCCGGGGCTTTCTGGATCGGATCATTGAAGAGCGTGAGGACAGGGATGTCCTCATCGACCTGTTCAAGCATGGCGACCTGGTGAAGTTCGCCCGGGGCCGATCGACGGTCAAGAAGCGCCGGCAGCACATAGAGGTGGTGCAGCGGGTGATCGAGAAGGTGGAGCACGGACAGAGGAGCAGGGGGGAGCATGTGGGTGTTTCGTGAGCCCCTCTTTCTTGCGCTCCTCGTGCTGGTGCCGATCGGCGTTTTCTTTCGGCACTTCTGGCGGAAGCGGGGCGGCAACGTCGTCTTTCCCTTCCACGTCTGGGGCGGCTCGGGCTTCACCCCGCGCTTCCGGGGGGTGCGGCTCCTTCGCGGGATCGGGATTCTCTCGTTCTGGGTAGGGGTCTCCGCGCTGATCGTTGCGTCTGCACGTCCCGCCACCGTGGAGCGGCAGCGAGTATTCCTGACCCGGGGAGTGGACATCATGATCGTCCTCGACGAGTCGCCGAGCATGGCGGCCCGGGACTTTGCGCCGGAGAATCGCTTCGAGACGGCCCGGGAGGTCATCCGCCGCTTCATTGAGCGCCGGGAAAACGACCCGGTGGGGCTTGTCAGCTTCGGTCGTGAGGCGGCGCTGCGCGTACCGCCGACTACCTACTACGAAGAAGTCCACCGCGCCCTGGATGGCTTGCAGATCATGTCACTCGGAGACGGGACGGCCATCGGCATGGGGGTGGCTCTGGCGAGCCTGCATCTCTCCTCCAGTTCGGCGTCGGAGAAGGTCGTGATCCTTCTTACCGACGGAGAGAACAATGCCGGCGAGATCTTCCCGGAGACTGCGGCAACGGTCGCCCAGCAGCTGGGCATCCGGATCTACGCAATCGGGATCGGTAACACTGAGGAGACGCGTCTGGAGTTCACCGATCCCAACACCGGACAGACCTTTCGTGGCACGTTCCGCGGTGGATTCGACGAGGAGTTGCTCCGACAGATAGCCGAGATCTCCGGGGGCGCCTACTTCTACGCCGGTACGAGCGGCACTCTGGCCAGCGTATTCGAGGCGATCGACTCGATTGAAACGGTGGAGAAGCGGGTCAGGATCGATGTGAGGACAACTCCGCATCATCGGCCGGTCATCTTCTTCGGCCTGGCGTTGATCGGGCTGGACATCTTGATTCGCAAATGGCTGCTCCGGGAGGTGCTGTGATGATCCAGCATCCCGAAGCGCTCATCATCCTGGTTGCCCTGGTGCCGCTGATCTACACCCAGCTCCGGGAATATCGGCTTGCCGAGCGGGATCTTCGGCGGATCTACGGTCCCCGTCGGCGGGACGTCCACAACGTGCTGTTGGTGAAGTGGTTCTTCTCCTCGCTCTTTCTGGTCCTCTTCGTTGTTTTCGCCGTGGTCGCATCGGCGGGCGTTACCTGGGGGCAGCGCTCCATTGAAGAAGATCGCCGCGGGCTGGACGTGGTCGTCGCGGTGGATGTCTCCCGGAGCATGCTTGCTGCGGATGTGCGGCCGTCTCGGATGGAGCGCTCCAAGGAGCTGCTTCGCAGCATGGTGCAGGACCTCCCGGATACCCGCTTCGCCGTGGTTGTCTTCAAGGGTAAGGCCTTCACCCTGGTGCCGATGACGGAGGATCGCACCGCGATCGAATCCTTCATCCGCAGTCTCGGAACGGCGCTTACCTCCGCCGGCGGGACCGATGTGGAGGCCGGGCTTCGTCAGGCTCTCGAGTCCTTCCCTGATGGAAGCGGACGGAACCGCGCAATTGTGTTGATTTCCGACGGC
>CAZZIE010000080.1:0-17781 GCA_964654185.1 uncultured Spirochaetaceae bacterium | reverse complement strand
GCCCTCGGTCACGACGGGAGCGAGCTCTTCGCTCCACAGGGTGACGCCGCGGGACCGGCAGTCGCCGGAAACGGCGAGATCGCGTATCCCACCACCGACGGCGCGTTGCGCATTCTGAATGCCCGCACCGGCGCCGAGTTGGCCAGGTATGATCTGCCCGAGGTCGCGCGGGCGCGGCCGGTGTATCGCGACAATCAGATATTTGTTGCCACGACGGCCGGACGGATCGTGGCACTGCACCGGGAGGGGCTTGGCCGGTGAGAGGCGTGACAATGAAGAATCCGGGACGATGCCTCAGCGCTGCCGTTCTTGGCGTACTCGCTCTGGCATCTCTCGTTTCGTGCGCCTCTGTTCAGGAGATCGAGCCCTCCACCGGAGTCCCGACATACCGGAACTACTTTGCGTACCGGGGCGTCGGCGTTGCGGTACCCGACGGCTGGTCATTCGCTCGCCGGAGCGGATCGGACTCCCTGGACACGCTGTTCCGCTTCGAAGACCGCAGCGGTTCCGCCTACGGATCGGTGGAGCGACTCAGACGGCCGATCGAGGACCCTGAGCACTTCCTGAGCCACGTCGAGTCGAACGTCCTGGCTCCGGCCGACCGGACGGTCGCGTTTCACTACCTCTCGGGAGACCAGCGCATCCCCGTGGTCGGAGCGCAGCTCGTCTCGGGGTGGGAGCTCTTTTCCGCGGCGTTGCGACTCGGAGCGGAACACTTCGTCCTCACCGCTGCAGTCGAAACCAGTCGCTACCGCGACCCATGGCTCGTCTTCCAGGGGCTTCTCCGGTCGGTCGAAGCGGAAGAGGCCGGCGCATTGGTGCGCCGCTTTCCCGACGTCCCCGTCGTTCGCTTCACCGAGCACGCTCACGACTGGATCGGCGAGCACGACGGCGCGGTGTACTTCAATCTCAATGCCCTTGGAGGGGTGGTGCGCTGCGGGGTGCACACGAGCGTGCCCACTAGCTTCTTCTGGGGCGACCGCGGAACGAGGGCCGTCGACCTTCAGGCGGGGGGTCGCTGGACGCGCATGAACGAGAGTACCGCCGTGTGCGTTCTTCCCCTGACCGAAGGCGAACGGCCGCTCTATCTCTCGTTCCTCTATCCCGGCGCACACGGCGAAGGGCCGGAGTCCATGCCGACGGCACTCATTGAGGAGGTTCGGGATGAGATCCTCGAACGCGGCTAGTCGACTCCGTCAATCCGTCCGCCGAGTCGGCACTGAGCTGTCCCGCTCTGGCGTTCGGGTTCTGATACCGGCACTCCTTCTGTGCCTGGCGGTGACCCCCCTGTCTGCACAGAGCTCGGAGGGAGCGCAATCGGAGAATGCCCGGGGCGGGGAGGCTGCGCAGGGCGAGAGGGGAGCGCAGCTGGACATCCTCATAATGCCCATGCGCGTCGCCGAGAATGAGGCGCGTCTCGCCGCGGTTGCCGAAACCGTGGAGGAGACCATCTCCCTCGCCTTCCGGCTGCTCCCCGGCTACACCGTGACCCGCGCGGAAACCCTCGCCGACGGCGGCGACACCGCACCGGCCGACACCGCGCCGGCCGACACCGACACGGCCGACGACGAAACGGCTTCCCCCGACGGGGAGGACGACACCGCGCTGGCGGACGACACCGCGCCGGCCGGCGACACGGCCGACGGGAACAAGGAACGTGCCGAGGATGCCGTCAACGCGGCGGATCTGCTGGCCGCCGGGGAGGGCCGTCCTGAGGCGCTCCGGCGAGTCGCCCGGGCGTACGGCGTGGAGATCGTGATCTACGGCGAGGCGCGCCGGGGCGACGGCGGCGAGATGTCGGTTGCGTTGAACGCATACGACTACTTCGACGACGTTGTGGCCATCCGGCAGCGCGAGGCGACGACGAGCGTCTTCCAGGTTTTCGATATGGCCGACGACATCGCTCTGGCCTTCATGGAAGCCTTTCAGGAAGTCCCCCTGGCGTTCGGCAGTCTGCGCCTCGCGCCGGAGGGTGCCCGCGGTGACTACACCGTGTTCATCAACAATCAGGAGATCGGTACGAACGTCCGGACCGTGGAGCGGTTGCTGACAGGTCGTTACGCCCTCCGTGTTCAGATGGAGCGGCAGCGAGAGACCTTGACCCTGCTGGAGCGGCGCATCTCGATCGGAGAGGGCGAGCGCCTCTCCGTCGGGTTCGAGATCCCTGCAATCACCGAGGACGAGGGAGCACGTATCGCCGAGTACCGGGAGGTTGCCTGGGAGCGATACCACCGCGGGCTCGCCTCCCGGACGGTTTCGCGCATTGAGGACGCCATCAGGATCGCCGAGTCGCTGCCGGAGTCCGACCTCCGGGAGGAGCTTCTGCGCGATTTGCAGCTGGAGCTCCAAGACCTGGCGGGACGGGTGGATGCTGCGGAGGAAACCGGAGTGTTCCTCGCCGGGATGCGCCCGTACCCGGATCAAGATCCTCTGCCTGCCCCGGCCGGCGCATACGTCGGGCGGATGAGCGACTACCTGGATGGTGACGCCTGGATGTCCTCGTACACTCCTTACGTTGCCTCCGGGAGCATTCGCGTAGACGGCAGCGACGACGACTGGGCCTTCTTCCCGTCCATCCCCGGGACCGGTTCACACTGGGGTCGACCCCCGGTCAAGATGGAGGGGCTCGCCGCCGCCCGGGACGACGATTACCTCTACCTCGTGGCGCGACCGACGGGCGCGCTGCCGAGGAATCTCGGGTATCAGTTCCAGGTCATGGACATTCAGGACCGGAGCGGTCGTAACATCGGCTCCACGGTCGTGGGTATTGAGCCTGAGGATGGACGCGTTCGCGAGTACTTCGCAAAGAGCTACTGGGATCACGGGCCGTGGAACGAGCTCTCCGGCGCGTCTATCGCTCTGGGCAGAGTCATCGAGGCGCGGATACCCATCAGTCTGATCGACAAGGAAACGCCGCGGGTGAACATGCACGTCTATCGACCGGACTGGAGCCAGAACGGCGGAACCCACGACGTCATGGTCAACATCAGCGAGCACACCGGCGTTCACCCGGCGGAGCGGCAGCTCGCCGCGGCACGGGAAGCCACCGGACAAACAGCTGATACGGGCCGTGGCGCCGGGGCAGGCCGGGGTGCTGCGTCGGCCCGGAGTTCCGGGGCGGCCGCGGCCTCCGGAGACGCGGTCGGTGGAAGCGAGTTTTTTCTGGGCGATCGGTTCGAGCCGGGATGGTCCTTCACCCTGCTCGGGGGCGGTACTCTTGGCACGGACACTCCATCATGGAATGTCCTCGCCGGTCTCAGCCGCGACGTGACGTCGTGGCTCGCCCTCGGTGTAGCCGGCGGCATAAACGTAACCTCCCGGGAATGGGACAATACCACCTGGACGGATGGACTCGCCTTCGGAAGCCTCACCCTCGGACAGCTCCACCGCGGGCTGGCCTTTCATCTGCTCGCCGGCGCCGTGATCACCGATGAGCAGATCAATCCGGGTATCGCTCCGGGGCTCCTGATTCGCAGGTTGTACCTGTCGGTCGTTCCCATGGTGCTCTTTGAGGGGCAGGGCGTCGTCGTGGAGGTAGGCTACTCCTGGAGTCTGTAGTGCTGGAGCCTGTGGGGCCGGAGCCTGTAACGCTGGAGCCTGTAACGCTGGAGCCGGTGGGGCCGGAGCCGGCGGCGGTGCGGTCCGTCGAGCGCCGACAGGTGCCTAGACCTTGAGGAGCGCCGCCGCAAGGGTTCCGAGCTTCTCAGCTTCTCGTTCCGCGAGATCGTTGCCCAGACCGGCGAGGTACTCCAGATTCTGCGGCGTGGCGTCGTCCATTCGCGTATGCGCTCGCTCGATATCCGTGTCGAAGCGGTAAAGCTCCACTCGGTCAAGGTTCACGAGCATCTCAATGGCGGAGTCGCTCTGGCCGTCCATCATCATGGAGAGAAGCGGCACGTTGTGGTGCGGGGCCACCCAGTCCACGAAGCCCCAGCGGCGGATCTCATCGTGCTCGTAGGGCGTGTCGGTGATGCCGGTGCCCAGGCTTGCGATGATGAAGCGCGCCGCCCAGGGGAAGACCTTCTTGGCCTCGGTGTAGGCGACGATCGCCGGGTTATTGGCAAAGAGCCCTCCGTCCACCAGAGAGAACTCCCGCGCCTCGGCGCCCCGCTCTTCGTCGGGGAGTGAGTGAATCAGCGCCGGCGGGAAGTAGGTTGGTGCCGCGCTGGTTGCGAAGGCGGCATCCGCCATGTAGAAGTCCTCAGGTACGACCGGCTCGGTTGGTGCGCGCTGCAGAGGCGCAACCCCGTAGGACCGCAGCAACAGCGGCTCCCGGCGCTGGGTATCATAGGCGGTCACCGCGCACGGCAGGACCGCGTCGCGCATGTGCAGCGACTGGAAGAGCTCGTGGAGCAGTCGATATCGCGTTCCGTTTGCATACTTCGTCGCAATGGCGTGTCCGAGCGTACTGAGCACCCGGTCGCGGCGAGTGCCGAAGACCCGGGGCAAGTAGTCAAGAAGCATCCGACGAATGTGCCGCGCCGCGGCGGGCCGGGCGGTTCCATCGGCGTAGCCGACGGCGGGACTCGCCAACCCGAGAGCCAGGATCCCGCCGATGGAGGTGCCGACTACCAGGTCGAAGGCGTCCCCCACCTTGGACAGGGCGCTTCGCTCGCGGATCTCCCGCTCCAGGGCGACGAGCATCCCCGCGGAGATGAGTCCGCGGACACCCCCGCCGTCGAGGGAGAGAATTCGCACGCATCGCTCATCCCGATCTTGCTGCGGGGGGAGCTCCGTTTCGGCGGATGCCCCGGCGCGCTCACGCCGGCCAAAGCGAGCGAGTCTCGATATACCTCTCATTTTGGCGAAGCCTACGCGCAACCGGTGCCTTACGCAAGGGCGCACTCGCGTTGTCATTCCGGCGCCGGTGTCACTGGGAGAAGCCGCTCGACACCCTGGCGCCCGGCTATCCGCGCGGCGCCTCCGCTAGGGCGTCCTCGATGGACTTCAGGATGACCTTGCTGCTGACGGTGGCGCCGGTCACGCAGTCGACATCCAGGCTCTGTTCACGCAAGACCGTGTCGATGATCGCTTCAGCGGGCTCACCCTTCCCGTTGTCGTGGCGCGCCAGATCGATCGCAGTCATGCGCCCGTCCGCGACAGCCACGGTGAGCTCCACGACGACCAGGCCGGCGTCGTACTCTCCGGGATAGCTTCCGTCGGCAATACTCGTGAGATCCGCGGGGGTCGTTATCTCGAGGTCTCGTGCCGCTTCGAGTTGGTCCATGGCGGCGCAGCCGCCGAGCAGGATGGCCGCCCCGAGCAGCAGGAGAAGCGCGTGCCCCTGCATGCCGCGGCGGAGGGCGCCCCGCTTCCTGCGGTGAAGGTGGTGATTTGAGGTATCCGTTTGCATCGTCCTACTCCTGTAGTTCTTTTTCTGAGTGGCCGGTGCGGGGCGGATCACGGCGCGCTCTCCGCGGGCCGCTCTTCCCCGCCGGCCCCGCTCCGTGCTATGCCGCCTTGAGCCCGGCAACGAGGAACCTGATGAAGCGCGACACCATCTCCTCGCGCGTCTTCACATCCCCCGTGTCGTCCCGGTTGAGCAGCGAGAGGGTGAAGGCCCGTACCGACGCGAACAGCGTCATGGTCGGCAGATCGAGGCGCGGCGCCTCCGGATCGGTCTCCCCGACCAGCGCGGCGATTTCTCTGCGTGTCTGGGCGACCACCGCCCGCTGCGCCTCCCCCGGGGCGTAGTCCCGGGCGAAGATCACCGAGATGACCGCACGATAGACATTCGGCTGACTGAACGCCGCCGCAACGTGTGCGCGGATCCGGGCTGCTACGATCTCTTCGGGCGTACCGGGCGCCGGGGCGCCTTCCTGAGAACCGGCCCGGTCGGCACGCGCCTCCTGGTTTCGCGCCTCCTGGTTTCGCGCCTCGTCGTTTCGCGCCTCGTCGGCGTGCGCTCCGTCTGGGCGGGGATCGCGGGCGCTGGGGGCGTAGGAACGGGCCCGTTCCGACCGAATCGCCAGGGTGCGTCGGAAGCCCTCCTCGACCACGTCCTCCAGGAGCGTCTCCTTATCGGCGAAGTAGAGGTAGATCGTTCGAGGCGAATACTCGATCCGGCTTGCGAGCTTCCGGATGGTCAGCGCTTCATGACCGTCCCGGGCAATCAACTCAACGGCGGCATCCAGGATCTTCTGCCTGAGCTCCTCTTTCTCTCTGTCTCGTCGTTCCTTGACTCCCATGCTCCGTGCACTCCCGACCTTGTTCTGATCATTGATGGGTGTTTAGTAAACAGTGTATACTTGAGAAACAAAGGTGTGTCAAGTGCTCCGTTGCGCCGGGAACCACCGGCGGCGGAAGATCAACAATCCTCGCACCAGTTCTTACAAGTTGACGATGCCCGCCGGGCCTACCTACTCTTCTATCCGTTGTGAACACGGAACACCATCACCAGCTCGAGAGGCTTGCCGAGCTGTTACGCGAATACCGGACGGTCGTTCTGAGCGGCGCCGGTATCAGTACCGGCTCCGGCATTCCGGACTACCGAGGTCCCAGCAGCGCCCGGCGACCGCGGCGACCCATTCAGTACCGGGAGTTCCGGGATCAGGTGGAGGCGCGGACGCGCTACTGGGCGCGGAGCGCCGTGGGCTGGCCCTGGATCAATGCCCGAACTCCCAACGAAGCTCATGGGGCGATCGCCACGCTGCAGGCAGAAGGTCACGTCGACTGTGTGATCACGCAGAACGTCGACGGCCTGCATCAGCGCGCAGGCTCGAAGCGGGTGCTGGAGCTGCACGGGACGCTCGCCGAAGTCATGTGTCTGGATTGCGGGGTTCCGGACTCACGCAGTGACTTCCAGGAGCGCATACTGCAGCTGAATCCCCAATGGGAGACGCTCTCTGCGGAGATTGCTCCCGACGGGGACGCCGAATTGCCGCGTGAGGTTACCGAGAGCTTTGTGGTGCCAACCTGTCGCAGCTGCGGCGGCGTACTGAAGCCGAACGTCGTCTTCTTCGGGGAGAGCGTCCCGAAGGATCGCGTGGCTACGGCGTGGGAGTGGGTAAGTGATGCGGAGATGATCCTGGTAGTCGGGTCGTCGTTGACGGTGTACTCGGGCTATCGGTTCGTGGACCGTGCCGCCAAAGACGGCAAGCCTGTTGCGATCGTGAATCGGGGTACAACCCGTGGCGACCCGGTGGCGGACATCAAGATCGATGCCGCTCTGGAGGAGGCGCTGCCGGAGCTCGCTCGTCTGTTGAAGGCAACAGCGGCGTGAGTTGTCGGTCGGGGACGGGCGTGGCGAGCGGTCGTGCCGAGGGGGCGTCCGATATCGTCGGACACCCCGCAACTTGCACGATCGTTCCGGTAGGAACGGGAGTTACTCCTCCGTGGGCATCTCCACGAGGAAGTAGTCTGCGGACCGGCCGATAACGAAGGTTCGGACGAATCCCATGACCGTCCCGGCAACGTCTTCGGCGTTCTCTTCGCTGACCGCACCAAGGGCCATAAGCCCGTCGGCGACGGCGGCCTGGACGGACGGATCAGTATCTTCGAGAGGCGAACCGTCGTACGGCACGACCTTCACGGGTAGCTGGACCTCGGAACCTCGCTTGCGTACCTCGGTGGTTACGAGGGGAACCTCGACATCGCCTTCGGAGAAGTAGGATACCACTGCCGGTACCCCGGGAATCTCGATGCTTCTTCCGATCTCTCCCACGACGGTCAGCTCAGCGGGCTCGACGTCGTCGACGGGAAGGGGATCGGCCTGTTGTGTGGTGGCACAACCGCCCATGGCAATGACCACGGCGATCGCGACCAATACGGCACCTAGTGCTCGTGCGCCTTTCATGCGTTCCTCCTGATGTGTCGCTTTGTCTGCTGGTATAACATGCCTGCGCGCGTCGTTCAACGCCCGGGCCCGAACGTCCTCTCGCAGGGTGTGACTAAGAGGCGTTCGCTACAGGTGCACCGTTCGTGAGCTCTCGCGCCATGTCGCGGAGTCTCTTCTCGCCGAATCGCATGTACCGGCGGTAGTTCGCAGAAGTCGGCTTGATATCCTTCACGGCGACGATCCGGGTGATCAGGTTGTACTTTCGCCGCAGGCACTGCACCGAGGTCAGCTTGATGTTCAAGCTCCGGGCAATCTCATAGTCCTTGTTCTTGTACCGCCCATCCCTGTCGCGCTTGTTCATTGACAGGAACGTTGTCAGAAGATCGTCGTCTGCAAGGGAGAACGGGTGGTACGGTCGATCAACGTTATAGAACTTCAGGCGCCGCTTGGTCCGTTCGAGATTGCCTTCGGCCTTCCGTTTGCGCCAGTACGGGTGCCGGTTTCGCGCGTGAGCGATGTCGGCAGCGGTGTAGCCGGTCTTCTTCTGCCACATGCGCGAGAGTCGCTGCTTTTCGCCCTGGGTAAGGTCGACACCGATCATCCGGTCGACGTAGTCTTCCGGCGTCTTCGCCGACATGACCTTCTTCTCATCGGGTTTCAACGCCTTCACCTCCATTGCCAGCGACTCATGTGCGAAAAATCGCCCATATCCTTATGTGTATTCTGGCTCACCACAGCGCTCCTGTAAAGCCGCAGGGATTGACAGCGGTGGCCAATACGTATAGCTATTGCACCATACTGCCAGTCGTTACACGTGCTGTGACCCGATAACGAACTCGATCACCTGACAGGTTGGAGCTTCTCAATGACGCAGAACAACTCGGATGTTAGCCCCTCGATAGAACGCAACGATGATCAGAGCCTATCGAGCGGATCGGACTTTATTAGATCACGTATTAATGATGATATCCGAAATGGTCGCTATCGGCAACGAATTCATACGCGATTTCCCCCAGAGCCCAACGGATATATACACATTGGACACGCGAAGTCCATAGTGCTCAACTTCACCATCGCCGAGGAGTTTCAGGGGCTCTACAATCTTCGCTTCGACGACACCAACCCGGAGCGGGAGGAACTCGAGTTCGTCGAGTCGATCCAGAACGACATCCGGTGGCTCGGGTACGACTGGGAAGACCGCCTCTTCTTCGCCTCGGACTACTTCGAGAAGCTCTACGAGTTCGCCGTCGACCTTATCAAGAAGGGCAAGGCGTATGTCGACAGCCAGTCCGCCGAAGAGGTGAGTGAGCAGCGAGGCGCCCCCACCGAGGTCGGCACGGAGAGTCCGTACCGCAATCGCTCGGTTGAGGAGAACCTGCAGCTGTTCGAAGGAATGCGCAACGGCGAGTACCCCGACGGGTCTCACGTGTTGCGCGCCAGGATTGATATGGCCGCGGCGAATCTCAACCTCCGCGATCCGATCATGTACCGGATTCGCCGGGCGCACCATCCGCGAACCGGGGACACCTGGTGCATCTATCCCACCTATGACTGGGCGCACGGGCAGTCCGACTGGATAGAGGGCATTACCCACTCGATCTGCACCCTCGAGTTCGAGAATCACCGTCCCCTCTACGACTGGTTCCTCGAAACGCTGGGCGCCGGGGAGGATCGTCCCCAGCAGATCGAGTTTGCCCCCCTGAACCTGAGCTACACCGTGCTCAGCAAGCGACGCCTCCGCCAGCTCGTTGCGGACGGCCACGTGTCCGGCTGGAACGATCCGCGCATGCCCACGATTACCGGCATGCGTCGTCGGGGCTACACCCCTGCCGCCATTCGCAACTTCTGCAAACACGTCGGTGTGTCCAAGAGCATTTCCGTGATCGACTTCGCCCTGCTCGAGCACCACCTGCGGGAAGACCTCAACAAGTCCGCACCTCGTGTCATGGTGGTACTCAAGCCCCTCAAAGTCGTCATTGAAAACTATCCGGAAGGTGAGGTCGAGTGGGTGGATGCGATCAACAATCCGGAGGACCCCGATGCCGGGACCCGGAAGTTGCCCTTCTCGCGGGAGCTCTACATAGATGCCGAAGACTTCCGGGAAGATCCACCGCGCAAGTTCTTCCGGCTCGCGCCGGGCCGGGAGGTGCGCCTCAAGCACGGCTATTACATCACCTGTACCGATGTCATCAGGGACAACGAGAGCGGCGAGGTCACCGAGTTGCGGTGCACCTACGACCCCGAGTCGGCGGGCGGCACCACGCCGGACGGACGCAAGGTGAAGGGCACTCTCCACTGGGTCAGTGCGGAGCACGCGGTAGACTGCGAGGTCCGCCTGTTTGACCGCCTCTACACCGTCGCCAATCCGGTGGCTGAGGCCAAGGAGAAGGATGGACACTTCACGGACTACCTGAATCCGGCATCGCTGGAGGTTCTAACCGGTTGCAAGGCCGAGCCGTCGCTTCGGGAGCCGGAACAGGGAACAACCTACCAGTTTCTCCGGCACGGGTACTTCTGCCCCGATTCCGAGGATTTCACATCCGACCACCCGGTCTTCAACCGCACCGTTTCCCTGCGTGACACCTGGGCCAAAATGGAGCAGAAGGGAAAGACCGACTGACGGCGGCCCGGCGCGCCCGGAATCGCGGCCCCGACACCGCGCGGACCGCCGCCGCGCGGGTGCAGCGCCGCCGCGCGGGCGCCACAGCGGTTTCGCGCGCGGGGCCGCAGCGACGCTCGCGGCGCCGGCGCGACGACCCCGACAACCCCGCGGCCCGCCGCGGCGCCGGCGTCTAACTCATGGAGTCGGGGTGTGGTCCGATTCGGGTCTCCGTATCGAGGGCATCCAGCTTCCGCATCTCCTCATCCGACAGTTCAAAGTCGAAGACCTGGGCATTCTCCGCGATGCGTTCCCGATGGACCGACTTCGGTATGGTAACGACCTCGTGCTGGAGATCCCAGCGAATGAGAACCTGCGCATTGCTCTTGCCGTGATTCTGCGCAATCTCCGTGATGACCTCGTTATCGAGATACTTCCCTCTTGTCAGCGGGCTCCACGCTTCGAGCTGGATCTCCTGGGACTTGCAGTAGTCGAGGAGCGGCTTCTGCAGCAGGAAGGGGTGAAACTCCACCTGGTTCACGGCAGGCGGAATGTTCGCATTGCTCTGAAGCTCCTCGAGATGGTGCACCAGGAAGTTGCTGACGCCGATCGCCCGGACCCGCCCGTCCGCGTAGAGCTTCTCCAGGGCCTTCCAGGTGTCCGGGAACTTGCCCTTTATGGGCCAGTGAATCAGGAACAGATTGAGGTAGTCGGTCTCGAGTTTCTCCAGGCTCTGGTCAAAGGCGCGGAGCGTCTCATCGTAGCCCTGCTCGTCGTTCCAGACCTTGGATGTTATGAAGATCTCCTCGCGGGGAACCCCGCTCTCCTTCACGCCGCGGGCCACGCTTTCTTCGTTCCGGTAAAATGAGGCGGTATCGATGTGGCGATACCCGAGTTCCAGAGCGGTCTTCACGGAGAAGGAGCACTCGTCTCCCGGTTCCACCAGAAAGACGCCGAGACCCACCCAGGGCATCTTCACGCCGTTGTTCAGAGCTGTCGTTGAGGTCAGACTCATCAGTTTTCTCCTTGAGTAAGTGGCTGGGTTGCCGGTTTACTTAAACATGGGCGCCTGTGGCGACCGTAGTCAATCACTCCACGAAGGGAGAGTCCGTGTCACCAGAGCTACAGACCGTTCTTCACGCCATCTTCTACGGCATCGGCGAGCAGGGTGAGCCCCTCGGCGGTGTCGATTTCGGCGCCCTCCCGGCCGACGAGGTCGGGGACGCACTCCGCGCCTTCGCCGCAGACCTGCTCGATGCGCCGGCCGATCCGCCGGCCGACCGGCCGGTCTCCCCGCCACGAAGCGCCGTCGGGCATGCCGCTGCCGATGACGGCAACGCCCCCGACACCGGCGGCGCCTCCCGCGACGACGGCAACGCCCCCGACCCCGGCTCCCCCCGCGATGACGGCAAGGCCCCCGGCCGCGACGCCTCCCCCGACACCGGCGACGCCCCGGCCTTCCTCCTCCGGGGGGCCGCGCTTGTCCGGGAAGAGCTCACGGCGCTCGATGAGCGGGATCCTGAGTTCGCCGCCGCGGTCCGCCGTGCCGCGCGCTTCCTGACCCACACAGGGGGCTTCCGGTGGAGCGTCGAGACCCGGCACCACTTGTGGCAGGTCTTCTTCCCGGAGGGTGCCGCAACGGCTGCGGATCCCGCCGGCGCCGCCGAGGAGATCCGCCGCCGGCGTCGCGTCGACCTGGGAAGCCTCAACCCGGAACCCATCACGGATGTCGCCTCCGAGCTGCTCTTCACCTCCAACGTCCTGTTGACCGTGCCGGAGAGCGCCGCCGCGGCGGAGCGCCTGGGCCTCTCCGACGCCGCGACCCGGGCGGTCCGCGCCGCCCTGGATGAGCCGCAGACCTTCTACTACGACCACCCCATCCGCATGGGTGTGGCTCCGGAGCACAACGAGGTCCTCTACGGCCTGTGCAACCTGGACGACGCCGTCGCCTACGAGAAGCGCCTGGGCACCGTTGCGGAGGATGCGCGCGTCACCGTCGCCTTGAGCGTGTCGGTTACCCACACGAGCCTTCACGCCGCCGCCCGGGAGTACCTCTCCGCGGTCATCGCCCGGGCGGGGGGATTCGAACACCTCAGCGTCTACGCCTTCACGGAGGAAGACTGCCGCCGCATGGTCGCCGAAGTACTCGACCCACAGGGGGATGCCGCGGGTACCGCCGGCCGCGCCGATCTCGCCCGGGTCTTCGGCGTCGACGGCGAGTACGGCCGCCACTACTCATTCCTGAAAGCCCTTGCCGCGTGGTGGAACGTATACATCGATCCCAAAATCAGGGCCACCTTCAAGATAGACCTCGACCAGGTATTCCCGCAGGAGCGCCTCTTCGACGAAACCGGTCGCAGCGCCTTCCAGCACCTCATGACCCCCCGCTGGGGAGCCACTGGGGTCGATGCTCACGGCCGCACGGTGGAGCTGGGTCTGATCGCCGGGGCGCTGGTGAACGAACGGGACATCGACGGGGGACTCTTCACCCCGGACGTGACGCTGCCGGAGGAGGTCCCGCCCGGCGAGACGGCGGTGTTTCTCAACACCGTGCCCATGGCGGTAAGCACCCGCGCCGAGATGATGGCGCAGTACGACGACTCCGCAACGTGCCTGCAGCGCTACCACGTCACCGGCGGCACGAACGGGATCCTGGTGGATCACCTGCGCCGCTACCGGCCCTTCACGCCCACCTTCGTCGGCCGCGCCGAGGACCAGGCCTACATCATGTCGGTGCTCTTTGCCCCCGCCGCCGGCCCGCGCGGGGGCAGTGCGCCCGGGGACGGAGCCGGCGGGACGGGGGACGGAGCCGGCGGGACGGGGGACGGAGCCGGCGGGACGGGGGACGGAGCCGGCGCGGCCGCCACCCTCCGATACGTCCACGAGCCGGGCTTGATCATGCGTCACGACAAGGAGGCCTTTGCCGGAGAGGCCATTGCCGCGGCGGCGTCGGGCAGATTCGTGGGTGATCTCGTTCGAACGATCATCTTCTCGCGCTATGCGGAACTCCTGCCCTGGGACTTCGATGCCGTCAAGGCGGAGCTCGACCCCTTTACCGGCGCCTTCATCACCCGGCGATGCCACACCGTGGTTTTCCTCCGCCTGGTGCTCAAGCTTGCCGCGCTTCATTCGCGGGATGCGGCCGCCACCGCTGGTAGGCGGGAGGCGCGCGAGCTGCTCTCCATAGCGCGGCGCAAGCTCGAGCCGCTCCTTCCCGGTCAGGCCGCCGACCCGGTTAGGACCCTTGCAGAGCAGTACGATGCCGAGCGGCGCGGCTGGGAGCGCTTCTACGCCGCCCTTGACCAGGCCACCGAGGAGGCGCGGCGCGCCGCACGGGATATCGTGGACGCCGCCCGGACGGACGCGCGCCCGCAGTGAGGATTGTGCGGGAGGGGCAACGCGCTCGGTTGTCTATTCCGGCGATCATCGATACGTTTACCCGATGACTTTCCAAGAACTCGCACTCGACTCGGACCTGCAGCGCGGTATCGACGATGCAGGCTTTGAGCACTGTACCGAAGTACAGGAAAAGACCTTCGAACACACCCTCGGGAAGCGTGACGTCACGGTTCAGTCCCAGACGGGCACCGGCAAGACCGCGGCCTTCCTGATTACCATCTATCAGCTCCAGCGGACCGACCCCGACTTCAAGGACACCGCGGCCCTGGTGGTTGCCCCCACCCGGGAGCTCGCCGTGCAGATTGAGAGTGACGCCAGGATGCTCGGGAAGCATCTCGATGCGCGAATCGCCTGCATCTACGGCGGCGTCGGCTACAAGCATCAGGAAGAGGCCCTCGCTGCCGGCGTCGACATCGTCGTCGCTACTCCCGGGCGGCTCCTCGACCTGAATCAGTCGAAGAAGCTCGACTTCGGGATATTCAAGATCGCCGTGATTGACGAGGCGGACCGGCTCTTCGATATGGGCTTCTATCCGGACATCAAGCGGATCTTCCGAAAGCTACCGCCCAAGGAAGAGCGCATCACCATGCTCTACAGCGCGACCCTCGGAACCCGCGTTCTCAATATCTCCTGGGAGTACATGAACAATCCCGTGGAGATCAAGGTTGCCTCGGAGCGCATGACCGTCGATGAGGTGGAGCAGCAGGTCTTCCACGTCTCAAAGAACGAGAAGTTCAGCCTTCTGCTGGGCCTCCTCAAGGAGGAAGAGCCGGAGTCGTCGCTGATCTTCGCGAATACCAAGAGCATGTGCGAGGAGCTTGCATACCGGCTGCGTGAGAACGGATACAAGGCGCAGTACATCATCGGCGACCTTCCTCAGAAGAAGCGCCTCAAGATCATTGACGATCTCAAGAAGGGAAAGACCGATCTCCTGGTTGCCACCGATGTCGCCGCCCGGGGGCTTCACGTAAACGATCTGGATCTGGTGATCAACTACGATCTGCCCGAGGACCCTGAGAGCTACGTGCACCGGATCGGTCGTACCGCCCGGGCGGGCAAGAAGGGCCGCGCCATTTCACTGGCGTGTGAGCGCTTTGTCTACAGCCTCGAACCGATCCAGGAGTTCATCGACATGAAGATCCCGTCGGTTCACCCGGGAGATGCCGACTTTGCCGAGGATGCATCCCGGGGACGCTCCCTTTCGCAGTTGCGCCGCGCTCATACCGGTTCCGCCGAGAGCCGAAGTGGGCGCATGCGCCGCTCATCCGGGGATTCCGCCGGTTCCGGCTCTCGCGGTGGTTCCAGGTCGCGCCACGGCGGCGGCGGCCGGGCAAGTGATGCCCGGGAGAAGACCCGCCACAGTGAGAAGGAGCGCGTCGGCACCGGATCGCAGAAGCAGAACAAGCCCGGTGGAGGCCGCCACGGGGGCAATCACGGGGGACGACACCCCGGAAACGCCGGCAAGGACGGCGGCCACGGCAACCACGTACGCAACCGGCACCGGGACGACGCCGAGAGGCACGATCGCGCAGCCACTCGCGAGGAAGCTCCGGTCCAGGCATCCGCGGGCGGCGGCAGGAACAGAGGCAATGATCAGTCGGACTCCCGGCCGAGCAGCGCAAGCAGCCCGGAAGCGCGCCTGGAGTATTATCGCCGCAAGTATGGAGAGGACTTCGAGTTCACCGAAGGTGGCGGCGGCGGCCGCGGCGGGGGGAAGCACAGCCCCAAAGGTCAATCCCAGGGCGGCGGCAACCGCTCCGGGAGTGGCGCGTCCCAGGGCGGTGGCAACCGCTCCGGGGGTGGCACGTCCCAGGGCGGCGGGAACCGCTCCGGGGGTGGCGCGTCCCAGGGCGGCGGCCCGGCGGCCCGGGACAACGAAAAGACTCAGGACGACGCGGCATCCCGGAAGAAGTCCGGTGTTTTCGGTCGGCTCAAGAAGATCCTGGGCGGGGACTGATTGCACCGTGCGCGGCCGCCGGTCGTGCCGGTTGACACTTTCGGCCAAGTCCCATACTTTAGGGATTCCAATACGCCACGTCTCATTCATTGGTTGATATAGGTACGAGGAGTTTTTGTACATGGCAAGACTAACCAAGGCAAAGGGTAAGATCGTTCGCCGCCTTGGCACGAACATTTTCGGGAATCCGAAGTACGATCGACTGCTCAAGAAGAAGCCTCAGGGGCCCGGTGAGCCCAAGAAGGGACGCGTTCGCCAGACTGAGTACGGCCGCCAACTGGTCGAGAAGCAGAAACTGAAGTTCGCCTATGGTCTTTCGGAGCGTCAGTTCCGGAACCTCTTCTACAAGGCCAAGCACATGAAGGGCGTCACCGGCGACAACATGCTCATCCTTCTGGAGCGCCGCATGGACAACGTCGTCTATCGCCTCGGTATGGCGACCAGTCGATCCCAGGCGCGGCAGCTCGTGTCCCACGGGCACATCCTGCTGAACAACCGCCGGATGTCCATTCCGTCCGCACTTGTGCGTGCCGGCGACACCATTACCATGAAGGAGCGGAAGGCAACCAAGGATCTGGTCCGCCGACTGCTGGCCGACAACAGCGGCCGCCCCGTCCCGCCGTGGCTGGAAATGTCCCGGGACGAGATGATCGGTTCGGTGCAGGCGCTGCCTACCAGGGACGTCATCCCGACGATCGCGGAAGAGCAGCTCATCATCGAGTTCTACTCCAAGTAGACGCCGCAACACCGATCGGAGCGCCCACGTTACCGGCGCTTCAACATGGACCTCAACGAGACGCCCGCGACCGACGCGGGCGCTTCTATTTGTCTTCTGAAGATAGCCAATAGGACGATGCTTACGGCAGGCGGCACGCAGTAGATCAGAAAGAGTGAGGTGAAGCCGAGCTCCTGGATGATCACCCCGCCGAGGCTGCTCCCCACGAAGATGGAGAGACCGAGGGCGGAGGAGTTGTAGATCGCCATGCCCAGGCCGCGCTTCGACCGCTCCACACGGGCGTTGATGTAGGCGATCGAGGCGCCGTGGAAGAAGCCGAACGTGAGAGCATGGAGCATCTGAGACGGAATCACGACGGCGGGAATAGGCGCTGTGGCGAAGAGGAACAGGCGCAGGATCAATGCGGAAAAGGCGATCGTGATCATGCGCAGGACCCCGAGCTTGCGGACAAGACGCCCGGAGAAGTAGATTGCCGGGATTTCGGCAATGGCCCCGAGGGCCCAGACGCCGCTCACGACGGAGATCCCCACCTCCTGCTGAAGGTAGATCGAGAAGAATGAGTAATACGCTGCAATCCCGATCCGTCCAATGAAGACGATAACAATGAAGAGCCAGAAGTCCCCGGCCAGGCGGCCACCCTCTCCTACAGCCGCCTCGCCCTCTGGAGCCTGTTCACTCCGGTGTGCCCGGGGAAAGGTCAGAACCACCGCGCCGTAGACTGCGGCGACAATGATCACTGCAATCAGGATCTGTCGGGAGGAGCTCCCGTCAATGACACCGGTAATCTGCACGAGCAGGGAGGTCGCAATGAACCCGACGCTCCCCAGCATCCGGACGCGTCCGTACTGTTCCCGGGGATTCTCCATCAGGTGGCTCGCCAGCGCGTCGGTCAGGGGGACCGTGGCTTTGAAACAGAAGCCGAAGAGCCCTGCAAGGGGGAGCACGACCGGCAGGAGAGGAGCGGCATCCATGACGACAATGGTTACCGCATAGGCGGCAACGCAGAGGAGAATGGAGGCGCGGTAGCGCCCGGTCCGGTCGGCTGCGTGACCCAGCAAGAGCGGCCCGGCAATCCCGGCGAGCTCGAAGGTTCCCAGAAGCAAACCGACCTGCGACGGTGAGAAGCCCTGTGCCTGAAAGAAGAGTTGCAGGTGCGGAATGACGATCGCGACGGATGAGAACAGGAAGAAGTAGTTGATCCCGGCCACTCTCATGGGGGATGAGTATACCGGAGCGTTCCTCCCTTACGCGAGAGGTGTGAACTGGTGCCAGAATTGTTGATTGGGTTGAAGCGTTGAAGCAATAGGGACACT
>CAZZIE010000079.1:0-17936 GCA_964654185.1 uncultured Spirochaetaceae bacterium | reverse complement strand
CAAGCCACTTGTGGCCGAAGCCGCCGCGCGAGGATCCAAGCGCTGATTTGAGGCGGCCGGCCGGTCTGGACAAAGAGTGCTGGACTTCAGGTGCACCTCTGCGTATGCTCTCAATGACAGCGCTGCTGGCAATGGAGGCATGATGGCTACCCTGACCATACGGAACCTTGATGAAAACCTGAAATCGCGCCTTCGAGTGCGCGCCGCCCGGCACGATCACTCCATGGAGGAAGAGGCGCGTTCGATTCTGCGCGATGCCCTGTCCGACTGCGGCGAGGAGAGAGCCCCGGCCGGGATTGCCTCGCGAATACGGAAGCGTCTTGCAGAGCTCGGAGGTATCGATCTGGAGCTCCCGGAGCGCTCCGAGGCGCCTCGCGTGCCTCAGAATTTCGAATGATCGTTCTGGATACCAACGTCTTGTCCGAGCTCATGAAGCGGGAAGCGGATCGCCGTGTTGTTGCGTGGGTGGATTCGATTCCCCCGGGTCAAACAGCGATCACGGCGTTTACTGTTGCGGAGATTCTGTACGGCATCCGTCGCTTACCTGAGGGGGTTCGGCGGCGTAGGCTGCTCTCCGTTGCAGGAAGCATCTTCGAAACGGACTTTCGGGACAGAGTCCTTGTCTTCAACGCTGCAGCGGCGGTGGAGTATGCCTCGCTTGTTGTGAAGAGAGATGAGGCCGGCCGGCCCATATCGACGGTAGATGCACAGATCGCCGCGGTGTGCCGGGTGCATGAATGCACGTTGGCCACCCGCAATGTGGCAGACTTCGCGGGAACCGGCATACAGGTCGTCAACCCGTGGACGGACGGCGCGCCGGCGAATAGAGAGCCCCCAGACGAGGATTCCGACGACTGAAGGAATCTCGTCAAGGGCGGACGCTTGCCGGGTTTTTGGACCAACTACTGCTCGATATGGCGAAACCGCACGTGAGTCGAAGCAAACGTACAACTCGGAAGAAACGGCGGCCGCTTCTGGAGCTTGCAATCATTGCTCTCGTTGCGATTGCAGTCTTTGTCGTCGCCGTGGCGGTTGAGGCCTTCGAGAAGGTATTCTACTGGTCCCAGCAGTATGAGGCCTATGAAGTCGATGAAATGCTGACGGTAGGGTTCATACTTCCCATTGCGTTCGGCATTTACGCCTGGCGTCGCTGGTCCGACTACAAGGCGGCGCTCCGGGAGACCGAGGATGCAATGGCACGACTGAACGACGCGCTGCAGGAAAAGGAGGTGCTCCTCAAAGAGGTGCACCATAGGACCAAGAACAGTCTGTCCATTGCGGCGTCGCTGATCAGGCTCAGCCAAGAAGACTCTGAAGGCCGTCTTTCTCTTACCGAAGTCGCATCCCGGATCGACTCGATAGCCGAAGTTCACCTGTATTTGCAGGCATCCGCTGCATACGACAGCGTGGACCTCCACGACTACCTGGGACGCGTCGTCGAAAAGTCGCTGACGACCACACCCGGGCTGCGTATCCAAAACGACGTGGCCCGTATCTCAGTTCCGACAAAGGAGGCCGTTAACCTCGGTCTTGTGATGAACGAGATTGCCTCGAACGCGGCGAAGTACGGTTTCAACGCAGACGAACCGAAGGTCTTTCGGATCGCCACTCGTAGCGAGGATTCGGCGATCATCCTGACCGCCTCCAACACCGGCAATCCAGTTCCCGACGACGTGACACTTGACGAACCCCGCAGTTTGGGCCTTCAGCTGGTTAAGATGCTCGTGGAGCAAATCGGCGGCACCGCTGAGCTTGTGCGAACGCCACAGGCACTGATACTCATTCGTATTCCGGACATTGCAGCTTGATCTCCTCTCCGCGGCTCGATCCTACCCGGCCGCAATTGCGAAGCGCTCCCCGAAGACGTAGTCCCAGCCGAGGTCGTCGCGGTGAGGCGTTTCGGCCGCCCTTTCACCGAGGAGCTCCCAGTACAGCTGTAGCCGCAGCGTTTGCAGGAACTTGTCGGCACCGGGGAGGGGCTTCCGTACGATCCGGCACCTGCAGCCCAATGGCCACTCGCGTCTTGATTCCATGAAATCGTTGTGAGACGTGGATCCCGCGGTGAGAAGAGTCGCTCCGCTACCTCAAAGGAAGTCAGACCGGCTCCTGGAGCTTCACGGATGCCGCCGGTGGAGTGGGTGCGGCCGGGAGGTGATCCCGGGACCGGCGGACCGCGATTGGTTCTGCCTGCCGCGTCCGTTCTTGCACCCACAAAAAAACCTCCCACCCGGGAGGTTCTACAAGGCATTGCGCAGTAACGCCTTATAAGAGCGACCGACCGGAATCGAACCGGCATCATCAGCTTGGAAGGCTGAGGTAATAGCCATTATACGACGGTCGCGTTGTTCGCCCTTACAGTGCACGCAAAGCTGCGGTGCTGTCAAGTCGGACCGGGCTCGCACGGCCGCACGAGCGCCGGCGGCCCTCCTGTTACGGCCCCCGAGACCGCCCAAACCGCGTGTTGATGCGGGGCGGGATATCTCATACATTGACCAGACAACTCGGGAGGCAAGCATGGGTGTACGAGGCGAGCTCTTTTCAACACGCGCCAGTTCAGACAACGAGAAGCGAACCTACTTCTTCAACGTGAAGGAGAATCGGCGCGGGGACGTCTTCCTCAACATTGTAGAGAGCAAGAAGCACGAGGGAACGGACTTCGAGCGACATCAGGTGATTGTGTTCGAAGAGGACATCGAGAAGTTCGCCTCCGCCTTCGAGAAGGCCATGGAGTTCGTGCGGTCCAAACGGTGAGTTCGGCGGCGCGACAACCGGCCCCGTCGCCACGGCGGTCGCCCGCGCCCGTTACGGACGCCCGCGCTTCGGACGCCCGCTCCCCTCACAGCAACGTCTTGAAGGAGTGGCGGTGAATGCGGGAGGGGCCGTGGGTTCGGATCAGCGCCTTGTGCTGCGGGGTAGGGTAGCCCTTGTGCTTCTCGAAGAGGTATTGCGGTTCCCGGGCGGCGTAGTCGATCATCCAGGCGTCCCTGGCGGTCTTGGCCAGAATGCTTGCCGCCTGGACCGCCGGAATGGTGGCGTCCCCGCCGACCACGGCGGCGGCCGCGACGGGTAACTCCGGAATGAACTTGCCGTCGATCAGGACCGGTTCCACAATGGATGCGAGAGTTTCTTCCGGGCACGATGCCGTCGCATCGGCGTAGGCGCGTTGCATGGCGAGGAGCGTTGCGTGATGGATATTGAGCCGATCAATCTCATCCGGCCAGGCCCATCCGAGCCCCCAGGCGGTGAGCTCGCGTTTCAGTATGCCCGCAACCTCCTCACGCCGCGCTACGCTGAGCGCCTTGGAGTCGCCCAGGCCGGGAACGCGAAGATCCTCTCGAATGACGGCGCACGCGGCGGTTACCGGTCCGGCCAGGGGGCCCCGGCCGGCCTCATCGATCCCACAGTGAAACACAGGTTCACTCTACCTTCCGGGTCCGCACCGCGCAAGCCGCGCGGAACCACCCGCCGTCGCGGGGCTGCGCCATGAGCCACGCCCAGGCACCGGGATCGCAGGCACCGGAACGGCAGACAAGTCCCGCGGAGCGACGCGGCGTCACCGGTACGGTCAGCGGCGTCGTCGAGCCGGGGACACCGGTGATTGCGCAGTTCAACGACTCCTTTCGTCCCATCATGGACGGCGTTGCCATCTGCACGGAGAACTACGCCAAGTGGCTCAACCACGACCACGAACCGACCATTGTAATCACCCCGGGCATCCCGGAGTACCAGTACAACGACGACTTCGCCGTATACGCCTTCGCTTCCATGCCCTTTCTGCCCATGCGGCCCTTTCGGGTAGGATTGCCCTTTCTCGACCCCACCTTCCAGCGGCAACTGGACATCATCAACTTCAAGCTGATCCACTCCCACGCGCCCTTCGTGACGGGGCTCATGGCGCGGAAGATCGCCCTGGAGCGCGGGGTGCCCCACATCTCCACCTTCCACTCCAAGTACCATGAGGACTTTCGCCGGGTCTTCCGGTCGCGCACCATCGTGAAAGAGCTTCTGAAGCAGGTAGTCGCCTTCTTCGAGAGTGCAGATGCCGTGTGGGCGCCGAACAAGTCGACGGCGGAAACGCTGTGGTCCTACGGGTATCAGGGTGAGATCGACATTGTACCGAGCGGCACGGACATGTCCGCACCGACCCCGGAGGAGCTGGAGCAGTACCGCGCGGCGGGGTGGGAGCTCTTCAAGAGCCGCGTACCTGCGAAGTTCCGGCTGGAGGGTTTCGACGAGGCACCGGTCTTCCTCTTCGTCGGACAGCACCGCTGGGAGAAGAACCTCGATCTCATCATAGAAACCCTCGATCAGCTGAACCGGCGCGGCGCAGACTTCCGCATGATCTTCGTCGGAACCGGCTACGCCTCCGACCAGCTCCGCCGGGAGGTCCAGCGCCGTGAGCTCGAGGAGAAGGTCGCCTTCGTGGGGGTCGTCGTCGACCGGGAGCGCATCAAGGGGCTCTACGCCCTGGCGGACCTCTTCCTCTTTCCCTCCCTGTACGACACGGTCGGCCTGGTGGTGCGGGAGGCCGCGGCCTTCGGCGTGCCCAGCGTCCTGGTGAAGGGCTCCAGCGCCACCGAGGGCATTCAGGACGGCCGGGAGGCCTTCTTCACCGGCAACAGCGCCGGGGAGATGGCCGACCTCCTGGGCGAGCTCACGGAGGACATGGACCGCATCCGTCGGGTCGGAGAGGAGGCGAGGCGCCGCCTCGACCTGTCCTGGCGGACCATTGTCGCCCAGGTTCACCAGAAGTATGAGGCCATCCTTGCCGACTGGTCACCTTGACCGCGCTCTGCGTAACCTGCTAACATCTCGCAACTTACTGCCCGCCCCGCCGTGCCTGACTGCAGCGTGCCTAACTGGGAGTCGCCGTGTTTCTCAAGCGCATTGAGCTATTTGGATTCAAGAGCTTCGCCGACAAGAGCGTAATCGAATTCTCCCAGGGAATCTCCGCCCTTCTTGGGCCCAACGGCTGCGGGAAGAGCAACGTCGTAGATGCGGTGAAGTGGGTTCTCGGCGAGCAGGCGACCAAGAGCCTCCGGGCCGACCGCATGGAAGACATCATCTTCAACGGTACCGACGACCGCAAGCCCGTGAACGTCGCCGAGGTCACCCTGGTCATGGAGAACGCCGACGGCCAGCTGCCGCTTGAGTACACGGAGGTGGCGGTCAAGCGCCGTCTCTATCGCTCCGGGGACAGTGAGTACTTCCTGAACAACCAGAACGTCCGGCTCAAGGAGATCAGGGAGCTCTTCTACGACACCGGAATCGGCAAGTCCGCCTATTCCATCATGGAGCAGGGCAAGATCGACCAGATTCTCTCCACGCGCCCGGAGGATCGCCGCCACATCTTCGAAGAAGCGGCCATGATCACCAAGTACAAGCAGCGCGGCAGGGACGCGGAGCGGCGCCTGGAGCGTACCGAGGAGAACCTGAAGCAGATCGAGCAGGTGATTTCGGAGGTCCGGCGCAACCACGACAGCCTCCAGCGCCAGGCCGCCAAGGCGGAGCAGTACCGGGAGCTTCGGGACCGCGTGTTCGAGGTGGAGACGAACCTCTCCCTCCTGCGCCTCAAGGGCCACCTGGAGGAGAAGCACAAGCTCGAAGAGCAGATAGCCGGCCAGACGGAGAAGCGCGACGCCATCCGCACGGAGATCGACGGCATCAACGCCTCTCTGGACGACCATCTCGACACGGTCAACGAGATGGAGTCGCAGCTCCGCTCCCACCAGCGCCGCCTCTACGAGCTGGAGGTGGAACGCAACAACCGGCAGCAGCAGGTGCGCATGCTCACCGAGCGCATTACCGAGCTCCAGGACCAGAACAGCGCGAATGAGAGCCGCGTTGCAGGCCTGGAGGAGCGCATCCAGGCGGCGGACAGTGAGATCGAGGCGCAGGAAGGCTACCTCGCCACCAGCACGGAGCACCTGAAGGACGTGGAGCGACGGATCACCGAGCACAACCAGGGCATTCAGGAGCTCACCGAGCGGGTGAAGGCGAACCACGGCGTCATTGAGGAGCAGCGCGGAATCATATCCGCCGCCGAGAAAGAGCAGGAAGAGAAGCGCGGAGAGGTCCGCGAGCTCACCGACCGGATCGTCATTGAGCTCGACGAGGGGCTCAAACAGAGCGGCTACTCCTCCGGCGAGCGGCAGGAGGCGGAGAGCGCCCTCGGCACCGAGCTCGAGAGTCTGGCCCAGTACGTCGAGAAGCGCCTGTCCAGCATCACCGCCGGGGCCGCCGAGAGCCAGGCGTACGGAGAGTACCTGGAGAGCACTCTTCGGGAGATCCAGCGCCGTCTGACGGAATCAACCGGGCTCTTCACGCGCTACCGCGCCGCGGTTCCGCGCTTCCTGGACGAGCTCGTCGCCCCGGAAGGGGTGATTACGCGGAAGCGCGCGCTGGAAGCGGACATTGATGCGGCGGGGCAGCGGATTGCAGAGGCGAAGGAGCGCATTGCCGAGCTCCAGGAGCAGAACCGGGACCTCCAGAGCCGCACGGAGGAGCACCGCAAGGGCCTGGAGGAGCTCCGGGTCAGCAAGGCGAGCCTGGAGGCGCGGGTCGAGGCCACCCGGAAGGAGATCCGGGCGGTCCAGGACCGGAAGGCGGAACGCCAGCGCGACCGGGAGCACGCCCTCAACGAGATCGTCGAGACCAAGAAGCGCATAGAAGGCACCCAGGAGCGCATCAAGAGCCTCAAGGAGGAGGATGCCTCCCTGGAGAAGCAGGAGAAGCAGCTCAAGAAGGAGCTCTCCCAGCTCGAGACCACCATTGAGAAGCGCAACAAGGACGCCGCCGGGAACGAGAAGCGCCTGAAGGAGCGCATGGACGCCCTCGGTGCCGCCCAGACCAAGCTGGAGCAGCTCAACGTCAAGCTCGCCGAGCGGAACACCGAGATCCGCAACGTCTACGCCAACTACGAGGAGCGCCACTCCCGCCGTCTGGACGAATTCGAGGATCGCACCTACGAGCTCCGGGTGGACATCAAGAGCCAGCGGGAGGAGCTCTCAAAGCTGCAGAGCAAGGTGAAGGACCTCGGGAGCGTCAACCTCATGGCACCGGAGGAGTTCGCCGAGGTGAAGGAGCGCTACGACTTCCTCTCCCGGGAGATGACCGACCTCCAGAAGGCGCGGGACGACCTGCGCCAGGTGACCGAGGAGATCTACCGTGAGTCTACGGCGCTCTTCACCCGCACCTACGAGAAGGTGAAGAAGAACTTCCACACCATGTTCCGGCGCCTCTTCGGCGGCGGCCGGGCGGAGCTTCGCCTCACCGACCCCGAGGACGTGCTGAACTCCGGCATAGACATTCTGGCGCAACCCCCGGGCAAACGCCTCGAGAGCATTGCGCTCCTCTCCGGCGGCGAACGCTCCCTGACCGCGGTTGCGCTCCTCTTCGCCACCTACATGGTCAAGCCGTCACCCTTCTGTCTCCTGGACGAGATCGATGCCGCCCTGGACGAGAGCAACGTCGGGCGATTCGTATCCATGCTCCAGGAGTTCGGGAGCAACTCCCAGTTCATCCTGATCACCCACAACAAGAAGACCGTCGCCAGCGCAAAGACGCTTCTGGGCGTAACCATGGAGGAGCCCGGCGTCTCGAAGGTCGTCTCGGTGAGACTGGAGCAAGAGGAGCCGGTGGGTGCGTAGTCTCCCGGAGATCAACCGCCGATCGCTCCTGATTGTCGCCGCCGCCACGCTTGTCATCGCCATCCTTGCCGTCATCATCGTCATAATAGCTTCTGCCGGGGGAGGCGAGCCGGACTCCCTGCCGCCCTTCACCTACACCTCGCAGGCGCCTCAGGAGGCGCCCGCCGCGACGCCGGCCGGCGACACCGGGACGGTAGGGACGGCCCGCGGTCCCATGCCGGGGGTGGAGGACCTCATGCTCCCGCCGACAAACCGCGCCGTCACGGACTGGACCTGGCGCCCCCACGTGCCGATCGGGGAGGCCTGGCCGGAGGAGCTGATCCGCCGCCACTGGTACGATCCGCAGACCGTTGCAGAGGAAAACCTCGAGGATATGAACGAATCGCTGATTCGGAGTATACTGGGGGTGTCTGAGTAGGATTCTCCGCCGCGCCGGAACTGGGTGGCTCGGCGGCGACATTGGCGTCACCCGTGTTTGACTGGGAGGGGAACACATGACGCGGTTCATCGCACTCTGTGCGGGCGCGCTCGTACTCTTCAGCGCCTGCGCCTCACTGGATACACACACCACCACCGACTCGTCCACGGCCACGACGGATCCGCAGCCGGGCGCCTTCGTCCGCATGGAGCCGCCCACGCCTGAGGAAGCCATGGAAGGGACGATGTCAACGGCCGCCACGCCGCTGCCGCGACCGACCGCACCGGCGCCGGAAGGAGCCGACATGGCGGCGGGCCCCCGTGCAGATGCCGGGTCGGGCCCCGGGCCGGGGCTGCGCGCCTCGGAATCCCCCGAGGTCCACCCCGCCGTTGCGGACGCTGTTTCGGCGCCCGCCAGGCCCGGGAGCGACCGCGTCGCCCTGGCGCCACCGTCCTCGGCGGTGCCGGACCTGCCGGACCTTCCCGAGACGGAGACCCCGGAGGAACCGGGCGCGGATGCGCCGGCTGCAGCCCGACCCGACACTCCGGAGTCCGACGCGCCGACGGATGATCCGTCGGCTCCCGATCCGGCGACGCCTTCCGACGACGATAACTCGCCGTCGATTGCCGCCACCGACCGCGCCGGCGCGGAGACGCCGGCCCCGGACACCGGGGAGGAGGCCGGCACGGACGCTCATGCGCCCGGCGGCGCCGCGGACGAAGAGAAGACGCAACCGACGGCCCGTGCACAGGAGGGCGACCGGGCATCCGGCCTGGACCGGCCCCTCCCGGGACCGGCGGCGACCGAGCCCGTCTGGGAGATTCCCGAAGCCGGTGACCCGCTCACGGAGTCCGCACCCTCCGCGTCGCAGCCGCTCACCGAGACCGTTTCCGCCGGCCTGCGCACGGCAACGGCGGTGACCCTTCCGGGAATCGGGTGGACCTACCTCGGAAACAGCGACGCCATCGACTACGAACGCCGGGTCGTCCGGGACGACAGCACGATCTTCACCTTCCGGCCCGTCGAGCCGGGGAGTCACGAGCTGCGCTTCGAGCGGCAGGACCTCACCAGGGGTGAGCGCATGCAGGCTGCGGTCACCCTGGACGTACCGACGCAGGACGTTGCCGAGGAGGGCTCCTCTTCGGCGCCGGGTCTTTCGGCCGAGGACCGCTTTGCCCAGGACCGCTCCGACGGGGAGCGCTCCGCCGTGGCGGATCCGGCGCCCGGCACCGCACCGGCCGGTGAGCCGGAAGCGGAAACCCAGGGACCCGCCGCACGGCGACCGCCGCCGGCGACCTACACCGACCGGGCAGGTAACGGCGACTACGCGCGCGCCGAGGAGCTCGCCGGACAGGGGCGGGACGACGCGGCCCTCAATGAGTATCTCCGGCAGTACGACGGCGACCCGGAGGCAGCCTACGAGATCGCCTCCCTTGCGGACTCCCTTGATGCGCCCCGGGTATCGGACTTCTTCTGGCAGGAAGTCGCAACCGGGACGGGCGCCGCGGCAATCCAGGCACACCGCATCCTCTTCGAGCGGCGTCTCGCGGAGATCCGCACCGACGAGTCCGGCGATCTGCGACCCGCCGTCGCGGCGGCGCTGGAGCACTACGACGCCCTGGAGCGACACGGCCACCTCCCGGACGTGGAGAGCACCATGACCTTCGCGGAGGCGCTTCTGGCGGACGGGAGCCCCCGCGCGGCGCAGCGCGTAGTCCGCGGCGCCTACGCCCCGGAAAGCGCCCTCTCCGCGGAGGCGCTCTACCTCCTCGGGCGCTCCCTGGAGGCGCAGCAGCTGCCGGAGCAGGCTATTTCACAGTATCGGGAGCTCCTGGAGAACTACGTCCTCAGTCGCTACTACGAGCCGGCCCGGGAGCGCTACGAGTACCTCAGGCGCCATTTCCTGCACGTGCGCTAAGTCAATGTAGTATCGATACTTCCCGTGTCGTCCGCGTCGATCGCGAGTTGACACTGCCGGCGAATGTATGTATACATGTCGCCAAAACTCTCAGGTACAGGCCACCGGCCAGGGAAAGTGCATGCTCGAGCGGATATCGAGAAAGCTGTCAGATATATCGAGGAGCATCGCCGGAAAAGGGCGAATCTCCGAAAAGAACATCCAGGACGCCGTAGAGGAGATCAAGCTCGCGCTGCTCGAGGCGGACGTCAACGTCCGGGTCGTTCGACGCTTCGTGAACCGCACCATTGAGGAGGCGACGGGGGAGCAGGTGCTCCGCTCGGTCTCCCCGGGGCAGCAGTTCATCAAGATCGTCCACGACAAGCTTACGGATCTGCTCGGGGAAACCCATCAGGATCTGGACCTCAAGGGTCCCGATACCATGAGCGTCATTCTGCTCATGGGCCTGCAGGGCTCCGGTAAGACGACGACCGCGGCGAAGCTCGCTGTGCACCTGAAGAAGGAGGGGAGGACCCCCTACCTCATTGCCGCCGACCGGGTGCGCCCCGCGGCAATCGAGCAGCTTCGCCTCCTCGGTGAACAGGCGGGGATTCCCGTCTACACCGGTACCGAGGGCCAGGACGCAATCTCCGTGACCAAAGAGGGCCTTGCCCAGGCAAAGCGGGACAGCGCCAATACGGTCATCGTCGACACGAGCGGACGCCTCCAGGTGGATGAGGACCTCATGGCCGAGCTCGAGCGGGTCCGGAAAGTCGCCGATCCGGTTGAGTCCCTCCTGGTGGCGGACGCCATGACCGGTCAGAGCGCCGTCGACGTCGCCAAGGAGTTTCAGGAGCGGATCGGTCTCACCGGCGCTGTTTTGACCAAGTTCGACTCGGATACCCGCGGCGGTGCTGCACTGAGCTTGAAGAGCGTCAGCAAGACCTCCATCAAGTTCATCGGTGTAGGAGAAAAGCTCGAGGACTTCGAGCCCTTCTATCCGGAGCGGATGGCCTCCCGCATTATCGGGATGGGAGATGTGGTCTCCCTCGTGGAGAAGGCACAGGAGACTATCCAGGCGGAGGAAGCGGAAGAGCTCGAGCGCAAGATCGCCTCGGCCACCTTCACGCTCCAGGACTACCTCGATCAGTTTCAGCGGGTTCGCAAGATGGGATCAATCCAGTCCATCATCGACATGATCCCGGGCATGAAGGGCCAGATCAGCGAGGACGACATAGACGAACAGGAAATCAAGCACGAAGAGGCGATTATTCTCTCCATGACGCCGACGGAGCGCCATAATCATCGTATTATTGGACCACCTCGGCGAAAGCGCATCGCACGGGGAAGCGGCACCTCCGTATACGCGGTGAACAAGCTCCTGAAGAAGTTCGACAAGATGCGCACGACCATGAAGAAGATGTCGAAGAACAAGAAGTACCAATCACAGCTCATGTCCCAGATGGGCGGTGCATAGATATCGAAGGAGGACAGAACACATGAGTGCACGAATTCGACTGAAGCGACTTGGGTCCCGAAAACGCCCATACTATCGGATCGTAGTCATGGATTCCCGGGAAGCCCGGGACGGCCGAACCCTCGAAGAGGTGGGTTTCTATCACCCGATCGAGGCCGACGAGAATCAGATCGTACTGAAGGAGGAGCGAGTCCAGGAGTGGCTCGAAAAGGGCGCGACGCCGTCTCACACGGTCCGCAAGCTTCTCAACCGCAAAGATTTCCGCATCGGGTAGTTCCGTAGGAACTGCCGTAGCCTGACGGCTGGAGGCGCTCTTGGAAAAGGAACTGGTTAACTACGTAGCCCGAGCACTGGTGGACGACCCCGATAACGTAGAAGTCAACATGGTCGAGGGGGAGAAGTCCACGATCCTGGAGCTCAGAGTTGCGCCCGACGACATTGGTAAGGTCATCGGGAAGCACGGACGGATAGCGAAGGCCCTTCGCACCATTCTCAGCGCCGCGTCGACGAAGACCGGAAAGCGAGTAGTCCTCGAGATACTGGATTGATGCCCGAGATCGCGGTTGGGCGCATCGGCAAGCCGCACGGCCTCAAAGGCTGGGTCTGGGTTCACAGCTTCTCCGGTGAAACCGCGCACTTCCACCGCTTGGAAGCGGCAATTCTGCGCGGTGACCGTGGCGAGCGCCACGGTACGGTGGAGGGTGTGCAGGAGCGGCCGAACGGCCTCCTCCTGAAGTTCGCCGGCGTGAACGATGTGGACGCCGCAGGCACCCTTCGAGGCCTCGAGATGTGGGTAGATCGCGCCATGGCGGCTCCTCGCGGCGAAAACGAGTACTACGCCCAGGAGCTCGTCGGGTGTGACATCCTCCACGGCGGCCGGAAAACCGGCACCGTCCGCAGTGTCTGGGACAACGGCACGCTGGACATGCTGGAGGTCGAGCTCGC
Organism: uncultured Spirochaetaceae bacterium; assembly: GCA_964654185.1. Taxonomy (GTDB): domain Bacteria; phylum Spirochaetota; class Spirochaetia; order DSM-27196; family PWMO01; genus CAYFQV01. Next base: position 5,550 of record CAZZIE010000079.1, on the reverse strand, counting down.
CGGAGGGGGGATCCGCAATGTGCCCCTTCATCGGGAGTACGTCGGGGACATTGACGTGGATGCGGGACGCATTGAGGTGATCTACGGGGAGCTCCTGGAATGACCCTCTACGTTTTGAGCCTCTTTCCCGAGATTGTCGAGCACTATTTCGGTGCCTCCATTCTGGGCAAGGCGGTGGAACGCGGCCTGATCCGGCTGGTTTCGGTGGATATTCGCGACTTTGCGACGGACCGCCACCGCACCTGTGACGATACGCCCTACGGGGGCGGCGCCGGAATGGTGCTTCGCGCGGAGCCGCTGGGACGCGCTCTCGACTCGGTGGGAGCCGCGGCGCGGCGCACCGTGTACGCCAGCCCTTCAGGTCGGCGCTTCACCCAGGATGTTGCGACGGAGCTCGCCCGTGAAGAGGAGCTTGTCCTCATCTGCGGGCGCTATGAGGGTGTGGATCAGCGCATCATCGACCTCTACGTGGACGATGAGCTTTCAATCGGAGATTACGTCATCTCCTCCGGTGAGCTCTCGACGCTGGTGATCATTGATGCGGTGTTCCGCCTCCGGGACGATGTGATCTCCCGGGAGTCCCTGGACGAGGAGAGCTTCACCGACGGGCTCCTCGAGTATCCGCAGTACACCCGCCCGGAGGTGTATCGGGGACTACGCGTGCCGGAGGTGCTCATGTCGGGGCACCACGAGCGCATACGCGCCTGGCGCCACAACCGGCGCGTCGAAAAGACGAAACGAAATCGGGAAGACTTACTCATCGACCCGGATATGTGATAGAAAAGGGAACGCAAGGAGCAGGAGTTATGGATCTCATTCAAGCCATTGAAAACGAACAAGTTAAGCCGGACGTTGAGAACTTCAACACTGGCGATACGGTCAAGGTCTATTTTTCCATCGTAGAGGGTCGGACCGAACGCGTGCAGATATTCGAGGGCCTGGTCATTGCCAAGAACAACGGCGGCCTTCGCCGATCCTTCACGGTCCGCAAGATGTCCTACGGTGTCGGCGTCGAGCGCGTGTTTCCGCTGCATTCACCGCGCATCCAGAAGGTTGAGGTCAGCCGACGTGGACGCGTACGCCGGGCAAAGCTCTACTACATCCGCAACCGCGTCGGAAAGGCCGCAAAGGTCGCCGAGCTGGTTCGCAAGAAGCCGACGCAGAAACAGGCCGCAAAGAGCTAGGCCCATCGGGCCGGCCGCGCGCCGGGCTTCGCCATGCTCGAGCCTTCCGGATTCATTGGGCGCCTCGTCGGCGCCCTGCAGAACCGCGCCGGCGCCACCGACGAGCTCTCCCCGGGCCGAACGGTGCGCGCCCGCGTCGTCTCCCGGATCTCCGGTAACACCTGGCGGCTGGCCATCGGTGATCGGCTGATTGACGCTCGCGTCACCGTCTCCCTCAGGCAGGGGCAGGTGTTTCTGGCACGGGTCGAGCGCTCGGCCGGCGAGATCATTCTCCGACAGATTCTCTCACCTCACACCGGCACACCCCTCGAGCGGGTCACCTCCGCTGCAGGTGTGCCCAATGATGCGCTCTCCCAGGGCATCATCACCCACCTCGTCCACGCGCAACGCAGCCTCGACCCGCAGCACATTGCACGCCTCTACCGCCTCGCCCGGCGCCTCGGGGTTACCGACCGGCGCGGAGCGCGCCTCGTCGCTGCCACTGCGGGGAAAGGCCTGATTCCCGCCGGCCCGGACGCCTTCCGCGGTCTGCTGGAGGCGGTGGATCTCCCCGGTGAACCGAATGACGACCCCGGCCGCCCTCGGGACGAAGGGGACCGGCGCCGCGGGGACCGCGGCGCCGACCGTGGCGGTCACGACGGCAGTGGTCGGGAGCACACCGCGGACGGGGAGGGCCGAGGAGACGACGAGGGCGAATCCGCCCGGCAACTTGCCCGGATCGTGCGCGGTGCGGGAAAGGGCGGCCCGGAAGGTAGCGACGCGAAAGAGATAAGCCCGGCAGATGGCGCAGCGGCCCCGGAATGGACCCACCCCGTGCACGTCTTCAACCATCTGGCCGGGCCGGAGGGGCAGTGGGTGGCGATCCCGATTCGCTTCAGCGCGGGCGAAGAGCAACGGCGGGCAGTGCTTCGCCTCTATCGGCCGGGACGAGGTGACTCCTTCGACTACGCCGTGCTGGAGGTCGGTCTGGAGGGCCGGCGAGTCTCCTTTTCGCTACAGCGCGAGGATGGGGGATACGCCGTGACGGTGCACTCCCATGAGGACGACGCCCCGGCGGCGCGGCAACTGGCACACCTCATTCAGAGTTACGACAGCGTTGCGCAATTGGCATTTGGAGAGTCCGTGGAGAGCTTCGACGGGTTTTCAACTGAGGACGTGTCGGCTATAGTGTACGGAATCGATACGGACGTCTAACAAAGTCAGCAGTGCCCGAACGAGCAGTTGCCATCAAATACGATTCCGATCTTCCGGCACCGTTCCTGATCGCCAAGGGTGAAGGTCGCCTGGCCGACCGCATCAGGGAGATCGCCCGGGAACACGACATCCCGGTGTCTGAAGATACCGCCACTGCAGACCTGCTGTATGCCGTGGACGTAGGTGATTTCATTCCGGAAGACCTCTACGCCGTTGTGGCACGGCTTCTGGTGTATGCGTACCAAGTGGAGTTGCAAAGTAGATGAGCGCACGGTCGATCAAGGTGAGTGATCTGAAGCCCGGAATGCGATTCAGCAAGCCGGTCTACGTTGACGGTGACAACCTTCTGGTCCCTGAGGGGATTCCCGTCCGGGAGAAGGACATACAGCGCCTCACCAAGTGGGGTATCGAGGAAGTCAGCACGGAGGGTCAACCCCTTGCCAGCGCCGCCGGCGGTGAGCGGAAGGACTTCCTGGCCCGCAACTTCTCTTCCCCCGAACAGAAAAAGGTCGTGGAGACCTACGAGAAGCAGTGCGATACCGTCCGGAGCGTATTCTCACGGGTTCGCAATCAAGACCCCGTGGCCCCATCGGAAATCGACAAGATCGTGGATACCCTGTTTCGCCTTCTTGACGAAGTGAAGAATCAGGTCATCGAGTATGTCCTCTACGGCGTGCAGAGCCAGGGAGAGTTGGCGGAGAACGCTATTGATACGGCGGTTCTCAGCACGCTCGTCGGACAACAGATGCAGATGCCCAAGTATCGGCTCATTCACCTGGCCACGTCGGCACTCCTCCACGACATAGGTATGCTCCGCCTGCCGAAAGAGATCATGGACAAGAAGGGTGAGCTCACCCCGGAGGAGAATCGTCTTGTTCAGACGCATCCCATACACTCGTACAAGGTGATCACGCGGGAGCTCAAATACCCCGAAGAGGTGGGCCTCGCGGCGCTGCAGCACCAGGAGCGCTACGACGGCAAGGGCTACCCGAAGCGACTGTCCGGCAGGAACATCATCCTGGCCGCCCGGGTCATCGCAGTGGTCGATTCATTTGAAGCAATGGTGTCGGAACGCCCGTACAGGAGTTCGATGATTGGCTATCAGGCAATGAGAAACCTTCTCAGTGACAATGGCCGACGATTCGACCCGGATATCCTCAAGGTGTTCATTCGCACGCTCGGGATCTATCCCATCGGAAGCGTAGTTCTTCTGAACAACTCCTGCATTGCCCGGGTTATCGAAAACAACACCGACGCACCGCTGAAGCCCAAGGTCCGTGTCATCATTGATCAACACGGACGAGACATGCCCCCGAATGAAGGTGAGGTCATTGACCTCTACACGTCGAAGGACGTCTTCATTGCGAAAGCCGTGGATCCGAACAACGCAACATCCCGGCCGGAGAAGCAGTGACGGCCCCGATGTGAGCACCTTCGAGAAGGGACGCCGCGGCGAAGCGCTCGCTGCGGACTACCTCGAATCGATTGGTTTCCGAATCCTCGAAAAGAACTTCAAATCGCACGCCGGAGAGGTCGATATAGTAGCTGTACGCGGTCGATTAATCGTGTTTGCCGAAGTGAAAAGCTGGCGGCTCTTTCGTGCCTCAGACGTCGAGCGCGCCTTCAATCGGCAGAAGCGGCAACGAATCGTGGGAACCAGCCGGGCATTCCTTGCCGGCCGTGGCGAGTATCGAGACTACTCGGTCCGCTACGACGTCCTGTTGATTCCGCCGGACGGTCAACCCCCGCGTCACATTGAGGGAGCCTTCGGCGACGTATGGTGCGAGTAGCGAAACCGACCGATCCAGAGAAGATTCAGGAACTCAAGTCCAAGATCAACGACCAGAAATACATCCAGGACGCCATTCAGCAACTCGCCCGCAAGCTTACCGAAGAGCTCGTCCACCGTCGCGGAACGTGACACTTCACCGCGGCTTCCGCAATTCATCCACCAGGTCGTAGGCATTCTCACGGATCCAGCGAGGGTACGGCCCCTGCGCAATGCCGAGGATCGCCTGGAAGAGGTCGGGGTCGGTGATTGCGTAGGGAGGACGTCCCAGGGCGCGAACCGTCCTCAGGGCAGCTGACGCAACACCGGCATCAAGACGGAGCCGCCGCTGTGTCAGAAGGTGGGTGAGTGCAGCGGTGATTTCGTCGGTAGGTTGGGGCCGAAGACCTCCAAGCGACTGCAGCGCGGCCTCAACCACTGCAGGGTCCTCTTCACGACGGAGGACGAGCATGATCGCATTGAGCGCTCTGGTTCCACCGACGTCCCCAAGCAGCTCCAGCGCCTCAATCCGGACATCCGGTGACAGCGCGGAGGCGCCGGCGGATACCCGAACCTCCGTATAAGGACTCACCGCCGCCAGGACCAGAAGATCCGTCAGCTCCGGACTTATCTCACGACGGGATTCGTAGAGTCTGGTAATGCGTTCAATCGCGTCCCGCTGCCGCCGGAGGTCCGTCGACTGGATGTCCCGGGACAAAACGGTCAGCTCCGTCCGATTCTGGTGGGAGAGTCGCTGCGGCGTCTCGTTGAGGCGGATCCAGTCGGCAACCACCGCACCCGTATCCTCTTCTCCTGAAGAGGACTCCGCCGCGTTGTCCGGAGCCTGTGCAGACACCGGCCATACCGCTATAAGCATTGTCGCCGTCCAGACCATGAACAGCCGTTGCAGCTTCACACAACAAGTATATCATGGCGCCGCCCCCTGCATCGATCGGCCCCCCCCTGCATCGATCGGGCCCCCGTGCATCGATCGGGCAGAGACCGGCTGGCCCATCGGATTGACCCGGGGAACCCTTCCCGGTAGGATACGCCAATGCTTCGAGCGCTTTTCCCCGGTTCCTTCGACCCGCCGACCAACGGGCATCTCAACATCATTCAGCGGTGCGCGGTCATCTACGATGAGCTCGACGTCGTCATTGCGGTCAACCTCAGCAAGAACTACACCTTCTCGGCGGAGGAACGATACGAGATGATGGTGGAACTCGTCCGGGACTATCCGAACGTACGCGTGCACCTCTGGGATCGACTCATTGTCGAGTTCGCCGAGAGATCCAACGCAAAGCTCATGATTCGGGGTGTTCGAGCGCTGGACGACTTCGAGTACGAGTTCGAGCTCTCCATGATCAATAAGGGACTCAATCCGAACATCGAAACCATCATGAT
>CAZZIE010000078.1:0-18476 GCA_964654185.1 uncultured Spirochaetaceae bacterium | reverse complement strand
GTGACCGCCGATCCACTTGGTCAGGGAGTTCACCACAATGTCCGCCCCGTGCTCGATGGTGCGCAGCAGATAGGGCGTGGTAAAGGTGGCATCCACGATGAGCGGCAGGTGGTGCTTGTGGGCAATCTCCGCAATGCCTTCGAAGTCGGGCACGTAGAGACTCGGATTCCCGACGGTCTCAATGTACACGGCCCGGGTCTTCTCATTGACGGCGTTCTCGATTGCGCCGTGATCCAGCGGATCCACCAGGCGCACCTTGATCCCGTACTGCGGCAGAATGCTCGTGAACATGGTGTAGGTCCCGCCGTAGAGGTTGTTGCTGGACACGATCTCATCGCCGGCAACGGCAATGTTTATAATGGCGTAAAACACCGCCGAGGTACCCGAGGCCAGTGCCAGGGCGCCGGCCCCGCCCTCCAGGGCGGCAATACGGCCTTCCAGCGCCTCCTGCGTCGGGTTCATGATGCGGGTGTATATGTATCCGAGCTCCTGAAGACCAAAGAGGTCCGCCGCATGCTTCGTGTCGCGGAAGTTGTATGCGGTGGTCCGGTGAATCGGGATGGCCCGGGAGGGGTTCTCCGCGGTCGGTTGATGCCCGGCGTGAAGCGCCTGGGTCTCGAGACGATAGTCAGCCATTGTTCGCTCCTTCGAATAGCGGTGTGCTCAGGTACCGTTCTCCGGTGTCACAGATGATCGTGACAACGCTCTTACCTGCAAACTCCCTGCGCGCCGCGACCTTCAGCGCCGCGGCGACGTTGGCGCCGGCACTCACGCCGGACAGAATGCCCTCCTCCTTCGCGAGGCGGCGTGCGGTGTTCATGGCCTCCTCGGTGGTGATGGTCATGACTTCGTCGATGACCGATCGGTCCACGACCTCCGGGACGAAGCCGGCGCCGATTCCCTGGATCTTATGGGGCCCCGGCCGACCGCCGGAGAGAACCGCCGATTCCGCCGGCTCCACGGCGATTGCCCGAACCTCGCCGTTGAGCTCCTTCAGACGTCGTCCGGCACCGGTGATCGTCCCACCGGTACCGACTCCGGCGACGAGTACCGCGACCTGGCCGTTCGTATCGTCCCAGATCTCCTGGCCGGTAGTCCGATAGTGGACATCCGGGTTTGCCTGATTGCGGAACTGTTCGGTCCGCACCGCACCGGGAGTCTCGGCGACGATCTCATTCGCCTTCTCCACCGCGCCGGACATACCGGCGTCCCCCGGCGTCAGGACGAGCTCGGCGCCGAAGGCCTGGAGAAGGCGCCGGCGCTCCACGGTCATGGTGTCGGGCATGGTGAGAATGACGCGGTAGCCTTTGACTGCGCCGACATAGGCCAGGGCAATGCCGGTGTTGCCGCTGGTTGCCTCAACGACGGTGGCGCCCGGCTTCAGCTCTCCCGCCTCCTCGGCCGCCTCGATCATGGACAGGCCGATCCGGTCCTTCACGCTGGCAAGGGGGTTGTGTGACTCCATCTTGCCGTAGACCGTCGCACCCAGCCCCTCGGTCATGCGGTTCAACCGCACGAGCGGCGTCTTTCCAATGAGATCCGTAATGCGTTCTACCACTGCCATAGTGATGCTCCCCCCGGGATGATGCTCTTCGCGTCGGCGCGGCGCGTCCGCCCGCGTCCGGCGCGTCTGTACGCTGTGCGGCGCGCGGCACCGCGCTGCGCGTCCGCCCGCTGTGCGGCGCGGGCCGGCACGCTGGGCGGCACGACACGCGCCGATTGTTATTAAAGTCGATCAACTTACTTATCAATGTAACGATTCCGACGCCGGGACGCAAGGGGACGGCCGCCTCAATGGGGCCGGCCCGATTGGCCGACCGCGGGATCGCGGGGCTGGGGGGCTGCGACGAGGCCTGCGACTGCGGGGCGAGCGCGGGCGCCGGCAACCGCATGCGCCGGCTGCGGGGCTGGGGGGCGGGGCGGCGGCGCAGGCGGCGGAGAACGGCTCTCCTCCCGGACAAACTTTTCGTTGACAGATTTCAAAAACCGGGCTTACGATGGCGGCACGCAAACCGGTTTAGAAAACCGGTTAAACACTTCAAGGAGGAATCCCACATGAAGAAGCTGTTCTTCGTATTCTTCGTGCTTCTTGTGTCGGCGGCCTTTGTCATGGCCGGTGGACAACAGGAAGGCGGACAGCAGGGCGGTATGGAAGAGTCCGCCGAGATGGAAATGACGGATGAGCCCGTCGAGATTGCACTCTGGACCCAGGAGGGCGAGGCAGAGAACGCCTTCCAGTTCGTCGAGAAGCTGGCGGAGCAGTTCATGGCCATGCATGAGAACGTCACGATCGACGTTCTGAACAAGGAAACCGAGGCGCTCCGCGAGGACTTCCTCACCGCGAGCCTTGCCGGCGATCCCCCCGACCTGGTCTGGACCGTCAACGACCACGCGGGTCCCTTCGTGGCGGCCAACCTGCTGAAGCCTGTGCAGGGCCTCTTCGACATGGACCAGTACGTTGAGTCCGTCAACATGGGCGGTGAGACCTGGGCGGTGCCCATCTCCAGCGGCAACCACCTCATGCTCATGTACAACACGGACATTGTCTCCGAGCCCCCTGAGACCACGGAAGAGCTGATCGAGATGGGTCAGGAGCTCACCAGCGGAGATCGCTACGGTCTGGTCTACAACGCAACCGAGCCCTTCTGGCTGGCACCCTGGCTCGGCGGATTCGACGGCCGCGTCTTCGCGGAGGACGGCGTCACCCCGACCCTGGACACCCAGGCAATGCGTGACACCCTGCAGTTCCTCTACGATCTCGAGTTCGAGTACGGCATTGTCCCGACCGAAAGCGACTACGCCACCATGGATACCCTCTTCAAGGAGGGGAACGCCGCCATGATCATCAACGGCGACTGGGCCATCGGCGGCTATCGCGACGCCATGGGCGACCAGCTCGGCATTGCGCGAATTCCGGAAGTCTCCGCCACCGGCGAGTGGCCCAAGCCGTACACCTCCGGTAAGTACTTCATGATTCCGCGGGACCTTTCCGGCAACACGCTTGCCACGGTCGTGGAGTTCATCAGGTATGCCACCAACTACGAGAATCAGATCGACATGGTCGAGACCCTCTCCCGCCTCCCCGCGCGCCGCGAGGCTCTGCAGGACGAGGCCGTGACCTCCGATCCGCTCCTCGAGGCATCCGCCCGACAGATGGAAGTCGGCATTCCCATGCCCTCCGTCGTCGAAATGCGCGCCATCTGGGACGCAATGAAGCCCGAGATGAACGCAGTCCTCGCAGACAACAAGAGTCCGGAAGCTGCTGCCGAGGCCATGCAGGAAGCTGCCGAGCAGGGCATCCAGGACCTGCAGTAGCACACAACGCTATCCACAGGTGGGCGGACCGGCCGACGGTCCGCCCAACTTGTATAAGGAGTCGTTCATGGATCACCTTACGGCCAGTTTCCTGGCGGAGAGCCTGGGAGATGTGGGTTCCACGATTGGTGTGGTGCTGGCCGGCGTCATTGTCATTGAGGCCGTCCTCTACGTCATCCTGAAAGTCGTCTTCGATAGTCGATACACCCTGCCGATCATGTTGCTCGCCCCGGGCGTCGCAGGCCTGCTCCTGCTGATGGGCTATCCCCTCGTTTTCGAGTTCAGCCTGGCGTTCAGCGACATGAGCATCCGTCGATTCAACGACCCGACCTACTCGCTGCAGAACGCGATTGCCAATTTCGTCCGCGTGTTCACAAGGCCGGTCCTGCAGCAGACACACTTCTTCCCGGTCTTCTTCCGGACGATCCTGTGGACCGCCATGCAGGTGGCCGTTCACGTGATGATCGGGCTGGGACTGGCAATCCTGCTGAATCGACCGATGAAACTGCGCGGCCTCTACCGCGCCCTCATCATGGTGCCCTGGGCGATTCCCCAGGTCGTCGTGGCCCTGGTGTGGCGCGGCGAGTTCAACTACGAGTACGGTTTTCCCAACATCATGCTGACCCGGCTCGGCCTCGAGGCGATCAACTGGAAGTCCGATCCCTTCTGGAACTTCATCGCCATGAATATCGTGAACTGGTGGCTCGGGATCCCCTTCATGATGGTCATACTTCTGGGGGCGCTCCAGAGCATCGACTCCAACTACTACGAAGCCGCCGAGATCGACGGTGCCAACGGGCTGCAGCAGTTCCGACACGTCACCATTCCACTTCTCAAGCCGGTCATGACGCCGGCGATCACCCTGGGCGTCATCTGGACGTGGAACAACTTCTACGTCCCCTACTTCGTCAATGAACAGGAGCTCGAGTCGTCGGAGATCCTGGTTACGGCGCTCTTCAGAGCGGTGTTCAACTACTTCAGATACGGCTTCGGGGCAGCCTTCGCCATTGTCATATTCCTGATCCTACTGGGCTTCACCGTCGCGTACATGCGCATATCCGGCTTCGATCCGAGCCGCGCCGCCGCAGGCAACACCATCCCTGCGATTGCCGGTGAAACCAGGCGCCGCCGGCGCCGGCCCAAGCTCGCACAAGGAGGTGCGGAATGAGCTCTGCAACCGACACGCAGCGCACGGTGACGGTCACACGTCCCACGACGCTCCAGAACATTCAGAAGTACGGCTTCTGGCGCTGGTTCTTCGTCCGCTCCCGCGGTGACAGCCCCTTCAAGCGCATCCTCATTCACCTGGTACTCATTTTCGCGGCAATCGTCGCGATCTATCCGGCGCTCCGGGTCTTCTCGGTCTCGCTCCGGCCGGGGGACCGCCTCCTGTCCACCTCGCTCAAGATCATTCCCGACGGCGCCTCCTTCGCTGCCTACGCCGAGGTCATCCTTAACAAGGACTTCCTCCTGTGGTTGTGGAATTCCGTACTCATCACTTTCTCCACGGCCCTCATTGGAATGATCATTGCGTCGACCGCGGCGTACGCGCTCTCGCGCTGGCACGTGCCCGGGAAGAAGCAGTTCCTGGTCTTCCTCTTCGCCACCCAGATGATTCCGCCGGCCATGCTGATGATTCCGATCTACATCCTCGCGGTGCGCCTGGGCCTGATCAACACCTGGCGCGGCCTCGTCATCGCCTACTCCGTCGGCGCGATTCCCTTCAGCATCTGGGTACTCAAGGGCTACTACGATACCGTGCCGAGCGAGCTGGAGCAGGCGGCCCTGATCGACGGGGCGAGCAGGATGGGCGCCTTCTACCGCATCATCCTGCCGCTATCCAGCCCCGCCCTGGCGATCGCCTTCCTCTTCAACTTCATGCAGGCGTGGAACGATTTCCTCCTGGCGCGGATCATGCTCCAGAAGGAGGAGATGTTCACCTGGACCCTGGGCTTACAGTCATTACAGGGGCAGTTCCAGACAGCCTGGGGAGAGTTCTCGGCGGCGGCCATCATGGTCACCATACCGGTCATGATACTGTTCCTCGCCTCATCGAAGTACCTGATCTCCGGTCTGACCCTGGGATCGGTGAAGGGATAGGAGGGCGATGCCGACGCGCCGGGCCATCCGGCCGACCGCAGATCGCGACGCCGGCATTTCGCAGCGACGGCGCGCATACCGCGCCACCACACGGAAAGGACCACTCGCCATGGGCGATACACGTACCAGTCATTCGATGGACCGCGGACGCTCCCGCCGCGGTCGCTCGCAACGCCGGAGCCGGATGCCCGTACTCGCCGGCACCATGGGCATCGTCCTGTCTCTGCTTCTCTCAGCCTGCGCCGGCCTCGGCGTCGGCGCCGGCGGCCGGGCGGCACCGCGACAGGCCCAGGACGACGTCCTCTACGTCAACCTGACCTGGCATCAGCATCAGCCGCTCTACTACAAGGATCCCGACACCGGCATCTACACCCGGCCCTGGGTGCGAGTCCACGCGACCAAGGACTACTACGACATGGCGGCGATCCTGGAGGAGTATCCGGGCATTCGGGCGACCTTCAATCTCACCCCGGTCCTCCTGCGTCAGCTCCAGGACTTCAACGACGGCGCAAAGGACCGCTACTGGGTACTCGCCGAGAAGCCCGCCGACCGGCTCACCACCGACGAGAAGCGCTTCATTCTCAGACGCTTCTTCGACGTGAACTGGGACAACATCGTGGCGCGCTACCCCCGCTACCAGGAGCTTCTGGACAAGCGCGGCGGCGCCTCGGAACAGGAGATCGAAGCGGCCCTGGAGAGCTACACCACTCAGGACTTCCGGGACCTCCAGATCTGGTTCAACCTGGCGTGGTTCGATCCCATGTTCCTGGAGACGGAGCCGCTGAGCGTCCTCGTCGAGCAGGGCCGGGATTTCACGGAGGCGGACAAGGAGACCCTCTTCGGAAAGACCCGGGAGGTGATGCGCGGGGTGATCCCGGTGCACCGCGGCCTCAAGGAGCGCGGTCAGATCGAGATCATCACGACTCCCTACGCGCATCCCATCCTGCCGCTCATCTACAATTCCGACCTGGCCGAGAAGGGTGATCCCACCGCTGAGATCCCTGAGCGCTTCAGCTACCCGAACGACGCGATTGCCCACCTCGACCGGAGCATCGAGATCTACTCCGAGACCTGGGGCGGTGAACCCGTCGGCCTGTGGCCCGCCGAGGGCGCAGTCGGCCAGGACATCGTGAAGATCGTCGCGGATGCGGGGTACGAGTGGATGGCAACGGGGGAGCACGTCCTGGCGAAGTCCCTTGACCTCGGCGGCATTACCCGGAACGCCCGGGACACCGTCAACGAGGCTGACGAGCTCTACCGCCCCTACTACGTCAGTGACAAGGACGGCCGGCAGGTGGCCGTGGTCTTCCGGGACCTGCGGATCTCCGATCTCATTGGCTTCGAGTACTCGGGCATGGACGGAGAGGTCGCCGCGGAGGACCTCATGCAGCGCCTGCGAAACATCAAGGGAAAGCTCGAAGCTGAACGCAGGGAAGGCTCCGGCGCCGGCGGGCCGAACCTCGTAAGCATCGTCCTTGATGGGGAGAATGCCTGGGAGCACTACCCCAACGACGGGAAGAAGTTCCTCCACGCCATGTACCGCAAGCTCTCCGAGGCGGAGGACATTGTCACCATTACGCCCACCGAGTACCTGGAGCTCTTCCCGGAGCAGCGGGAGATCGACGAGCTCTGGTGGGGCAGCTGGTTCAGCCCGGACTACGCGACCTGGATCGGCGAGCCCGAGGAGACGCGCGCCTGGGAGTACCTGCGGGAGGTGCGCCGCGACCTGGCGGCGTACGACCTCTTCGACCGGAAGGATGCGCCTGAGGAGGTCATTCGGGACGCCCTGGACTCCATGTATCTGGCCGAAGGCTCCGACTGGTTCTGGTGGTACGGCCAGGATCAGGACTCCGGTGACGATGAGTACTTCGACCGCGCCTATCGGGCACTCCTGCGGGAGGTCTACGTGAAGCTCGGCGAAGAGGTCCCGGACTTCCTCCGGGTGCCGATCATCGCCGAGCGTCCCGCCGACGCCGAGCGGGAGGCCACCGCGAGCATCTCCCCGCGCATCGACGGCACCGTCGGCGGCGGAGCGTGGGCGGGCGCCGGGGTCTACCGCTTCACCGGCGGCGTCCAGGCGTCCGGCGGTGAGGTACTCGACGCCACCGCCTACGGCCACGACGGGGAGAACCTCTACCTCCGGGCCGACCTGCGCGGCAGCTTCGACACCTTCGGCAATCGCACTCTCTCCTTCTACATCAACCTGCCGAAGCAGGAGACCGAGTCACCCTTCACGGTCAACGGCAGTGTCCTGGGCTTTCAGAGCGGCTTCAGGGTCGATGTGACCGAGTCCGGCTCGGAGTGCACCCTCTATGCAGTCGACCGCTTCGGCGAGTGGCCGGGTCAGGGGACACCGGTCGAATGTGCGGCCGGCGCTAAGAGCGTCGAGATCGCCGTGCCCCTGGAGAGTCTCCCGGCGGTCGACCCGGGTGACAGGGTCAGCGCCAAGGTCGCCGTTGCCGAGAGCGGCCGCGACGTCTCCCTGGCACCGCAGGCGGGTCCGGCGGCCATCACCATTCGGGAGCTCGGCGACAGCGAGGTCGTCTTGAACGTCAACGATCCCGGTGCGGACGACTACGGACCGGGGAGCTACACCTACCCGACCGACGCGGTCTTCACCGAGGGCTCCTTCGACATTACCAACTTCCAGGTCGCCGACAGCGAGCGCAACCTCATCTTCCGATTCCAGATGGACTCGGAAATCGGGAATCCCTGGGGCTCGGGGATCGGCCTATCGCTGCAGACCTTCGATGTCTACATTGACGTGGACCCCGGCGCCGGCACCGGCGCACGAATGCTCCTGGAGGGACGGAACGCGGCGCTCCAGGAAGGCAGCGGCTGGGACGCCGCTATCTGGGTCGAGGGATGGAACCAGAAGATCCTGACGCCGGATGAGGACGGCCGGCCCGTGGAGCAACCGGGGTCGCCCATCCGCGTCATCGTCGAGGGGGGCAGCGGCCTCGTGACCCTCCTGGTGCCGAAGGAGGCACTCGCCCAGGCGCTTCCCGACGCAATGGCAGAAGGCGGAGCGGCGGCGGACCCCGCGGAGTGGGGCTACGCAGCGGCGGTCCTCAGTCAGGAGGGCTTCCCGGCACCGGGCGTACGGCGCGTCCGGGACATTCAGGACCAGGCGACGCAATGGCGCCTCGGCGGCGCCACTGCCGGGGCGAACGGCACCAGGATCATCGACCTGGTGTGGCCCGGGGACGCCGGCCGCAGCCAGCGGGAGATCCTCTCCACCTTCGAGCCGGCGGAGACCGAGAACGTCGACGAGTTGAGCCCGGAGGACTTTGCGCAGATTCCGGTAATCGAGCCCTAGCACCGGCACGATGCCGGCACCGCAAGAGCACCACAGGAGAGGAGCGGGACAGCACCATGAAACCGACGATCAACGACATTGCCCGCATATCAGGTTTCTCGAAGACCACGGTCTCCTTTGCCTTCAACGATCCGGCGCGCATTTCCGAGGCGACCCGGCAGAAGATCGTCTCTATTGCCGAGCAACTCGGTTACGTGCCGGATCCGGTCGCGCGGAACCTCTCCATGCGCAAGCTCGGCACCGTCGGCTTCCTCATTCCGCAGGAGGTCTCCATTGCCTTTCAGAATCCCTACCTCTGCGAGGTCTTCCGGGGTATCGGTCACGCCTGCGAGCGGGATGGGCACTCCATTACGGTGATCCCGCCGCGCCGGGGCCACCTCTTCGAAGGGGCGAAGAGCGCCGCGGTGGACGGCTTCGTCGCCCTGGGGCTCATGCCCTACATGAAGACGGTTCAGCTCATCCGCCACCGCCACGTCCCCTTTGTTACCATTGACGGCGTCGCTGCCGACGACATTCCCAGCGTCAACGTGGACGACTACGCCGGAGCTGCAGCGATCATGCGCCACGTCCTGGAACAGGGCCACCGCACCATCGGCATCCTGAGCTTTCGCAGCGCAACCACCCAGGGGGAAGCCTACTACTCCGGCATCGGCGAGTTGCGGTTGCGCGGCTTCGACGCGGCGCTGCGCGCCGAGGGCTTGGCCATTGACTGCGACACCCTATGCCTGGTGGAGTGCGACACTTCACAGGAGGGCGGCTTCCAGGGCGCTCAGGAGCTCCTTCAATGCCGCCCGGACATCACGGCAATCGTCACCATGAGCGACATCATGGCGACCGGCGCCTACCAGGCCGCCCACGCGATCGGGCGCCGCGTGCCGCAGGAGATCTCGATCACCGGCTTCGACGACATTCCCCAGGCGCGACTCCTCGAGCCCGGCCTCACGACAATCGCACAACCCGGCTTCGAGAAGGGCGTCGCCGCCGGGGAGTTGCTCTTCCGCCTCCTCCACGGGGAGGAGACGCGGGAGCACCGCCGCTTCGAAGGCGAGCTCGTCGAGCGCGGATCCGTCGCGCCCCCGCAGGGAGTGGCCCCGGCGTAGGGGGTGTCCCCGGCACAGGGCTGCTTCCTCGACGCCTTTCGGCACGGCCGTGTTACACTCGCCCCATGAACCGACCCGGCTGGGCGACGGCAATTGCGGTCACTGCGATCTGCCTTTCGATCAGTGTTTCGGGCTGCGTCTCCACGCCCCTGCCGCCGATCCACTATGACGAGACTCGCGCCATGCGGATCGTCAGCTACAACGTGCACTTCGCGGACGCTACAGAAGGCCTTGAACATGTGGAGCGTCACGCCGACAAGGTTGCGCAAGTCCTGCTCGAGGTCGAGCCCGACCTGGCGTGTCTCCAGGAGGTGAGCACGATCAGGTTTCCCCGCCTCGTCCATGGGAATCCGTTCCGGGGGTTACTGGAGGAAGAGCTCCGTCAATTCGGCTGGATAGGTCCACGCGGTGCGTCTCAGATGGCAGGGACTTCACCGATTCTCTACCGGCTCGACCGCTACGTGCCGGTCCGTCAGGGCGTGCACTGGTTCTCCGAAACCCCGGCGGTCCCCGACTCAACGCACTGGGGTAACGACCTCCCGCGTCACATGACCTGGGCCCTCCTCTTCGATGCCCGCGCCGGACAACACGTGTTCGCAGCCAACGTGCATCTCGACCCGTGGTCCCGCACGGCAAATCTCCGCGCCGTCGAAGCTGTGGAGCGTGTCATCCGGCGTGAGGCCCGCCGCTCCCCGGATGAGCCTTTCGGCTCCGTCCCCGTCATCCTCTGCGGTGATTTCAACGAGCCCCTGACGAGCCCGGTGCGCGGTCCTCTCGAGAACATGCTGGATTCGGTGCTCGGCGTCGGCAACGGCCCCACCCGGAGGGGCGTGCCGGCCCTGCAGATCGATGGGATCTACGTCTCGGAGGATCTCACGGTCACCGCCTCCGTCGTCCGGCGTCGCCGGGGACCGAGCGACCACTATCCCCTGATTGTCGACGTGCACTTGCCGTCGGCGCCCGACGCCGCCGGGGATTAGCGCCCGACCGCGGCAACCTGCGGGCCGACAACGCCCGGCGGGTCTCGAAAGACTGGCGGGCGGCGTCACCGGTTCAGACGGTGCCCTTCCTGGATCCCGCACGTCCGCTCCCGGGGTTTCGTACCTCACCGATCAGACGCTCAGCCTCCTGTGAATCCGGCTCCAGCCGGAGCGCCTGCCTGGCGTCGGCAAGCGCACCGTCACGGTCTCCCATCTCCAGGAGAAGCTCGGCCCGGGCAAGGAGCGACTCGTATCGGTAGGTGTCGAGGGTAACGCATCGATTCAGGTCGGCCAAGGCCTCCTGGTATCTCCCGGTGGATCGATAGATGACACCTCGATAGTAGAGAGCCTTCCAGTTGTCATCGTCCAGATGAAGGGCTTCGGTGAAGTCTGCAACGGCCTCCTCGTAGTGTCCCTGCGCAAAGTTGGCCATTCCGCGGTGGATGTAGACAACCGCCCGCACGTAGGCGCGCTCCTCGCGATGCAGGATCTCCGTGTAGGTCTTCACAGCGTTGGGAAAGTCCTTGGCGTTGTGGTAGTGCAGCGCCTTGAGGAGGAGCGTGTCGATTTCGTCGGCGCCGTGGGCGATCTGCTCGGGGGGCAGGAGGTCCGGCGGCGCCTCCGCGGCGGATCCGGCAACCCGGTCCATGAAGTCCTGTCGCCGCTGGGAGAGTTGGGTCCGGAGACGGCGCTGGCTGTCCCTGATCTCTTCGAAAACGATGTCCGCAAGGGTCAGGCTGGCATTCAGGGCGGAGAGTTTCCGACGCGCCGGCTCGTTGAGCGGAGTCTCCTCGGACTTGTAGATGAGCTCGTGCTCAACCTCCGCCCAGGCGTCCTGGAGAATGGTGCGCACCTGCACTTCGAACCGGTCGCTCTCGGGGCGCTGCGCGAGGTCCCGTGTCGCCCACACCTCGTCGAGGACCTCGTGCGGTACGCCACAGAGGTAGTGCGTCGACGCGTAGCCGAAGGACCCGCCGTTTCCGCGGACTCCCTTTCGCTCCTTCTCAACGACCTCGAAAGTGTCCTCGACGAAGGTCTCCACACGGGCTGTATCCGAGAGGAAGGGGGAGACGATCCTGAGCCCGAGAAGATCGGTAATCTCGATGTGCCCGGCAGCTTCGGCGCTCTTGCCGCGGAGCTTCCGCAGAAGCTTCTCGTATAGGCTATCGAAGCTCTTCACCCGGCACTTCACGGTTCCCTGAAGTTGTCCCCGGTCCAGACCCTGCTCGACGATTGCCCGGAGGTCCTCGATCACGGCCTCGAGTACCGGGAGATAGGCGTTGTACTGCTGCTTCAATTCCCGACGACTCGGAAGCGGTAGGGCGTAGCGTATCATTGCCAATCACTATACCATACGCGCCGACGGGAGGCTGAAGCGTGAGTAACGGAAGTTCGAACATTCGGGTGCTGGAGATCGCCTTCGTGGCGATTCTGGTCGGGATTACCTGGGCGTTCTACCGGGTCATGGCGCCCTTCATTCTGGACATATTCCTGGCGGTGGTCCTGGCCAACGTCTTCGGCGGCGTCTTCCGGCGTTTCCGCCGGTGGTTCCGTGACCGTCGAATACCCGCGGCCTCCGTGACGGTGCTCATTACGCTCGTGACCATTGCGGTGCCCGTAACGGTGATCGGGATCCTGGTCTACTCGGAAGCCGTCGCGGGGTACACCCAGCTCGTTGAGGTCCTTCCGAGCATGGACGTGTCCCTCTCCCAGACCGCGGTGTATCAGTGGATCAGTGGCCTTCCCCTGGTGGGCGACCGCGTCGCCGAGTTCGCCGATCTCAGGGTGGAGCAGCTCATCCAGGAGGGACTGCGGGTGAGCTCAAACTTCGTGATCACCCTTACCCAGCGCTCCTTTGCCAGCGTCGCCCAGGCGGTGGTCAATTTCATCGTCATCCTTCTCCTCATGTTCTTCTTCTTCCTCGACGGCCCGCGGCTCGTACGCGGGATCTACGATGCCGCGCCGATCGAAAACGCCGAGCTGGAGGAAATGGTCCACGAAGGTCTGCGAACGACGAGCGCCACCCTGATCAGTACCGTCATCATTGGGCTCATGGAGGGCGCCTTCGGGACTGTGCTCTTCCTGATCTTCAACATTCCGTCGCCCTTCCTCTGGGGTGTCGTCATTGTGATCCTGTCGATGCTGCCGCTCATCGGCACGAACCTGGTCATAACTCCTGCAGGCATTATTGTTGCCGTGTTGGGGCGGCCCTTCGCGGGAATACTCCTGGTGGCACTGGGATACGGCGGTGTCGCGATTACGCAGAACCTCGTCAAGCCCAAGCTCATGGGCGACCGCACCGGCCTCCATCCCGCCCTCGTACTGCTTGCGACGATCGGCGGGATAGCCTGGCTCGGCATCATTGGCTTCCTGGTGGGTCCGGTCGTGGCGTCGCTCTTCATTGTCATCTGGCGCCAGTTCGCCACGAGGTACAGAAAAGTTTAAAAGCACCACTTTTATTACTTTAGAAAGTGTGGTACCGTTCCCAGTGTGACCAAGGTGGACCACGCAACGCAAACGCGACACGTCAGAATCCTCTATCTCGAAGACTCGGAGACCGACAGCATCCTGGTCACGCGGGAGCTCCGTAAGGCGGGCTTCGACGCCGATATCGTCCGGGTGGACAACAAGACTGAGTTTCTGGAGTGCCTGGATGAGAACGGCTGGGATCTCATCCTCTCCGACTACGCCCTTCCGCAGTTCAACGGCCTTGAGGCTCTCGAGATCGTCAAGCGCCGACGAGAAGAGCGACAGATCGATCAGACCATCCCCTTCGTGGTGATTTCCGGCCGCATTGGTGAAGAAGTGGCCGTCGAGGTCATGCGGTCCGGCGCGGACGACTACATCATGAAGGACAACATCAAGCGCCTGGGCCCGGTGGTGAACCGCGAGCTGGACGAACGCGCCGTCCGGCTCCAGGAGCGCGCGGCGAAACAGCAGTTGCGCCGCAGCGAGGACCGCTACCAGACGCTGATCGACCTCCTGCCCCACGGGGTCATGGAGCTCACGCCGAGCGGGGTCATTACCTTTGTGAACCGGGCGTGCGCCGCCATGACCGGGTACTCCGTGGCGGAGATGGTGGGATGCCACGCCCTGCGCTTCGCCGATCCGGAGAGCGCCGAGCGGCTGCGTCTCACCCTCGGGAGTCTGGACTCCCGCCCCGACCACAACAGAGGTGTCGAGGTCCAGATCGTGCGGAACAACGGCGAGCGCGTCTACATCCAGCTCGCCTGGCGCTTTCGCTACGACGGTGACGGTTCACCGGCAAGCGTGGTCGGCGTCATGACTGACGTGACGCAGCAGAAGGAGGCGGAGGAAGCGCTTCGCCGGAGCGAGCAGCGCTACCGCGCCATCGTCGAGGACCAGACCGAGTTGATCTGCCGGTACAACGCTGAGTTCCTCCTGACCTATGTAAATCCCGCCGCCTGCCGCGCCTTCGGCGCCGCCGAAGACGAGATCATCGGGCGAAGCCTCTTCGACTTCGAGGATCCCGAGAACTACCGCCACATTGCGCGTCACCTCTCCGCTCTTCGTCCAGACGAGCCGGTCACGGAGTTCGAGAACCGCAACAGCCTTGAGGACGGCGGCTACGCCTGGCAGCGCTGGACCGTGCGCGGAATCTTCAGTCGGAGCGGTGAGCTCCTCGAGTATCAGGCGGTCGGCCGCGATGTAACCACGCAGAAGCGCATGCAGCTCGAGCTCGAGCGCAGTGAGGCTAAGTTCTACAAGATCTTCCAGGACAGCCCGGAGCCGATCGTGATCAGTACGCCTGACGGGCGCTTCGTCGACGTGAACGATACCTTCATCCAGAGCTTCGGCTTCAGCCGTTCCGAGGTCGCCCAGAAGACCTCTCTCGAGCTCGGCATCTGGTACGATACAGCCGAACGAGAACGCATCATCGGGGAGTACTACGAGAACGGCCACGTCTCGAACAGCGAGCACCGCATGGTCACGAAGTCCGGCGAGGTACGCAGCTACCTCTGGTCCCTGGACGAGATCGTCCTGGAGAACGAGGAGTACCTCCTCTGGCTCGGTCGTGACATGACCGAGACGCGCCGTCTCGAGGAGCAAATGCGTACCCGCCGACGCCTCGAGTCCATCGGCACCCTGGCGGGCGGCATTGCCCACGACTTCAACAACATCCTCGCGGTGATTTTCGGCTACGGCGAGATGGCCAGGTCGAAAGCCGCCTTCGACCCGGCGCTTCTGCGCTACACCGAGGAGATCCTCAAGGCTGCGGGCCGCGCGAAGGGCCTGGTGAAGCAGGTACTCACCT
This sequence comes from uncultured Spirochaetaceae bacterium, assembly GCA_964654185.1. GTDB lineage: Bacteria > Spirochaetota > Spirochaetia > DSM-27196 > PWMO01 > CAYFQV01. The sequence continues at coordinate 3,386 of CAZZIE010000078.1, read as the reverse complement.
TCAGCCGTCAGGCGGAGACAGAACGGCAACCCGTCGAGGTACGGCTCATCATCAAGGAGACCCTGAAGCTCATGAAGGCGGCGCTGCCGGCCACGATTGAGCTCAAGACCGACCTCACCAGCCGCGGCCAGGTGAACGCCGATCCGACGCAGCTTCATCAGGTATTCATGAATCTCTTCACCAACGCCTACCACGCCATGCGCGACACCGGCGGCACCCTGTCGACCACAACCCGGGACGTAGAACTCCCCGCCGGCAACGCCTACGGCCTGGATCCGCGCTCGTACATGCGAATCGACATCGTCGACACCGGACACGGCATCGAGCCCGACGTCGCCGAGCGCATCTTCGAACCCTACTTCACGACCAAGGGCGTAGAGGAGGGCACCGGACTGGGGCTGTCCGTCGTCCACGGCATTGTGACCGGCATGGGCGGTACGATCGACGTGAACAGCACCCCCGGCAAGGGCACCCGGATGCGTCTGTTCCTGCCGACCATCGTCTCGACTGATGCTCCGGCGGAAACCCCTGAAGAGGAGAGCGCAACATCGACCGCCACCGCCAGAGTCCTCTTTGTCGACGATGAAGAAGAGATTGCCGCCATGATCTCCGAGAGCCTGACGCTCCGGGGCTACGACATCGACGCCTTTGTAGACGCCGAACGCGCCCTTGAGGCCTTCCGGAGTGATCCCGACGGCTACGACGTGGTCATTACCGATCAGACCATGCCCAATCTCACGGGCCTCCAGCTCGGACGGGCAATCCGGGAGCTTCGCCCGGACACGCCGGTCATCATCTCCACCGGATACAGTGATCAGATGAACGAGGAGGTCGCCGCCCGGGAAGGCTTTGCGAGCTTTCTCATGAAACCGCTGCAGGAGCGCGAGCTCATGGCCGCCATCGAGAGCGCCCTGGCGTAACGCCCCCGGGCGTAGCGACTAACGTGGCCTGGGCGTGGGAACGCCACCCCCATCCGTTGGGCCGCCCGTGTACAGCCGGCCACCGAGCAGTGTAGAGTTCTCCCACGACATGAACCAGATGGACCGTCATCCGCCCCGCATCGTCACGATTCTCGCGACAGCGCTGATCATCATTGCCGGCCACCTCATCCCGGGCACCCCGACTGTGCATGCACAGAGCTTCGGCGAGGATGCCGCATCGATCCTCGGCAAGCCTGCGGCCGGGACCATATCCCCGGAGGCGCCGGTCCAGGCGACGCTCTATCTGCGAAAGGATAGTGACAATCTGGTGCGCTACCGCTTCGTCGTGCCGCCGGATGCCTTCGCCGTGCGGTTCCGGCTGTCGGAGGCGAGCCAGGATCTGGACCTCATCATGCGAAACAGCGACGGCACCCTTCTCCACTACAGCGAAGCGCCGGACTACAACGAGACGCTCTTCGTCTCCCGCCTCTCCACGCCGCCGCTGGAGTCGGGGGAGTACACTCTCGACGTCGCGTATCAGCTCGTCGGCCTGCCCGACCGGGGCGGCCGCACTGTTACCGAGGTGCCCTTCCGTCTCTCCATGATCACCGTCGAGGCGGAGGTTTCCGCCCGCCTCGAGCCGGGGACGAAGCATCGCTCAACCCTCCTGCCGGATGCAGGAATGGCGCGCTTCTTCGAGGTGGACGTCCCGGAGGACGCCAAGGCGCTTCGTATCGACATATCCGACACCGATGGCGATCTGGACATCTTCGTTAGCAAGGGGAAGTCCACCACGCTTCCGATAGAGGCGGATCACGTCTCCCAGTCACTCCTCGCACGGGAGCATCTGGTCATCACCCCCGCTTCCTCGCCTCCCCTGAGTCACGGCCTCTACACTATCACGGTGCTGGACCAGATCGGCAGCGAGTACGAGACGCCCTTCTCGGTCCGGGTCAGTCTCTCCCCGGACCCGCCCGCGGATCTTCGACGGCTGCCGCGCTTTCCGGAGGCGACGGATCCGCCGAGCCGCGACTCGCCGCGGACGACCGACGAGACCGAGGCAATCGCCCCGAGCCGCGCCCTGGCCGCCACGGTCGAGCTTACGACCGGGAGCGGAAGCCTGGGTTCGGGGGTGCTCGTCTCGCCGGCCGGGCACGTTCTCACGAACTGGCACGTCGTACGTGAGCCGAGTGGAGGCGCGGATAAGGTGATCTACGTCGGTGTGACCGAGGATCCCGCCCGGCCGCCGACGGAGGCGTTTCGCGCACGCGTCGTGGATTATCGAGAGGATCGCGACCTCGCCTTTCTCAAGATCGTCTCCGATCTCTACGGCGGCGGGCTGCCGGAGGAGTACACCTTTCCCTGGCTGCCCCTCGGGGATGACACTGCTCTGAGGCCGACCGAAGAGATCGGCCTGATCGGCTTTCCGCGGGTCGGCGGCACAGGCTCACGCGTATCGGTAACCTACACCCGGGGAATCGTGTCCGGCTTTGAGGCTCACCCCTACGGCAGGGTGATCAAGACCGACGCGGATGCTAACCAGGGCAACTCCGGCGGAGCCGCGGTGGACCGCACCGGCGCTCTCGTGGGGATTCCCAGCCACGTTGTCGGACTGGAGTGGGGACACGTCGGCTTCGTCCAGCCCGTCTCGGCCCTGCCACAGGAGTGGCTGCGCCGGATCGAGGCTGCCGGGGAGTAGCCGCAGAGGAATGCGTTCATCCGTCGTCGGCCCCGGGGCCGACGCGCGGCAGAGCGCGCACACGACCGATCCGGCGTGTAGCCGGCGAACGACCGAAGGGGTGACGCGCCCACCCTCAGGGCTGGGCGGCGGGCTTATCCTGGGACTTCATGAGTGCTTCGTGGGTTTCCCGGAAGCGCTTCACCACCATGGGCAGAATCTCAAGGGCCACCTGCGGGTGCGACTCCATGAAGGAATTGAAGGCCCAGGAGGCGAGGACGAGACACTCCGTCTCTTCCAGGGTGACCACGTCGGCTGACCGGACTGCGCCGTCGAGTACGGCCATCTCACCGATCACTTCTCCCGGCCCGTGTGTCGCTATCTCGTAGCGCTGGCCGGATTCGTCGGTCTTTGCGATCTGTACTCTCCCTTTCGTGATGACGAACAGACCGACACCGGGATTGCCCTGGCGCACGATGAGGTCACCCTCATTGTAGGTACGTCGCGTGGCGGAGTCGCCGAGTCCCTTCAGGAAACGTGTACTGAGGGACGAGAAGAGCGGTGCTTGTTTCAAGATCTCGTGGTTTTCCATGTGCATTGTCCTCGGCGGGGAGTATAGACCGAGGCATACGCACCAGACAATCCGTATGAACTGGTGCCGAAATTGTTGATTGGGTTGAAGCAATAGGGACACTCCGGGAGTGAGCAGATGTGGAGGTATCCACCATGCAAGCACTCCCGCTTCTACCGGAGTTCTGCCCCAACCCGCAGTGCCGGTACCACGACCG
>CAZZIE010000077.1:0-19655 GCA_964654185.1 uncultured Spirochaetaceae bacterium | reverse complement strand
GCGGCGGGTGCGCGGCCCGCTGGCGCCGCGCCCCGCACGCAATCCTGCCGTCACGTGATTGCCCCCGCGAAGGGCAGCGCGAAGACATTGCGACTCAACTGCTTCACCTCCGTCCCTGCGTAGATGACCGCTCCCGGTCCGGGCTGATCTGCAAGGCTGAGCCAGGTCTCAATGGCTCTCGCATCATCCGCGGATACGGTTCTCGACGCCTTCACTTCAAAGGGATACATACGGCGGCCATGCTTGATCATCAGATCCACTTCCAGACCGTCGTGACTCCGGACGTAGAAGACCTGCGCCGCCGGAAGAAAGATCGGCAGAAGAGACAGAATCTCCTCCGCTACCATGGACTCGAAGAGAGGACCGACCTGCGGGTCCTCCGGCATGTCGCCGGACCGGACCCCCGCCAGGAACGCCGCAAGTCCTGCATCCCCCCAGTGCAGCTTCGGTGACTTCACGAGGCGCTTGCCGATGTTCGCAAACCAGGGTCGAAGCCGGTGAATGAGCTGCCCTGCTTCGAGCAGACTCAGATAGCGTCCGACGGTCACGGCGTTCAGACCCGCCTCCCGTCCAAGTGCTGCCTGATTGACCACACCGGAAGTTCGTGCGGCGGTAAGCTCCATGAGGCGGGCGAACTCGGTCAGGTGCGAGATATCCGAGAGGCGCCTCAGATCGCGCTCGAGGTAGGTTGCCCGAAACGAATCCAGCCATCGCAGCCGCGCCTCGTCGCTCCCGGCGCGCACGCTCAGGGGAAAGCCGCCGACAAGCAGGCGCTCCCAAGGAAAGGCAACGACGTTCATTGAGTTCGTCTGCGGAACCCCGGTCGTGATGAGCTCCGCCCAGGCAGGTCGGCCGGGGGGCACACCCAGGTCCGCGCAGTGCAGCTCGAGCTGCGTAATCGGCGGAAGCCTGACAATGCCGACCCGCCCGGCGAGCACCTGGGAGAGGTCGACGGCGTAGTTGAGATCCGCCGATCCGGTAATGAGGAACCGTCCGGGAGCGCGATCCTTGTCGACTTCCACCTTGATTGCCCGGAGGAGATCCGGAACGAGCTGCACCTCGTCGATGGTAAGCGGGCTCGCGGATTGCACCAGCCCCACCCCATCCCGCTCCGCAAAGCTGCGATGGGCGAGATCATCCATGCTGACATAGCGGCGGTCTCGACCGACAGACTCCGACAGCGCCAGTGTCGACTTCCCCACCTGGCGAGGCCCCATGAGCGCAACAACCGGGAACTCCCGCAGCACCTGCAGGAGGTGCTGCTCAAAGACACGCGGTATCATGTTTGAAATTATAACACAATATGTTTGAATTTCAAACGTGAGAAGCTAGGCGGTAGTCAGTCGGGTCTCCGTACCGCGGGGCCGAGGATACTGACTCCCGGGCCGGCGCCCCACGTAACCTACCCGCAACCCTGTTGATGGGATTCCGGCAAGTCACGGTGCAGACGAAGTTTGGGCGACTTCGACCCGGGCACGGAGTTTCTCGCAGGCCGGGCGCCGGCAACCTACGGCTCTGTAGCGGTTTGCGGCCAGCGCCATCAACAGGGTTGCGGGTAGGTTACGCCCGGCGCTACGCCGGCAACCCGTCCTGCAGCCTGCGCAGGTTGATGATCACGCTGTCGTTGGGGAGCTCGACGTGGTCGTAGCTGATGGGCACGTCCTTCGGGATGTCCTTCACGACTTTGGCGCCCTTCGCAATGCCGAGGGGGAGCAGCCGCTCGGCCCGCGCCGTCTCGGCAAGGTCGACGCTGCCGTGGTAGCACCACTCCCCAATGCCGTCGAGGGTCTCTCCCGCCTTGATTTCCCGCTTGGACACGGCAAGGCACTCGCTCACGAGCTTCCTGCCGGGATGGCCGGAGGACTCACCGTAGAGCACCGCCTGGGCCACGGTTACGGGCACTTCGATGCTGGTGAGGTGATAGGGCCGGTAGAGGGTGTAGTAGGGACCGGGTCCCATGTCGCGCTGCACCAGTCCGTCCTTGAGACGCTGGTTCTCCGTGGTGACGACCACGAAGACGCCGGGGTGGACGCCGATCGCGAAGTCCACCACCCCCCGCTTCGACAGCACCCCGCCGTCGGCCTGGGGAACAAAGACCTTGTTCAGGGTGTCGACACTCGACTTGGCTCCGTGCATGCCCCGGACGTCCGGGACCAGCCCGGTGGCGTTGGAGACTGCAGCCATCTCAATGGCGGTCTTCGATCCGTCCACGAACTCCGCAAGCATCCGGGCGCTCATCTTCCGCGCCTCCGCCTTCTCCCGCTCGGTGTCGGGAGTGGCGTAGATGTTCAGGGGATTGTTCTTCCCCTTCCCCGCCGAGACGATCTCGAAGCCCACTGTGTCGGCGAAGCGGTAGAGCTCAATGATCGCCGCGGGCTCGTCTCCCGCCGCAAGGGAGTACACCACCCCGGCGTTCTCCGCCATCTGCCGGAGGATCGGTCCGACAGTGATGTCGCTCTCCACACTCATCATGACAATGTGCTTGCCATGGTTGATGGTGTCGATCGCCACCTTCGCCGCCATCTCGACCGACCCCGTCGCATCCACCACGGCCTCCACGCCGGAGAGGCGCGTGGCAATGCGGTAATCCGTGGTGGCAATGTACTTGCCCTTGCGCCAGGCGTCCTCCGCCTCGTCCAGGTCGTCCGTCGCGACCACATCCACCTTCTTCTTGAGATGCTCGTAGCCGGCCTTTGCGATCTTGAGGTCCAGGTCGACGACCACACCGATCTCCATGCCCACCATCTCACCGACGACGGTGACGATCTCCTGCCCCATCTGTCCCGCACCGATCAGACCAACGACTACCGGCCGGCCCTCAGCCTCGCGTTCGCGAAGCCGCGTGTTCATCTCATTCATTCCTCACTCCTGTGTTCGCCCGTCGCCGCGACGCAGTCGCCCGCCGCGCCGTCACGCCCGGGGCTGGACGAGGACCTTCAGATCCTCTCCCGCCGCGGCCGACCGGAAGCCGTCGGTGATCTCGTCCAGAGGAAGCTTCCGGGTGAAGTACATCTGCGGGTCGATCTTGCCGTCGGCAATGACTTGCAGCGCCTTCTGATGAATCGTCGCCGGGTACGAGAACGCACCCGTGACGGTGATCTCATCGTAGTGAATGGTGTTGCTGTTCAGGCTCGTCATGGGGTCGGTCTTCGGCAGGCCCCCGAAGAGCACCACAATCCCGCGCTTGCGGACCGACTGAACTGCCTGCTCCTGGGTCGATGCTACCGGTGTAGCGCAAATGGCGACGTCCGCCCCCAGGCCGCCGGTGAACTCTCGAACCTCAGCCACGGGGTCCTGATCGGCCGCGTTGATCAGCAGATCCGGCTTGAAGCGTGCCGCCTCCTTGAGGCGGTTCAGACCGACCATCACGATCTTCGAGGCGCCCCGCGCCCGGGCTACATCCACGTGGAGACACCCGATCGGGCCGTCCCCGATGATCAGGACTACGTCCCCCAGGCTGACGTTGTTGCGCTCCTGCGCGGCCAACACCGAAGAGGCAGGTTCCGAAAGCGCCGCGTTCTCCAGGTCCAGCCCGTCGGGGACGTGATGAACCATCCCGCGTTCGAGGACTTCCGGAGGAAAATGGACGTACTCGGCGAAGCCGCCTGGCCAGTGGGTACCGAGCATGCGGTGGCTCACACAGAGGTTCACCAGACCGCGCCTGCAGTAGTAGCACTTCCCGCAGGAGACGTCCGGCGCCGCGGCAATGGGGTCCCCCACCTTGTAGCGGGTGACGTTCTTCCCGACCTCGACGACCTCCCCGGTGAACTCGTGCCCCATGACCTGGCGTTTGACATCTCCCTTGAGGCCGGTCTTGTAGTTGCGCAGATCCGATCCGCAGATCCCGCAGGAATGCGTCTTTATGACAACGTCGTCCGGGCCGCACACCGGATCGGGCACGTCCTGGACGACTATGTTCTCAGGGCTCTCGAACACCGCTGCTCTCATTGTTGCTCCTTGTGTTTCGCCAGGAGCCGTTCGCCCACCGCCCCGCCGGGGTGGATGACGGCAAACTGCTCCTTCGTATAGCCGGTCCGTTTCATGAGGGCGATTGCGACCGCGTCGAAGAGCGCGGTCACCGCCATGGTACTGGTGGTGGCGAGCATGTTGAACTCGTCCGCCTCCCGCTCGATCGCAACGCGAAGGAGAAGGTCCGCCTCCTTCGCCAGTACCGAATCGGGGTTCTCCGTTACGGCGATCAGGAAGACCTGTTTGGTCTTGAGAGCGGGAATGATGTTCACAACCTCCCGGGTTCCGCCGCCTTTCGAAAAGAGAATGGCGACGTCTCCGGGCTGCACCGCCCCGAGAGCCCCGTGCACCGCATCCCCCGGAGAGAGAAAAAAGGAGGGGCGTTCAATGCATGAGAGGGAGTGGGCAACCTTCTTCGCCGCCGCTCCGGAGGTCCCGACACCGGCCGTCACCACGCGCCCCGTACACCCGGCAATCACCTCCAGACAGCGTTCGAACGCTGCGGGGTCCACCGTATGCTGCAGCCGCGCCAGCTCCTCGGCGGCAGTGTTCCACACGTGCAGCGCAGTCGACCACGCATCGCTCTGCTCTCTGGACATCATGGCTCCTTTGTTTCACGAACGTAGCATACCGTGAAATCCATTGCAACCGAGAATTTCATATTGAAAACTCATTCTTGAAACACAACCGAAGCATTGTCGGATTTCTTGCCATTTTGTGGGCTTACTTTCCATCAATAGCACGAATACATGAAAAACATTGACGCCGGCCCCGGGCGGGTTTACGATCACTTTCCGAGGAGGACGACAGCAATGAAATGGGATTATGCAGCAATAGCAGTGGTCTTCGGCAAGTGCGCCGACCGGTACGTCATCCAGGGATACACCGAGGACCGCACCTTCGATCAGATGCTCGCCGACGCCAGGAAGGTCCCCAACCTGAAGGGAATCGAGATTGTCGGCGGCTGGCACATCACGGATGAAAACGCCGACACGGTCTTGAAGCAGATCAACGATGCCGGATTCCAGCTGGCCTGTGTCATTCCGGAGATCTGGGCCAACCCGAAGTGGGGGTGGGGCTCATTCGCCGCCACCGACCCGGGCATCCGGCGCGACGCGGTTGACCGGGTAAAGGCGGCCATGGATGCCGCCGCCGCCGCGAACTGCACCATGATCAGCCCCTGGTTCGGCCATGACGGCTGGGACTACATCTTCCAGATGGACTATCTGAAAGCGTACGACTGGATCATCGAAGGACTCTCTGAATGTGCGGACCACAACCCGAACGTGAACATTGCCGTTGAGTTCAAGGCGAAGGAGCCGCGCACCCACATCCTGGTGAACAACACCGCCAAGACGCTCATGATGGTGAACGAGGTCAACAAGAAGAACGTCGGAATCAACCTCGACACCGGCCACGCCCAGTACGGCTACGAAAGCCTGGCGGAGTCGGTCGCGCTCATGAAGCGCTTCGGTAATCGGCTCATGCACATTCACCTGAACGACAACTACCGCTACTGGGACGACGACATGATCCCGGGCTCCGTGCACACCCTCGAGTGGGTGGAGTTCTTCCACTGGCTCGACAAGGTCGGCTACAAGGGCTACCTCAGCCTGGACGTCTTCGCCTTCCACGAGCGCGACAAGGTCGCCGTTGCGAGCGAATCCCTGAAGTGGCTCGACCTCTTCCAGGAAGCCGCCTCGCGCCTCGATCCCAAGGAGGTCGAGAGCGTGCTCCAGAGCAACGACGCCATGAAGGCGCAGGCCATGGTCCGAAGCGCCCTCTGGCCCGGTAAGTAGTCTCGCACCGCGGCGCGCGCCGGGTTCACGCGCGGGACCGCACGTCGTCCTGCGCGCCGGCCCCGCCGTACCGGTCGCCGGCGCCTGTGCCGGCGGCGGTTCCCCGCCAGCTCTCCATGGTCGTGTGCAACTTCGCCGCCCGGCCGATTGCACCGAAGGCGGGGTCCGGCAGAAGGCCGCGCAAGAGCAGCACCAGCCGCAACGACCGCGGCCGTCTGACGACGCGGCGCCCCCCACGGAGCGCCTTCTCGACGACCGCCCGGGCAATCACATCGTGTCCATCCACCCGGGGAAAGAGTACCGCCCCGAAGCCACGGAGTTGCGCTCCCTCGAACATGCCGGTCTTCAGGAAGTTCGGATGGATGGATGAGTACTTCACCCCCGCTTGTCCGGTCGCCCACGCCTCTTCCCGCAGCGCTTCGGTCAGCCCATATACCGCCCACTTCGTCGCGCTGTAGACAGCCAGACTCGGCACGCCGAGCAGCCCCGCCGCCGAAGAGATGTTCACAGTGTGCCCGCTCCCCTGCTCGTAGAAATGGGGAAGCACCGCGTGAGTTGTGTGAAGAATACCTTGAAGATTGATGTCCACGGTCTTGCGCCACTGCTCCACGGGCTGGTCGAGAAAGAAGCCCGGGGCCATGTAGCCGGCGTTGTTCACCAGCACATCTATCCCCCCGAGAGCCGCAGCCACCTCCCGAACGCCCTCCCCGACCGCCGCAGGATCCCCCACGTCGCACCGCACCGTATGGACCCTTCCCAGGGGCCGGAGCTCCTCCGCAGCCGCTTCCAGCGCCGTCGCATCAAGATCCCAGATCGATACCGCCGCCCCGCGCCGTAGCAGCCGCCGCGCCGTAGCCAGACCGATTCCCCGGGCTCCCCCGGTAACGATTGCACGCTTGTTCCGCAGATCCATTCCCGCCGCCATGGGGAAAGCATACCAAACCAGTGAGATTTGGACAGCCGGGTAGCGCCCTGGTGACAGCGCGCCGCGCGCTCGCCCCCACCCCGTTGACACATCCGCAATGTCGGGAAACGATAATCGTATGGAGCACAGAACGTTAGGACCAACGGGCGAGTCGGTGTCTGCGCTGGGATTCGGAACCTGGCCGCTGGCAGGGATGATGGGCAGCGTGGACCGCCGCAACGCGGTGGACCTGATTCGGCGCGCCATTGATGCCGGCGTCACCTTCATTGACACGGCGGAGGCGTACGGCGACACCGAGGAGATTCTCGGGGAGGCGTTGCAGGAGGGTTACCGGGATCGGTGCTTTCTGGCCACCAAGGTGAGCCATGACTTCACCCCGTCGGGAGTGCGCAACGCCGCCGAGCGAAGTCTGCTGAACATGAAGACCGAGGTCATCGATCTCTATCAGCTCCACCGCTGGGAAAGCTCCGTCCCCCTGGATGAGACCCTCCGGGCGGTCCAGGAGCTCCAGGATTCCGGCATTGTCCGCCACGTCGGGGTCTCGAACTTCAACACGGACCGGCTCGCGGCGGCCACGGACATTGCCGCCGTCGTATCCAACCAGATCAACTACAACGCCCTGAACCGCGCCCCGGAGGAGCGGCTGCTGCCGGCGGCCTTCGACGCCAACGTCGCCATTCTGGTGCACAGCTCCCTTGCCAAGGGGCTCCTTTCCGGGAAGTACAAACCCGGGCACACCTTCGAAGCCGGGGATGAGCGCTCATCCTTTCCGGGCTACTCCGGCGAGCCGCTGAGACAGTACCTGGCGGTGGTGGATGAGCTCGGCAGGATTGCCGCGGATGCGGGGTTGTCGACCGCCCAGGCGGCCCTGGTGTGGCTCCTGGCCCGACCGGAGGTGACGAACGTTCTCATTGGGCCGAAGACGGTAAAGCAACTGGAGGAATCTATCGGCGCGCTCGAGAAGACCTCCCCGGAGGATCGGGTGACCCTCCGAAGCCGCATGGACGAGGTGCTGGACCGCCACGGCCTCCGTGCGCTCTGCCCCTTCCCGGATCAGCTCGTGTAGCCGGCGTCGCTCGCCGGCGTCCCGCCGGCGGCCCCGGCGCCCCTGACGCCCCGTCGCCGGCGCCACTCCCCGACGCCCCTCCGCCGACCCTCAGGTCGCAACAGGACCCGTGTCGCGGCGATCGAGGGCCGCGGCATCTTCGGCGCGGCGGTTGAGGCGCTTGTTGGCGCGCTTTCGCATGTACATCTGCTGGTCCGCGGTGATGAAGAGCTGCTCATACGTGGTAGCGGAGGCGGGATCGTACACGGAGTAACCGAAGCTGAAGGTAACGTCGAAGTCGTGCCCGGCCTGGCGGCGTAACTCCTCGACGCGCTTTGCCAGCACATCTTCCAGCGCGGCAATCTCGGCATGGTCGGTACTCCGCGTTACCACGAGGAACTCGTCCCCGCCGAAACGCGCAAGCATGCGGTCATCCCGAAAGACTTCACCCATGGCCATGGCAAAGAGCATGAGCGCCTTGTCACCCTGGTGGTGGCCGTGATTGTCGTTTATGGCCTTGAAGTCATCCAGGTCCACCACAACAATGCCAAAGGGTTGCCGCCCATCCATGAGGCTGTGGACGTACTCATCGACCCTGATTCTGTTAAAGAGGCCCGTCAAGTGATCGATCGACGCGTTGTAGTTCTCCAGAAAGACGTAGGTCAGGACGATCACGATGGCCATGAGGGGCCAGATAGTCAGGACGCCCAGGAAGAGCATCTGAACCAGCGCGCCGACGGCTGGAATGGCGGCGAAAAGCAGAATGGCCGTGATGAGCCGTGTCTGCAGCTCGTGACGCTTCCGCGCGGCCATGTATACGACGTAGAGGAGAACGGCGTAGCTGACGGCCAGATTCACCCAGATGGCCGGCCCGCGGGCGTAGACGTTATCCGGGCTGAGCTGAAACACCAGCGGCTCGAAAAGCGTGATTACCAGGAGCACCGTCGAGACGATCATGGGGTGCATGTAGTAGAGACGTCGGCGCAGACGCTCCCGGCACCCGTGAATCCGGAAGTCGATGTAGCTCGCCCACAACGGAACAATGAGCGGGCTCAGCCACAGGAAGATCCAGTTGATCGTGTAGTTCAGGTACCAGCTCACCGCCCCGGGTCGCCGGTCGAAATGCCACGAGAGAATCTCCAGCACCAGCATGAACACATTGACCACAATCAGCGACTGGAACAGGCGCGCACTGAAGTGAAAGCTGTCACGCCGGCTGTACATGGCGACCAGGATGATCACCAGCAGCAGGGCGGCGAAGATGTTTACATCGTATTGAACAAAGGTGCTCAGGATCATGTGTTGATCTTTTGCACGATTCTACGCCGTTCCCGCCGTCGAATACAATATTAGATCGATGCGTACGTCCTCCCCTGTCCCGAACCGCCGCACCGCTACGCCAGGATGCGTCGAACCTGCGCGGCAACGGCATCGCCCAGAGCACGCTGGTTCGCCGTGTCCAGGTGAATCCCATCCGCCGGGCTGCACACCGCCGCGGCGGCGCCGTCGAGGAAGTGCACCCCCTCCTCCGCACACACCTGGGCGTACTCGGCCGCCAGTTGCATGGAGGTCTCCCGGGCGCCGGTAAACTGCGCTCCGAATGCGGTCTCCCCCAGGATGTGCGGCGGCGCCACAACCAGCACCGCCGGCGGCGGCGTCAGCCGGGCGAGCTGGCCGGGATCGCCCGGGGGCGAGGGCAACGTGGCGGGCGCGGTGGGTGCGGCGGACGCCGGGGCGCCCGGATCGTTCAGCGCGACGCCGGGGGCGTGGTCGGCGGACGCGTCGCCCGGAGCCTCCACCTGGACCGGCTCGGGACCGCACCCGGCAACCCGGACGACCTCAATGAGTCCGCGGATCCCCTCCGCCATTTCTTCGGGCAACAGGGCGAAGCGGTGCTTGCAGTCGTTCGTCCCCAGCATGATGATCACCAGATCCAGGGGCTTGTGCGTATCCAGGATCATCCGCAACGCGGTCCTTCCGTTGCGCCGGTCGTCGATCGGATCGTCGGAGGAGATGGTCCGCCCGTTCAGCCCCTCCGGTATCACCACGTAGTCGGCGCCCAGCTCGCTCTGCATGACCGACGGCCACCGGTCGGCGTAGAGGTGGCGGGCTCCCGTGACCGGATCGTACCCCCAGGTGTTGGAGTCGCCGAAACAGAGAATGCTCTTCACGTCTGCCATGTGTTCCTCCGTGTGATCCTGCCCGCCCCACGCGGGCGTGGTTCAAACAGCCCGGGACCGCGGGGCCGATTCGGATGGTAGCGGATACGGCAGACAGGCGCCAGCGCGGACACCGACCGCCGGCGGCGGGCCTCTTCGGCCGGGCTCGCCGCCCGGCCGGCCGAGATCCCAACATGCTGCAGCAATCCCCCGGTCGTGCTAATCTGAGGTGCGCGGCCCGCGGAAGCGCGCGGGCGGCCGCGGACAGAACGGAGCCGGACGACCATGGGATATGACACATCGGTTCGGGACGAAGCGGTAGCGCGGGATCGCGAGAGGCGTGAGGAGTTGCGCCTGCGGATGCTGCAGGCAATCAAAGAGGCCCTCGCCGCCCACGCGAAGGAGCTCGGAATCGACTACGCCTATATTCATGGATCGGTGATTCGGCCGGGCGCATTTCGAGACGACTCGGATATTGACGTCGCCGTTCCGGAGGCCAACCCGGTGGTGGTCGCCGGACGGCTCACTCACACGGTGGGACGAGAGGTACACGTTCTCGAGCTCGACGACAGCCGCGCCGCTCAGCGGGCAAGAACGGAAGGGATGCTATGGACCAGGACGAAGTAGCGGCACTGCGCACGGACCTCCGGACGCAGCAGCGTGAGATAGAGCGCGTCTACGACCGTGTCGAGGAACGGGCGTCCCCCTACCCCCGCGCCTCCTCGATCGCGCGGTTCAGGGCATCCCGGCTCGGAATGATGCTGGAGAACTTCAGCTCCCCGTTGATGTAGATGCTCGGCAGCTGCGTGACCCCCACCTTCTGCGCCCGGACGATGTTCTCCAGGTTCGTGGCCTTGTACTCTACGACGTCAATGCCGTCGCCGTACTCTCGCCGGGCGTCCAGGGCGGACTGGAACATGTAGGTGCAGGCCGCACAGGTGTCGGAGTCGATGGTGAAGACCTCCACCAGCGGCCGCGGCAGGTTGCCGTAGTCCGGCAGCTCAACCTCAATGTCCGGAAGCTCCCGGGTGTAGGTGGCAACGAGACTCCGCGTGCGCTCGGTGGCGTGAACGGCCTGCTCGCACCCCACCGTGTTCTCCGGGGGCGTGTCGTAGGGCATGTCGCACCCCGGTGAGACAATGAGGTTGTGGTGGTCCACCGCATCCAGCAGGTCGATCACCGTCTTCATGTTGTCCTTCTGATTTCCGAAGAGCATGACCGAGGCCAGCGGGATATTCCCCGCCATCACAATGTTGTACCGGTCGGTGATCTCCTTGGCCCCTGCCAGGTCGATGTTCTCATCCACCGAGATACCGTCGGGCCCGGTCTTGCACATCTCCTCAATGTTCTTCGTCGCGTCGCCGCAGACGAAGAAGGACGAGAAGGCGCAGGCCTCACGAATCCTCCCGAATAACCGCTCATAGGGCGCGCTCAGGAACTCCGCAAAGTGATCGGGAGAGATCTGCGAGACGAGCGGATCAACCGCGGCGATCACGTCCGCCCCGGCATCCACGTAGTAGCGACTCATTGCCTCGCCCACCCGGGTCGTGTAGTCGAGGAGCGCATGGACGTAGTCCGGATCGTCGAACATGTCCATGAACATGGAGGTGCCCCGGAGGTGTGACGCCAGCGTGAAGGGCCCGCAGAAGAGACCGTAGATCGCCGTCTCCGCACCGACCGCCTCCTTCAGCACCCGGGTTACCTGCAGAGCCAGCCCAATGCGCCCGTCATCCGGGCCCGGCACGCGGTCGGGAACGCGCTCCCCGGACTGCCCGGCCGCACCACCGGCTCCGGCCGCCCGACCGGAGCCCGCCCCACCGTCGAAGCCGCCGTCCCCCTCGAGGGGGTGGCTCCTCACCGTCGGGGGCGCATCCTCCGACCAGAGGAGCTCGCATCCGAGCGCCTCGGCCTCCAGCTGCAGATCGAACATGACCGGCTGCCCATCCGGACGATAGAGGCGGTGCGCCTCCAGCAGCGACGCCGTCAGCTTCTCCGGATCGGAGTACACCTCCGTCGCGCTGTACCCGACGAGCTTGCCCGCATGCACCCCCGCAAAGGGCACCCAGGGCACCGCCCCGGTCCGCTCATGGCGAAAGGTCGCTGCAATCAATTCCTTCCCGTTCACCTGCTACCTCCCTGCGCCCCGGCGCGACCCGCCGACACCGCCTCCGCCAGGATGCGGTCAACTTTGAGATCCGCCGCGGTGATCACCGTCAGGCCTTCCGGGACCTTCCCCTCTTCTTCCACTGGGTCGATGCTCACGGCCTCTCCGACAGCACTGACGTACCACCGCTTCCCGGATGCGTGAACATATCCCTTGATGCGGTAGCTCAGGGGTGCCACTCGTTCCACCGCATCGCGGAGCTCGTCGAATGAGATCCCCTCCGGCAGATACCACCCCGTCGCGACCGGCCGCCCCGGCCCGTCCCAGCCGGCGAAACTGCGCGGCACCGCCGTGGGCGGCGGCACCGGGTCGCGTCCGGACGCCGCGGCAGCCCTCTCACTTACCGACCCCGCCGCGGCGGATGCAAAGGCCTCCTCGAGGTCCGCCAGCGTCAGCGCGCGGTTCTCCCGCCACAGCAGGGGCACCCCGGAGTGGAGAGCGTGGATCCGCTCGGCGGCGCGTCCGGCTTCATCGCCTTCGGCAAGATCAATCTTGTTCACCACCACGACGTCGGCACAGACGACCTGCTCGGTCACGGCGTTGACCACGTGCTCCAGCTTCTCGAAGCGCGGTGCATCCACCACGCAGATGAGGCCGCACCAGGCGAGCTCCGTCCCCACCGCCGCGGCGGCGTCGACGGCGGCGGCCACGATGTCCCGCATGGGCGCCGGCTTCGCCAGGCCGGAGCTCTCGATGAGCAGGAGATCGATATCGCGCCGGGCAAGCGTAGCGATCGATGTCACGAAGGAGCCGGAGAGGCAGGCGCAGAAGATCTGCCCGCCGCCGAGCTCCACGACCTGATCCTCGTCGACTCCGCGCAGGAGCGTGGCATCCACGGGAACACTGCCGAAGTCGTTCACCAGGACCCCGACCCGGCGGCCGTGCCGGGCGGCATCCTGCAGGAGCTCGTTGAGAACCGTGGTCTTGCCCGATCCCAGGAAGCCCCCCAGGATCCACATATCGACACGCGTATCATTCATCCCGATCGCTCCTTCCGCCGCTCCGTCGGTCTACGCCCCGACCAGCGCCAGAGCGTCGTCCGCCGCGCTCGCGGCGTTGGCGGAGTAGGCGTCGGCGCCGATCTGGTCGCAGAACTCCTGGGTCACCGGTGCGCCGCCCACCATGATCTTCACCTTCTCCCGGAGACCCGCCGCTTCGATCGCTGCAATCACGCCCTTCATCTCGTTCATGGTTGTGGTCAGCAGTGCGGAGCAGGCTACGATGTGCGCATTGTGCTCCTTCGCGGCATCCACGAAGGCATCCGCGGAGACATCGGTCCCCAGATCGACGACCTCGAAGCCCTTGCCCTCCATCATCATGCGCACCAGGTTCTTGCCGATGTCGTGGAGATCGCCCTTCACCGTACCAATGACAATGGTGCCTTTGCTCTCGCTCTTCTCCTCCACCAGGTGGGGCCGGAGCAGCTCAATACCCGCCTTCATGGCGCGGGCGGCAATGAGAACCTCCGGCACGTAGATCTCGTTGTTCTTGAAGCGCTCACCGACGATACCCATGCCGGCCATCAGTCCCTCTTCGAGGATCTGCCTGGCCGGCGTACCCGCGTCGATCTGCTGCTGTACCAGCTCCTTGACGTCGTTCGCCTTGCCCTTCTGCACACCCTCTGAAATTGCCTGGAAGCTCATCTTCGACTCCTTTCATTACCCTGATTCTTCGTCGTGTTTATTCTCCGACGTTCCGTCCCCCGGCGGTTCATGGCGTCCACAGATCATGACGCCGGCAGTTCATGGCGCCGAAAGTTCATGGCGCCGGAAAGATCATGTTATCTACGTAGCGGTCCTGAAACTCAGGCCGCCCGGAGAGCTCAATGTATTCGGTCCTCTCCGCAACCCGCCGCATCCGCGGCAGCACCTCCCGCTGAAGGAGGGCCCGCACCGCCCCGGCGCCGGCGGCGTTCGGCGTGGATCGAATGCGGCCGGCCTCAACCTCCGGCAACAGGCCGATGCGCAGGGCACTCGCCGCCGAGAGGTGATGCCCGAATCCGCCGGTGAGGACCACCTCGTCCAGGTCCGCCGCCTGGAGCCCCGCCCGATCGAGGAGCACCTCGATTCCCGCGGCAATGGCCGCCTTGGCGAGTTGCACCTCCCGAATGTCCCCCTGGGTGACGGCAATCCCCGGCGCCACGGTGAACGCCGCCTCGCCGGGAGGCGTCGAGGCGCCGGCGGCATCCATCATCCGCCCGGTCTCATCCACCACGCCGTCGTCGAGGAGGCCCGCCACCACGTCCAGGAGCCCGGAGCCGCAGATCCCGACCGGGGGCGCATTGCCAATCGTCTCGAAGGTGAAGTCGTCACCCTCCCGGCGCCATGCGGCAATGGCGCCGGCAACGCCGCCGACGCCGTGGGCAATGGTCGCTCCTTCGAAGGCGGGGCCGGCGGCGGTGGAGCAGGCGTGAAGCCGCCCGTCGTGCGCAAGGACCAGCTCACCGTTGGTGCCGACATCGATCATGAGAACGGAGTCGGCGGTGCGGTCCAGATCCTCAGCCACCATTGCGGCGACAATGTCCGCACCGACGTAGGCGGAGATCGACGGCAGAATGTGAACCTCCGCCCCGGGATGCGCGGTAAGTCCCAGCTCCGCCCCGCGAAGCCGCCGCGACTCCGTGAAGACCGGCGTGAAGGGCGCCCGGCCGATGCCGTGGGGATCAACCCCCAGGAGAAGGTGCAGCATGGTGGTGTTGCCGGTTACGGCGACGGCGACGATATGTGCCGGAACGGGGTCGCCCTGTGACGCCACGCCGGGTGTCGTCCCACCACCTGGGGCCCCGTCGCGTGCGGCCGCGTTTTGCGTTGCCTCGGCGCCGGCACCTCCGCCCCGCGCGGCCGCCCCCCGTTCCGCCAGGGCCGGCAGAATCTCGTTCAGCTCCGCAACGATTGCACTGCGCAGCTCATCGAGGCCTCCGCGATCCGCGTGGGAAATGCGGCTCAGCACGTCGGCCCCGAAGACCGCCTGCCGGTTCATTGCAGAGCGCGCCGCAACGACCCGGCCGGACGCATGGGGTGCGCCGCCTTGGGCGGGCTCCAGGTCGATCAGGTAGCACCCCAGGGTCGTCGTGCCAATGTCCACGGCCACCCCGTAGCAGGTTGCCCCATCCGGGCCGTCGCACCGGACAATCGGGTCAACCGGTCCGGGAATGTGCGGCATCTCCGCTTTCGTGAAGGCGGTATCCGACGTGGCGAGAAGCGCAATACGGCGCACCGCGTCTGCGGGCAGGGTACACGCAAGGCGCACCCCGCTGCGCAGCTCCTCCGCCGAGAGGAAGCGCCTGTCGGCGGTCGACACAGGGGCGGCGGCGCCGACGGCTTCCTGCACCTGCACGCGGCACTTGCCGCAGCTGCCGCGGCCGCCGCAGGCGGCCGCCAGGAAGACCCGAGATGAGGCGGCGAGAGCCGCCAGGAGCGAGCGCCCGGCCCTCGCCTCAAGGGCGAACGACGGGGCGTCGGAACCGGCGGCTCCGGAGCCGGGGGCCCCACCGGGGGCCCCATCGGGGGCCCCACTGGGGTGCACGGTTATTCTGGGCATGGCACCACCTTCACCACCTCGTCCTCATCTCCCATGGCGAAGGTCTGCCCCGGCTCGGCTACGACGGCATCCTCTTCGGTCCAGGTGCCGTTCAGGATGCGCTCCATGAGCGCCGGTGAGCCCTGAAGGTGCTCGACCTGCCACTCCATCTCGCCGGCGACGCGGGCCGCGTGCTCGTGATACTCCGGGCGGTCCAGGCCGGGCCAGGTGATCAGCGCCGCCCGGGAGTAGGCACGGAGAGATGCCAGTTCGGTCTCGATCAGGTAGTCGGCGTTCTCCCGGCCGTAGGCTTCCGCGAAGCGCTCCCGGAGCAATTCGCCGCCCCGGCCGCAGGGGAAGGTGGAGTGCTCGATCCACCCCGGCGAAAACCAGTAGGTACCGGGGTTTGCGTCGAACTCCCGGCGGTAGCGCCGGTGTGAACCGAGGAGGAGGGCAATGCAATCGTGGACCCGCGGCAGGACCAGTCGGTGCCGGGTGCTTGCGACCCCGCAGAGAGCGCGCGAGCAGAGACCGAACCCCAGTACGATCGCGGCGACCTCCTCGGGAGGAGCGTTGAGCTTCTCCGGGCCGAGGGGCCCCTCATCGACCTCATCTATCCTGCTCTGTATCTCGCGACGAAGGACGTCCGGATAGTTGTGGAGACCCTGAGGCACATAGCTGATGTCCAGGGTCGCCGTGGAGCGGGCGGCGAGGAGGCTCACTTCCCGGAGGAATACGTTGCACGAGATGACTTTCAGTCTCATGAGACGGATTCAGCATAGTACGGACCGGGGGGATACGCTTTTATCAGATTGCGTGCTGTTGTATAATCTTGCACGAAGCTATGGGCACAGGAGATATGGACGCGGCCGCCGCAGTCTCAGCCGCCGAGCACTACGCCCGTGCGGCCGGTGTCGCCTGCTCGGTGATCGACGGCGAGGGGCGGCTCATCCATCCGCGCAAACTGGTGGCGTACGCGTGTCGACTCTGCCGACTCGTGCACGCCGGAGAGCTCACCCCGGAAGGAGCCGCGGTGTCGCACCTCGCCGGCGCCCTCCACGCCGACCGCTTCGGCGGACACTACGTCTTCATGTGCGAGAGCTCCTTTACGCACTGGATTTCACCCATCAAGTCCGGGGACGATGTCATCGGCGCCCTCGTGGCCGGTCCCGTCCTGACCGTGGAGGACGCGACCTTCTTCGAGGAGGAGATCATCGGCGCCCTGGATCCTGCCTCCCCGGCGACCGACCGGGAGCACCTTCAGCGTCTCTTCGAAGAGGTCCCGCGCGTAGCCCCGGCACGGGTCACCAGCCTGGCCCGGCTCCTGTCGATGGTTGCCGCGCAGCTCTCAAGCCCCGAGGCGAGCCCCTTTGCGGAGTCCGCGGCGCGCCTTGCCCGGGAATCGCGGCTGAACGAGTACATTCAGGAGCTGAAGGAGCGGCGCATCACCGTCGGCGGTGATCCGGACACTCCCTCCTACCCCATTGAGAAGGAGCGCGAGCTCCTTCACGCCATTGAGGAGGGCGACGTCGAGGCGGCACAGGGGACCCTCAACGAGCTCCTCGGTCACGTCTTCTTCACCTCCGGCGCGGATGTGGAGGTTCTGAAGCACCGCAGCCGGGAGCTCGTAGTGCTCCTCTCCCGGGCGACCATTGCCCGCGGCGCCGAGACCGACCGCGTCTTCGGCTTGAACTACCAGTTTCTCGACGGTCTGGATTCCAGGAGCGATGTCAACGAGATAGCCCATTGGATGTCGCGGATCGTTCGCAGGTTCGCGGACTTCGTCTTTGCCGTCCCGCGGGGGGCTGCGCACTTCGGCGCGCTCCGCCGCGTTGTCGCGCACATTCACCGTAACTACCGGCAACGCCTGACTCTGGAGGACCTTGCCGAGGTCGCCGCGCTCTCTCCGACCTATCTCAGCCGGCTCTTCCACCGGGAGATGGGGGAGCGCCTTTCGCGCTTCATCATCCGCACCCGGGTCGAGAAGGCGCGGGACCTCCTGGCCGGAACAACCATCTCCATTGCAGACGTCGCCGATTACGTGGGATTCGTGGACCAGAGCCACCTGACCCGCGCCTTCAAGCAGGAAACCGGTGACACCCCCGGCGCCTTCCGCGCGCAGACCGCCGTGTCGCGAGGGACGGCCGGGCCGCGTGACGGCACTGCGTCGCGACAGGGCGGGGGCGACGTGCCATAATGGCAGCCGGGAGGTGGACGATGATTCAGGTCTACACGGGCAACGGCAAGGGGAAGACCACCGCTGCGATCGGGTTGGCGCTCCGCGCCCTCGGGGCGGGGCGACGCGTCTACATGGCGCAGTTCATCAAGAACAGAGACTCCTCGGAGGCGGCGCCGCTTCGAACCGCCGGAGCCGACGTCGAGCAGTTCGGTCGCGGCATGATCCTCGGCCGGGAGGTCACCGCTGAGGACCGGGCCGAAGCGGCGCGGGGGATGACCGTCGTCGGCGGCCATCTCGACCGGAAGGAGTACGACCTGGTCATCATGGACGAGGCAAACGTCGCCGTGAAGCTCGGCCTCGTCGACATCGATCTCCTGCTTGATCTCATGAAGAGCACCCCTGCGGAGGTGGAGCTCGTGATTACGGGGCGGGATGCAGACCCGCAGGCCCTCGAGGCGGCGGACCTGGTCACGGAGATGCGCGAGGTGAAGCACTACTTCACCCGGGGGGTCGACGCCCGGCTCGGAATCGAGTACTGATTTCCGCCGACGCGCGGAAGTGAGAAGGGCTCCGCACCGGGATGCGCCCTTGCAACCACCGGCACTCATTGTCACAATTGCCGGAGCGCAATGAGGGCGCGACGGCGCAGCGGCGCCGGGACGCCGCACGATCGTTACCCGGACGGGTGAATCCGCGAGTGAGTGGCCCGGAGGCGTGAATCCAGGAATGCGTGGCCTGACGGAGCGTTGCACTGTACTTTTGTACTGTACTTTTGTGGAGACGAGGATGCGCAGTTGGCGAACGGCTCGACCGTCGCCGATGTGAACCCAATATTGATCGGATAACCAGAGGATAGAGCATGGCGGATCCCCTTGACGGTTCGGATGAACCGGCCGACACATCGCCCTCCGTTGCCGCGGAAATGGAGCGGCAACTCGCGACGTTCACCAGACGGGCCGGCGGTTTCGGCCGCTTCGAACAGATTGCAGCGAAGCTTGCCGGAATTCAGGGGCGCGTCCCTCCCTATGTAGAGCGGAAGACCGCGATAGTCTGCGCGGCTGATCACGGCGTCGCCGCCGAGGCCGTTTCGGGCATAAGCGCCTCCGAGACTGAGGAACTGGTTCGCGCTTTTGTTGACGGAGGCGCCGCAATCAACATCTTCGCGGCAACCTGCGATTTCGACACCATAGTTGTCGACTGCGGACTGCGCACTCCCCTGTCGTCTCCGCTGGTGCGGGATCTGCGGGCCGGTCGTGGAACGGCGAACTTTCGAAGCAAGCCCGCAATGTCCCATGACCAGCTCTTTCGCTGTGTTGAGAACGGCCGGAGCCTCGCCGGCGAGGTGGGTGGCGAGGGAATAACCCTGGGCGCGGATGTTGTGGCCCTCGGCGACATGGGACTCGGAAACACGACGACCGCCGCCGCCCTGGCGGTCGCGCTCGGCGCGCCCGAAGAGGTCCTGGAGCACGAAGGCCCGAAGTCGGCAGAGACGAACGGACGAAAGCGCACAGTCATTCGCGAGGCGATCAAACGCCACGCCCCATTCTCAAACCCCTACGATGCGCTGCGAAAGGTCGGCGGTTTCGAGTTCGCCACCATCGTCGGCATTATCCTCGGTCTGCGCCACCGTGGCGTCGCCTGCGTACTTGACGGATTCGCAGTCACCGCCGCTGCATATGTCGCCGCCGCCATTGACCCTCACGTCACCTCCTTCATGTTTGCGGGCCACCGCAGCAAGCTTCGGGGGCACACGGTTCTGCTCGAGAGGCTCGGGCTGGACCCCATTCTCGACTTCGAGCTCGGCCTCGGCGAGGGCGCCGGCGCGGTACTCGGAGGCTTCCACGTCGATCTGGCGGCGCGACTCGCCTCGGGCATGGGTCCGATTGGCGGTACCGG
>CAZZIE010000076.1:0-19825 GCA_964654185.1 uncultured Spirochaetaceae bacterium | reverse complement strand
CAATCCACCTACCAGTCCACCTACCAGTCCACCGAGACGGTTTGCGGCGCCGTCCCGGTGAACAGCTCCGCAAGGCTGACGGCAGCCGTTGCGCTCCGGCCGTTCTCGGCAACCTCCATGGCCTGCGCGGTGGTGACCCTGCCCGGCGGGCGGACCCGCACGGCAACGGTGTACTCAGACAGGTACGCCTCCGCGAAGCTCCGGGTCTCCTCGTCCAGCTCCCCGACATCGCCCGGATGCAGATCCACCTGGAGCTGTCGTCGGCCGCCATCCTCGCCGAGGCGAATCCGTTCCTCCCCGGGACTGTAATATGCATTCAACGCCGCCAGGCTGTCGAAGGCGATGGAGCTCCGGATGAGCACCTCCTCGTCGCTGCGCTGGAGGCTGTAATCGCGCATCTCCACGCCGTCTACGGCCTCCGCCGCGCGGCGCAGGTCCTCCTCATGCACGGGGACCGGCACGAAGGAGCTCTCCTCGTCGAAGACGCCCATCTCATAGACGTCCGTGCTCAACCGATACTCCAGGTCGAAGCGACCGGAGCCGTCCTCATTCAGCTCGATGGTTGCGGTAACGTCCAGGCACCCACTCAGGAGCAGCGCCGCCCCGAGGCCGATCACCGCTGCGGCGAGTCGGCTCCACCGCGGCGTGGTCTTTACTGCGCTATTGTCTTCCGGTTTCATGCGTCGATTCCTCACTGCCTTGCAAGCTCAACCACGGTCTTCCCGTAGCCTCCCTCCTCCGGAGGGGCGAAGGAGAACCGGTCCACTACCGGCGATTGGTCGAGATGGTCCCGAATGCCCCGCTGGAGAACGCCCGTACCCTTGCCGTGGATTATACCGAATCGGTAGAGACCGGTCATGAGGGCGCGGTCGATCTGACCATCCACCAGGTCGATCGCCTCGGCAAGGGTCCTGCCGCGCACATCCAGTTCGAGACTCGGGCGACTGTCCTCACCGGCGGACTCGAATTGCACCGTCGTCGTCCCGTGGTGAGCGCCCCCGCCGCCGGGTCCCCCCCCGGAGGTCCGCGCCGGCTCCAGGTCCTCCTCGGAGACGGTGATCTTGATGCTGTCCGTGGCGACCACCCAGGAGTTCTTCTTCGCGCGACGCTGCAGAACGCCGCGGCGCCGGGTCGACTTGAGGATCACCTCCATGCCCGGCTCGAAGTCGGCCGCCTCCGGCGCGCCCCGGACCGCCTCGTCCGCACGCCCGGGAGCACCCCGGCCGGCAGCACCGCCGCCGGCGCCGCGCGAAGAGCCGCGCGAAGAGCCGCCTGCCGCCCGGTCCTCCGCGTCGCCTTCCGCGGTGGGCGACGGTCGCCGGCCGTCGGCATCGCTCCCGATATCTTCAATGCGACCCTCTTCCTCCCGGGCGGCCTCCTCCAGCTCCTCGGCGAAGCGCCGCACCTTCTTGGTCTTCTCCCGGGTGATTTCCCCTTCCCGGAGTTCCCGGACGAGGTTTTCCAGGCGGCTCCGCGCGTCCGCGGCAAAGGTCTGGAAGGCGCCGAGCTCGCCGCGGCGCAGTTGCCGCTCCTTGTCGGCGAGCTCCGCGGACTGTCGCGCCAGACTGTCCTCCTGCTCCTCCACACGTCGACGCCGGCGGCGCACCTCCTCCGATTCGCGATAGAGACGCTCCTCCTCCTCGCCGAGGCGCTGAATGATCTCGGCGGCGTCGCCGCGGCCCTCCTCGGCGTAGGTGGTGGCGCGATCGATCACCGGCTGAGGCAGCCCGTTCCGTTGGGCAATGGTGATGCCGTGGCTGGAGCCGGGGATGCCGGTGAGGAGGCGGTACGTCGGTGAGAGGGTCTCAACGTCGAACTCGACCGAGGCGTTCTGCACATTCTCGTGGGTGTAACCGTAGCTCTTCAGGGCGCCGTGGTGCGTCGTCACCATGGAGTGACAGCCGCGTTCCCGGAGCTCATCCAGAATGGCCATGGCCAGGGCGCCCCCCTCGGCGGGATCGGTCCCCGCGCCGAGCTCATCCAGGAGGACCAGACTCTGCGCGGTTGCATTCGAAAGGATCTCCGAGATCTGCCGCATGTGCCCCGAGAAGGTGGAGAGCGACTGCTCGAGGGACTGCTCATCGCCGATATCGGCAAAGACGTCGTCGAAGACCGGCAGCGCCGCTCCGGGAAGCGCCGGAACCTGCAGCCCGAACTGGTGCATGAGCGCAGCCAGGCCGACGGTCTTGAGGGCGACGGTCTTGCCGCCGGTATTTGGCCCCGTCACAATGAGGTGGCGCGTCTCGCCTTCCATATTCAGGTCGATGGGTACGACGTCCTTCCCGATCAGCGGATGCCGCACCTGTGGGAGCCGCACGTCAACCGCAGACGCTTCGGGCCGCACTCCGTCAATGGACTGGCTGAAGCGCGCCCGGGCGTAGAGGGCATCCACCTCCGCGACGATCTCATCCGCCAGCTCCAGCCCGGGACGATGCTTCCGGGCCGCCGCGCTCAGCTCTTTCAGAATGCGAAAGACCTCCTGCCGATAGCGGTCCTCGGCGCCGCGGAGCTCGTTGTTCGCCTTCACCAGCACGGTGGGCTCCATGAAGACGGTCTGTCCCGTCTGGGAGTGCTCGTGAACGACGCCGTCCACCCGGCTCTGATACCGCGACTTCAGGGGCAGCACAATGCGCCCCTCCCGCACGACCGGGTGGTCCACGTTCCAGTAGTCCTGGCTGCGCTCCTTCATGAAGTCGCCGGCGACGCGCTCCACCCTGGACTGGGCGGCGCGGATGGCGTTGCTCAGACGGCGCAGCTCCGGGATGTGGCGCTCCAGGAGCTCTCCCCGCACATCGATGTAGCGGCCGATCTGCTTGTGGAAGGCGGAGAGATCGGGAAGCTCCTCGACGCGCTCCCGGATGCCGCGCCGCTCAGCGGCGCGGGGCAGGCGCTTCTCCAGAAAGCGCCGGAGTCTTCCGGCCGAACGCGCGAAGGTGGCCAGGTCGTTGAGCTCCGCTGCATCGAGGACGGCGCCCTCCTTGGCAACCTGCTGCAGGAGCTGTGTAACCGCCGGGAAAGACACCTCCCCGGGTAGATCCTCCTCGTGCAGCGCTTCCCGCAAAGCGGCGACGTCCTCCTGGAGCGCAAGGACAACGTCGGAATCGCCGGACGGCACCGCCCGGGCCAGACGCTCCCGGCCCGTCTCGCTCCGACACCAGTGGAGGACCTGGTCGCGGACACGCTCGAACTCCAGGCGATCGACGGCGTGGGTATTCATACGGCTTCCGAGCCCGCCTCGCCGGTGCGGGGAGCAGCGCCGGGCTCGGGCGAACCGTCCGCGCGGCGTCCGGAACCGGCAACGCGTCCGACCGGGCCGGCGCCGCGCAACGGAAGCTCCCCGGCGTAGCGCAGGCCGCAACGGCGCGCCCACTCGGCGTAGTGGACCGGAGCCGCCTCGGCGCTCGTTACAAAGAGCGCGTCCCCGGGAGATTCGTCCAGCGGGTGCGAGACCGGGGCCGCTGCCTCTCCGGGACGCTCGCCGAGAACACGAAGGAGCTGCCGTGTCACCCCGTCAACGGAGTCGACCACATTAACGGAGGGCCCGACAAGCTCCTCGATTTCCCGGCGCAGATGGATGAAGTGCGTGCACCCCAGAACGATGCGATCGACACGTGCATCGATCAGGCGCCGGACCGAGCGCTCCAGGGCGTCGCGACGCTCCGACGCCTCCGCCTGGAGCATCCGGTTCTCGATGAAGTCCACCAGGTCCGGCGCCGCCTCGACGACAACCTCGGCGTTCGCGGCGAAGCGCTCGATGAGCGCCTGCAGGTAGGGACCGCCGGCGGTCCGCGGCGTCGCCAGCACCCCGATGCGGTGCGCCTCCGAGGTTGCCGCGGCGGGTTTGACCGCCGGGACCACGCCGACGAATGGAAGGTCGAAGGTGTTCCGCAACTCATCCAGCGCGACCACAGAGGCGGTGTTGCATGCCACGACGACCGCTGCCGGTACGAGGTGCCGCATGAGCCGCTCCACCAGCATCACAACGGCGTCGCGGATCCCATCCTCGCCCTTCTCCCCGTATGGGAAGTGTGCCGTGTCGGCAGCGTACACGAAGGTTCGCCCGGGCAGGGCGTCCCGCGCTGCCGTGAGATACGGAAGCCCTCCGATTCCTGAGTCGATGACGGCTAGGGGCAGTGCCATGGCGGCTAGGCGTCTCCGAAGAGGCCCTTGAATGCCTCTTTTGCCTTATCGGCCCTGGAGATGGTATCCGGACCCTTGTACGCCGAGTCATCTGCCGGCAGCATGAAGTACTCGCAGAAGTTGGCGCGATCCTTGTCCTTGACCTCCTCGGGGATGCTCTCCCGACACTGCCAATGCGCCGAAGGGTCGTAGAACTTGCAGTTCAAGCACACCTTGAGGTCCCGGTCACAGTTCTCGCAGGTCGAGTAGCGTGAGACTGCCCGGGGCTCTTCGATTGGCGTGCCGCAGGCGTGACATACAGGCATGCGCCCATGATACCCGGCTGCCGCACCTCTCTCAAGGCATCCTTGCGAAGGGAAACCCTACGGGTATACCCTGAGCCATGTTTCCGACGTCGCTGTGCAGCCACCTGGGCTGCACGAACGGCGCCCTGACCGGCGCCTCGACGTGCTTCAGCCATCTTGTTGATCAGCACGCCTACCTCGACGAGCTCGCCCGGCGCATTGCCGAACGAGACATCATATACAACCTCTACGCACCGGGGCTGCCGATTAAAAGGCTCAACGTTCACGGAAAGGCCTTCGTGGCGTGCAACTTCTCGGCGGCGGGCTTCGACTCGTGCCTCCTGAAGGACACCACCTTCGAGCTCTGTGTCCTGAGCCGCGCCAGGTTGCAGAACGTGCACCTCCACGAGGTGCAGTTGCGCAGCTGCATCTTCGCCGGGTCGAGCATCCGAAGCTCCATCTTCCACTACTGCGACATCCTTCAAAGCAACTTCAATGGAAGCGACTGCTCCGGTACGACCTTCCAGCATTCCGATCTTCTCCACAGCCGATTCGTTGGCGCAACGCTCAATGATGTGCTGTACACGGATTGCAACATGAAAGAGGTGGTGTTCTACGAGAGCACCCGGACGAAGGTTCGCTTCAAGGGATCCAACGAAAGTGAAGCGCGCTTCCTGAAGGAGATCCGATCGACGTGATTCTGCTGACCCACTACATGCTCACAGGCTTCACCAACGGCTACATCGTGGCGGACCACCGGGGCGGCAACGCCTGTCTGGTGAATCCGGGATCCTTCGACGCTTCACTCCTGGAGACCCTGGAAGCACACGAACTCTACCCCGCGTACGTCCTGGTAACGACCCCGGAGCCGCAGCACACCCGCGGCATAGAGACGCTCCTTCGCATCTACAACTCGACCGTGTTCGCGGCGAACAAGGTGGTCGAGGTCCCGACGACCAACCTGGTAACGGACGGCGAGGTCCTCCGCCTCGATGAGATGGAGATCCACGTCATCGGGTTGTCCGCGTATCGGCCCGATGCCGTGGCGTACACCTGGGGTCGCCTCCTCTTTCCCGGCAACGTGCTGCAGGCGGGAACCATCGTCATGGGAGAGGACATGTACGCGACGATCGACCTGCGCACCACGGTCCGTGAGCGCCTCCTGAGCCTGCCGAGGGATACGATTGTTCTGCCGAGCCTGGGGCCGCCCACCACGGTGGAAGCCGAGCTCACCACCAATATCGACGTGGCCACGGTCACCTGAGCAAAGTGGTGCCGAAATTGTTGATGGGGTGATTTGCCCTGTTGAACGCCGTCAGTGTTGCCGCCGGGCCCTCGCGACGGCCACTCGCGCCGGATCGTCGCGATGGCCACCAGCGGCGGCTACCCTACCCTTCGGCGATCTCCGACAGGACCTCACGGAAATCTCCGGGAATCGGCGCGCGAAAGGACATGACCTCCCCCGTTTCCGGGTGGCAGATCCGCAGGCGGTATGCGTGCAGCATGAGCCGCGTGTCCGGAATCCGGCTGTCCCGCCGAGCGTACACGGGGTCACCCAGAATGGGCGCCCCAAGGTGGCGCATGTGAACCCGGAGTTGGTGGGTCCTTCCGGTATGCGGCCTGAGGGCGACGCAGGCGTAGCGGTCCCAGCGCCTGAGCGTGGTGTACCGCGTCAACGACACCTTCCCGGCCGCGGGAGCTCCGCCCTCCCCGCCTGCAGCGTCGGCCGGCCGCGACCGGCTCGCGGTCCGGCCTATGTGTGCGGGAGGGCCGTCTACATCGTCACCAATGTCTTCATCAAGGTCGTCGAGGTCCTCGTGGGACGCCTCCTGCTGAAGCAGGTGCTCCTCCCGGCTCTCGTCCTCGAAGAGCACAAGGGTGAAGCGTTTGCGATTCTTCGGATCCCGCACGATTGAGCCGGCAACGGTGCCGGCTGCGGGACGGAAGTAGCCGTGGACGACGGCAAGGTAGAGCTTTTCCGTGCTGCGGTCTCGGAACTGACGGGAGAGGAACTCGTGGGCACTCGTATCTTTGGCAATGACGATGACGCCGGAGGTGTCCTTATCCAGACGGTGCACGATCCCCGGCCGCGCCGTCTCCGCGCCGAAATGGTCGCGCATGGTTCGGACGTGATGCAGAACGCCATGCACCAGGGTGTGGGTCGGGTGGCCGTTGCCGGGATGGACGACCAGGCCGGCAGGTTTGTTCACCACGAGGATGCGGCGGTCCTCGTAGAGGATGTCCAGGTCCATCGGCTCCGGCTCCAGAGAGATCGGTTCGGGCTCCGGGACCACGACGGTCACGGCATCTCCCAGGGTGACCGCCTTCGACAGCTTGACCAGCTTCTCGTTGAGATAGACCAGGGCGTGGCGCGCCTTGAGCTGGCTGCGCGTGACCAGACCGAGCACGTCCGCCACGTAGCGGTCCACGCGCATACCATCGTGGGCGGGTTCCTCGACGGTCACGTGCATGGTTGTGGAGCGCCGGCCGGTTGCGTCCGGCGTATCCCCGGGGCCTTGTTGGGGCGTGTGTCCGCCCGGGGCGGCGCCGGGGGGCGGCGGGGTCGGGTCCCCGCCCGGCACCGGGTGCTCCCGGTTATTCTCGCGGCCGCTGTTCGGGGTCGTCATGAACGTATCCGAGAATCAAATCGATGAGGGCTACCGCGGCCGAGAGGCTGACCGAGACGGTGATGACGCCGCGGCGCTCCTCCTGTGTGAGGGCATCCGCGCCACCAATTCCAAAGGGCACCGGAACCTCCTCGCCGGTGACGGCGCCGCCTTGAATGCTGGCCTCAATGAAGCGGTAGAGCGTGTATCCAAGATTGCTGAAAAGCAGCGCCGCAGGAAAGGTTCCGAATGCAACCACCTCAAAGCGGCGGAGCTTCACGAGCCAGGTCGGAAACTCTTCAGGATCGTACGGTTCCGGCTCAGCGTTCCCATCCTGTTGTGCCGGCACAGTCACGGTGCATGCGAAGAGCAGCAGGAGCACGAGGGCGACGACGCGCGGTGCTGCGCCGCGCCCGACCCGGGGCGCAGGAGGACCAGCGACATCGCGGCCGGTGGCGGCATCACGTGGCCGCATAGGTCCGCGCCCCCAGAAGGGCGGTGCCGAGGCGAATCATGGTACTGCCCTCCTCTATCGCAATGGTGTAGTCGTTCGTCATGCCCATGGAGAGCTCCCGGAGATCCAGGTCGGGGAAGCGCGTCTGCGCCTCGTCCCGGAGTGTCCGTAACTCACGAAAACACCGACGAATCAGCTCATAGTCGTCGGTATACGGGGCAATGGTCATGAGACCTGCGATCTGAAGTTCCTCGTGCGGCGCCACGTCCTCAATGAGCCGGAACAGCGCGTCCCGGTCGGCAACGCCATGCTTGCTCTCCTCGCCGGATGTATTCACCTCCAGAAGCACCTTCATGGACCGGCCCGCGTCACTGCACGCCTTTGCCAGCGCATCCGCGGTGCGCCCGGCATCCAGCGACTGGACCATGGAGAAGAGTCCGGGGACCCCCTTCGCCTTGTTGCGCTGGAGATGGCCGATCATGTGCAACTCCACCTGAGGCACCAGATCGCTGTACTTCTCCTTCGCATCCTGGACGCGATTCTCTCCGAACAGGGTGATCCCGGCGTTCCGGCACTCCTGAATGGCGTCCGGCCCGTGGAACTTCGTAACCGCCATGATGCGGACTTCGGCTGGATCGCGGCCGACGCGACCGCACGCTTCGGCAATGTTCTGCCGAACGGTTGCAAGGGATGTGGCAACTGGACTCGCCATAGGGTTGTGAGTATAGCAGAGAGCCCGTTAGATGTAATGCGCCGGCGATGCGCTCTGTTGACGTTCCCGTGACGCGGAAGTACCCTTAGCTCGCTTTCACCATTCTCCTATTCGAAGTAGAGGCAACCTTCCATGAGCGAGTTACTCTGGTCCGAACGACAAAAGTCAACGTGGCGCACCAAGGTGGGCCTGGCGGAAATGCTCAAGGGCGGCGTCATTATGGATGTCACCAATGTAGAGCAGGCGAAAATCGCCGCCGAGGCGGGTGCCCAGGCGGTCATGGCCCTGGAACGGGTCCCTGCGGACATTCGCGCCGCCGGCGGCGTGGCCCGCATGTCGGACCCGCAGATGATAAAAGAGATCGAAAAGGCCGTTACCATTCCGGTCATGGCCAAGTGCCGCATTGGGCACTTCGTCGAGGCTCAGATCCTGCAGTCCCTCGGTGTGGACTTCATTGATGAGAGCGAGGTCCTCACTCCGGCGGATGAGCGCTATCACGTGAACAAGCACGAGTTTCGCGTGCCCTTCGTCTGCGGCTGCCGCGATCTCGGAGAGGCCCTCCGGCGCATCGGCGAGGGAGCCGCCATGATCCGAACCAAGGGTGAAGCGGGTACCGGCGACATCGTTGAGGCTGTTCGGCACATTCGCGCGGTCACCGATGGTATCCGCCGTCTCCAGTCGCTGCCGAAGGAAGAGCTCATGACGGAGGCGAAGGAGCTCGGAGCACCCTACGACCTCGTGGTCGAGGTCGCCGAGACAGGCAGGCTCCCGGTGCCGAACTTCTCCGCAGGGGGCGTTGCAACCCCGGCGGACGCGGCCCTTATGGTGCAACTCGGTGCCGAGGCGGTCTTCGTCGGCTCGGGTATCTTCAAGTCCAAGGATCCGGCTCGTCGCGGCCGGGCCATCGTCGACGCGGTTGCCAACTACAACGATCCGGCAAAGCTCGCGGAGATTTCCGAGAACCTCGGAGAGGCCATGTCCGGTACGAGCACTGTCACCATGGAAGAGGGCGAGCGCCTCGCCGTCCGCGGCTGGTAGCCCTCGGCGCCTGCGCCTGAGCCTCACGCTCCGCGTCCACTGGGCGCACGCCAACGGCCAGCGCCCGACGGCGCGCGCCCCGGGGCGTGGGGCCTGGCGGTGTGACGGCCTGGCGGCGTGAGGCCTGGCGGTGTGGCGGCATGAGATCGGAGCCGGACGGTCGAGCGCGTCCCCGTACGAGTGAATCATCATGGGTGAATCATCATGAGTGAATCCAGGATCCGAATGGGCGTCCTCGCCCTTCAGGGGGATTTTTCCCTCCACCTCTCCCTTCTGCGGGAGATGGCGCGTGCCGACGTGCCTCCTGTAGAGCATGCCCTGGAGGCGGTACCGGTGAAGACGCCGACCGAGCTCGAGGGCGTGGACGCGCTCATCATCCCCGGCGGCGAAAGTACGACCATCGGCATGCTCATGGAGCGCTTTGGCCTCCTCGAGGCGGTGCGCGCGCGCGCCTCCGCGGGCATGCCGGTCTTCGGCACCTGCGCCGGCGCCATCCTCCTGGCCACGGACATTGTCGACAGCGAACAGCCGCGACTCGGCCTCGTGCCCATGACGGTGACCCGCAACGCCTATGGTCGTCAGATCGAGAGCTTTGAGGTCACGATTCAGGGGGTCGATGAGGACGTGGATGCGCCGCAGGGACGTCTGCAAGGTGTCTTCATCCGCGCACCGATCATATCGGCGGCCGATCCGGCGGTGCGTGTCCTCGCGGAGTACGACGGTGACCCCGTGGTTGTTGCCTACGGTCCCCACCTCGCAGCGACCTTCCACCCGGAGCTCGCCCGGGAGCCCGCTCTCCACCGCTACTTCCTGAGAGTCGTTGCGGCGGGCGCCACGGAAGACTACACCCGGCGCGCCACGTTGTAGTCGACGATTCCCTCCAGGAACGCCCGAACCCGCGCCCGGGCATCTTCGGAAACGAAGGACTCAACAAGTTCCCCGGCAACGGACCGGGCTCGCCCGGCGTGATCGTCCAGGATGGCGTCGATCCGGTCGCGTACACCCCGGGAGTGGAAGAGCTCTCGCACTTCCTCGACGCCCGAGCGATCCAGGGCGGGGTTGCCGAAGTAGCCGGCAACCCGATCGCGAAGGGTTGCGTCCCCACCGGCAAGCGCCTCCAGGAGATACCGGCGATGGAGGGTCTTCTTGTCGGCGCCGATGTCGGATCCCACCGGTTTGCCGGTAACCTCGGTCTCACCGAAGAGACCAATATCATCGTCTACAATCTGGAACACGACACCGACTTCCTCACCGTAGGTCATGAGAAGTTCGACGCCGCTCTCGGGAAGGCCGGCGAAGGTGGCTCCCATGGCAAGTGGCAGAGAGAAGGTGTATCGCCCGGTTTTGTAGCGGTAGAGGTTGTACACCTCCTGCTCGGTGGCTGCGCCGTCGGAAACCGCGCCGGGAAGGTAGCCGAAGTAGAGATCGTTCATCTGGGCCACGCCCACGTAGGCGATCTCCCGAGCGACCAGCGAGTTCAGGCGCCGGTACACCTCCGCGTCGATATCCAGGGAAGCCAGGATTCGCTGCGCCAGCAGCAGGGTAACGTCCCCGGCACAGATGCCCATTGAGCGACCGAACATGGCGTACCCGTCGGCTTCCGTCCGCTGCCGCGACGCCGCATCGCCGGTGCCGCCGGCTGCGCCGCCGGGGCGAACTCCCCACTCCCCCGCGTTGTCGCGGTACTGGGCGTGGACACTCGGTGCGCCGCGGCGCGTGTCGTCGTCGTCCATGATGTCGTCGTGAATCAGCAGAAAGGATTGCAGGAGCTCCATGGCACACGCCGCGTCGACCACCGCGGACGGCGGCTGCGCTGCCGTCTCGGCATGGCCGCCGGAGGAACCTGGACGACCGGCCGGCCCCGGATCGGCGCCGGCGCCGAAGACTTCCGCCGCGGCAATGACCAGGGAGCCACGGATCATCTTCCCCCGGCTGCTGTAGTCGAGGACGCGGCGGCACACATCCGGGCCCCATGCATTGATGCCGGTCAGCTCATCGCCGAAGCGCGCCATGAGCTCCTCGAGGCGGGGAAGAATGAGAGCTCTTCCCTGTTCCAGTTGCTCAACCACGGGCGAGCACCCTCTCTTTCGAGTGGACGGCGTTCTGGAGCACTTCGAGGAGGATCCGCGGGCGCGAAGGTTTGACTTTCCGCCGATACACCACAAAGGGATTCGCCGCTATGACGCGGCCCGTCCAGTTGTACATCTCGGAGG
Source organism: uncultured Spirochaetaceae bacterium (assembly GCA_964654185.1). Lineage (GTDB taxonomy): Bacteria > Spirochaetota > Spirochaetia > DSM-27196 > PWMO01 > CAYFQV01. The sequence continues at coordinate 8,378 of CAZZIE010000076.1, read as the reverse complement.
CGGTCTTAATGGGTACGAGATATCGTTTCGGAATGTAGGAAAAACCGGCCTCAGCCCGGGATTGCCAGGCTCTGTATCGTTCCAACTGAGTCCGGATGAAGCTTCGGAATTCATGGGGGTGGCGTGAAGTGGTTTCCCAGGACAGATCGGGAAGCGTCGTCTCCGCAATGGGAAGATAGGTCCTACCGAAACCATTGTCCTCATCTATGTCACGAATGAAGTTGATGAACTGCATGGCCCGGCCGAGCATCATGGCGGCGTCGTGGGACTCCGGTGAGAGCTCCAGGATCTGTGCCATGTAGAGTCCGATGACCTCGGCTGATCCGTAGATGTAGTGGAGCGTCTCTTCGAGGGTCTTGTAGGTACCCTTGGTCAGGTCCATCTCCATTGAGGAGAGAAATGCCTCGGTCCAGGCGTTCTCGAACCCTCTGCGCCGGGAGAGCTCCATGAAGGTATCGATGACAGGGTCGCCCGTCTCCTCCCCGGCGGCGGCGCGTCGGTAGCGATCAACGAAGGCTGCAAAGCCCGGGCCATCCTGGGGAACCGCATCAACAAAGTCGTCCGCAGTGCGAACGAAACCATACAGCACGAAGACGTCCCGTCTGACGTCCGGCGGGAAGAAGAGACTGGAATTGAAGTAGGTCTTGCTCCCTCTCTTGAAAATCCGTTGGTGTAGTCCTGCGTGTTCTGACATTCCAGGCGCCCTCTGCTCTGCATCCTTGATCGGTCGGTCGGGTTCAGATTACTCAGAGGGCATGGGAGCTCTCCGGCAAATCTAACCTCTGTTCGGTGGAATAATACGCAAGATAGACTACTTCGACAAAGAGAGATGCAGTAAATGCGATCGCGGCGGTTATGACGCCGGCAACCGTGAGGAGTGCCGCACCGCCGAGAAGCATGAGAACAAGCGCAACGACGTGGTACGCCATCCCCTTGGTGATGCGCGGAGTGCGCTGTTGCTGCACCATGATGCCGCGAAAGAGGGCCGTGAAGCTCCCCAGGCTCGGGAAGATCGCGATGATCATGAGCGGAATGGGAACCATGGCAACGAGCTCGGGAGTGAGCCCCGCGACGTGGAGAAACCAGAGGTCACGCAGCGGCGAAAGCGCGACGCCGAAGTAGACCACCGCCAGCAGAGCCGCGAGGCGGCGGGTGAAACGTCGCAACTGTCGGAGATCCTCCTTGGTGCGCAGCAGAGCGATGATCGCCTCCTGCAGCGCCAGGGCGAGAGAGTGCAACAGGAAGTTGAAGGCGTTCAGGACAGGCCAGATGGCCAGTGATTCCATTGCCATGGGAGCGCGGGCGATACCAACCGTGATGATCGGACGCGAGGCGAGTACCATGACCGATGTCGCCGCGAGAGGCAGGTAGAACCGGAGAAAGCTGCCGTAGCTCATCAGCTCCTCGTCGGATGTTTCCGGGAGCTTCCGCTTCACGACGGGCCGCGCAAACAGATAGGACGCGACCGCTCCGGCTAAGACCCCAAGGATTATGGATACGGCTGCGACGGTCGCCCCCTGGGCAAGGTCGAACACGTAGCCCAGGACCAATCCGAGTCCTGTTGCGACCAGCCGGACCACCATGGTGATCGGAACGACCCTGGCCCGGCCATGACGAATGAGCACGCCCTGCCACAGACGGCGGTATCCGACGGCGGCCGCCCAGGGAATCATGAAGAAGAACGCCTCTCGACTCGGCCCAATGAGGCGTTCCGGGACTCCCGCGACGTTCCGCATGAGTGCGTCGTATATCGGCGGCACGGCCAGGATGATGTGGAGCCCGGTCAATCCGAGGGCGAACACGTGCATGAGATTCAGCAGCCGGCGGTAGTGCCGACGATCGTAGGTCAGGGCGGTCCCGGCCGAGAGCATCTGGATAATGGGGCTTTCCACGACCAGGGCCAGAGCAAAGGTGACACCGAAGGCGGCGAGTTGAATGGTTGCGTCGGACATGCGGGCAATGACCGCGTTGAGTGCGGGTTGCTCCACGCCCATCATGATCCACATTGCCGCAAGGGGAAGATAGGTGAGAAGAATACGCTTCTGGGACACCCCTCCCCGGCCCGAGGACGATTGCATGTACCGAGTTCCTCCAGAGACCGGGCAGACTATCACAACTCACATGCGCAGGGAACCTGCGACACCGGGGAACTCAGCGATTCCGGCGATCCCGGCGATCCCGGCGATCCCGGCGATCCCGGCACAGTCGCATGAAGAGTGTATAGACCTTCACCGCCAGAACGAACTTTGCTTTCGAAGTCTGCACGTTTCTGGCCTTCTATCCTTCATCACGCTTCATTTGTTGCCAGTGAAAGTTCGTTTTCCAGGGTTATTAAGCCTCAATGCCGAATTTGGCAATATTTCTTGTTCGATTCTGTTGACCATACCGAAGTGAGTCCGTAAGATTCCCGAACATCGTGAATGAATACTCATGCACCCCAAGGAGGTTCCCATGAGCACGAAAAAAAGAACCGGCGCACAGGCAATTGTGGACGTCATAGAGCAGGAGGGAGTCGATTACATCTTCGGACTACCCGGAGGAGCGGCCATTCCAATCTTCGACGCCCTCGTAGACAGCTCGATCAAGTTCATTCTCACCCGGCACGAGCAGGGGGCCGCCCACATGGCGGACGGATTTGCTCGATCGACTGGTAAGCCCGGCGTCGTACTGGTAACCTCCGGACCCGGTGCAACCAATACGATCACAGGAATCCTCACTGCGCACATGGACTCGGTTCCCATGGTGATCATCACCGGTCAGCAGACCACGAACAACCTGGGTCTGGATGCCTTTCAGGAGGCCGATGTCTCCGGTATCTCCTTTCCGGTAGTGAAGCACTCCTATCTGCTCAAGGACGCCGCCGATGTGCCGCGGGTGGTTCGTGAGGCCTTCTACGTGGCTCAGACCGGCCGGCCGGGTCCGGTTCTTGTCGATGTGCCGAAGGACGTATCCCAGGCAACGATCGAGCCGGACTACACGGAGGAGTTTCACCTGCCCGGGTACCATCTGACCACCGAACCGGACATGCGCGACGTCGAAGAGGCGGCCGCTCTGCTGCGCCTCGCGCGGCGTCCGGTCATCCTGGCCGGGCACGGTGCGGTGATCTCCGGGGCGGAACGGCCCCTGCAGCACCTTGCAGAGAAGCTGCAGATCCCCGTGACCAACACGCTCCTCGGAAAGGGCGCCTTCCCGGAGACCCATCCCCTCTCCCTCGGGATGCTCGGAATGCACGGAACGGCGTACGCCAACCTCGCCATCAAGGACGCAGACCTCATCATGTCCGTGGGCTCCCGCTGGGACGACCGGATCGTCGGAAAACCCGACAGCTTTGCCCCGGCGGCAAAGAAGATCCACGTCGACATTGACGCAGCTGAGTTCGGAAAGATCCTTCCCATGGACGTCACCATTCAGGGCGACGCCAAGCGCGTGTGCGAAGCGCTCCTGATGGCCGGGGAAAAGGGCGAAACCGGTGATTGGCTCAACCAGATCGACAAGTGGAAGCGACAGTATCCGCTGCGCTTCAAGAAGAGCGGCAAGCTCCGGGCCGAGCATGCGATCGACGAAATCTACAAGCAGACCGAGGGTAAGGCCTTTGTGACCACCGACGTGGGACAACACCAGATGTGGGCGGCCCAGTACTACCGCACGGACAGTCGCTTCCGCTGGATCACCTCGGGAGGAGCCGGTACCATGGGCTTCGGCTTTCCCGCCGCAATCGGCGCACAGTTCGCCAATCCGGAGGATACCGTGGTGGCGATCGTAGGTGACGGCGGCTTCCAGATGACCCTGTCGGAGCTTGCCACCGCGGTCATCCACAAGCTCCCCATCAAGATCCTCCTGATCAACAACCGCTATCTCGGCATGGTGCGGCAGTGGCAGAACCTCTTCTACGACAATCGCCTGTCCGGCGTCGATCTGGAGGGGAACCCGAACTTCGTCAAGCTCGCCGAAGCCTACGGTGCCAGGGGTTTCCGCGTGCGACGGAGCGGCGACGTGCGGCGCATCATACAGAACGCCCTGGAGTATAACGACGGGCCCTGCATCATCGATGTGGAGGTGGAAAAGGAAGACAACGTCTTTCCCATGATCCCCTCCGGCAAGGGATACGACGAGATGATCATTGAGGCGCCGCGGAAGAGCGCACCTCGGGCAAAGGCCGCCCCGGCCATGGCACAACAGGAGCAGTAGTCATGGGAAAACCACAGTACAACACACCGACCTATAAGAAGCACACGCTGAGTGTCTTCGTGGCTAACAAGCCGGGCGTCCTCATTCGTGTCGCCCTTCTCTTCGCACGCCGGGGATACAACATTGACAGCCTCGTCGTCTCGGAGTCGGGCGATCCGCGATACTCGACCATGAACATTGTCGCTTCCGGCGACGAGAAGGTCCTCGACCAGATCCTGAAGCAGCTGAACAAGCTCGTGGATGTGATTCACGCCTCCGACCGCACGGGAGAGGACATTATCAGTCGCGAACTTGCGCTCCTCAAGATCAAGTGCGAGCCGGAAGGGCGCAGCGACGTGCTGCAACTGGCCCACGCCATGCAGGCGGAGATCGTAGAGGTGAGCGAGCACACGACGATCCTTCAGCTCACCGGCGACTCGGAAGAACTTGACAGTGCCTATCGTGTTTTTGAACGATACGGTGTACAAGAGATGATTCGCACCGGTAAGGTGCTGATGGCGCGCGGCGAGCAGATCACGCCGTAAGGCATCCGGCCGGTGCAAGAACTGTGGCGCCGGCGGAGGGAAGGAGTACAGCATGGCCGAAAACTTATTCAACAAGGTGTGGGACAAGCACAAGGTAACGACGCTGGAGTCGGGACAGGACCAGCTGTTCATCGGCCTGCACATGATTCATGAGGTGACATCGCCGCAGGCCTTCCAGATGCTGCGGGAGCGCAACCTCCCCGTCCTTCACCCGGAGCGAACCGTGGCGACGGTGGACCACATTGTGCCGACGGCCAGTCAGGAACGGCCCTTCCAGGATCCCCTTGCCGAGGAGATGATGCGCGCTCTGGAGAAGAACACTGAGGAGTACGGCATCAAGTTCTTCGGCCTGCGCACGGATCACCAGGGCATTGTGCATGTGGTCGGTCCCGAGCAGGGACTCACCCAGCCCGGCATGACCATTGCCTGCGGCGACTCACACACCTCGACCCACGGTGCATTCGGCTCCATTGCCTTTGGCATCGGCACATCTCAGATTCGCGATATCCTGGCGACGCAGTGTCTTGCCCTGTCCCGGCCCAGAGTTCGCCGCATTGAAGTGAATGGAGAGCTCCGCGAGGGCGTCTACGCCAAGGACATCATTCTCAAGATCATTGCCCATCTCGGGGTTCATGGCGGAATCGGCTACGCCTACGAGTACGCCGGCGATACGATCCACAACCTCTCCATGGACGGTCGCATGACCATGTGCAACATGAGTATTGAAGGCGGCGCCCGGGTGGGTTACGTCAATCCCGACGCAACGACCTACGAGTACATTCGCGGGCGCCCCTATGCGCCCAGGGGCGAAGCCTTCGAGCGCGCCGTTGATTACTGGGACTCCATTGCTTCCGATCCGGGGGCACGCTACGACGATGTCGTGACCCTCAACGCCGCCGATCTGGAGCCAATGGTCACCTGGGGCATCAATCCCGGGCAGGCGATCGGAATCACCGATACGACACCGCGATTGTCGGACCTCAACGAGGGGGTCCGGGAAGTTGCCGAGAAGGCGTACGAGCACATGGACTTCCAGGAGGGAGAACCGGTCAGAGGCAAGAAGATCGATGTCGCCTTCCTGGGTTCGTGCACAAACGCCCGGATCAGCGATCTTCGCGAGGCTGCGCGCTTCGTGAAGGGAAAGCGCGTCCACCCCCACGTGGAGGCGTTCGTGGTGCCCGGCTCGAAGGGAGTGGCGCGCCAGGCCGAGCAGGAGGGGCTTCCCGCCATCTTCGAGGAGGCGGGCTTCCAGTGGCGCGGCGCCGGATGCTCCATGTGTCTGGCAATGAACCCCGACAAGCTCGAGGGCAATCAGCTCTGCGCGAGCTCGTCGAATCGAAACTTCATTGGCCGTCAGGGCTCGCCCAGCGGCCGCACACTGCTCATGAGCCCCGCCATGGTGGCGGCGGCTGCCGTGACCGGTGAGGTCGTGGACGTCAGGGAGTTCAGCTTCGAGCCGGAGCCGCAGCCGGTAGGTTGAGGCGTCCGCGGGCCGCCCCGGCGCTGCCCTGTGTGGGCCGCCGCCAGGGCTGATCGCAGGCCGCCGCGGCCGCCGGGATCGGCAATTGAGGAGAGACACATGGCATCAGAACAGACCGGATCAACCGCAACACACAACCCCGTTGTGCGAGTAGAGGGACGGGCGATCCCGATTCGAGGGAACGATATCGACACCGACCGGATCATCCCCGCCCGGTTCATGAAGGTGGTCACCTTCGACGGACTCGGCGAATACGCCTTCTACGACCAGCGCTACGACGCGGAGGGCAATCCGAAGCCGCACCCCTTCAACGATCCGCGCTTCCAGGGGGCCGGCATCCTCCTGGTTAACGCCAATTTCGGCTGCGGATCCTCCCGGGAACATGCACCCCAGGCCCTTGCACGCTGGGGCATCCAGGCAGTCATCGGCGAATCCTTCGCGGAGATCTTTGCAGGGAACTGCACCGCCATGGGTGTGCCGGCGGTTGCCATTCCCCATGAGGAGATCGAGGCACTCATCAATCGCGTGGAGGAGTTTCCGGAAACGCAGATCACCATTGATGTACGAGAGGGAACCATTGTTGCGGAGGATCTCTCCTTCCAGTTCGAGCTCTCACCCGCCTCCCGGAGCGCATTGATTGCGGGCACCTGGGACTCGACATCTACCCTGCTGTCCAATCTGGACAAGATTCGGGATACCGCGGCAAACCTTCCCTACATGACCGGGTATTCCGCCTAGGAGTGGACGGTCCCGGGCCGGCCGCGCAGCCGCCCGGGCCGGAAGCCCCGACCACAAACCAAATCGACAGCGAGGAAAGGAACGATCGATGAGCGATACCCGCCTCAACACCCGAAGTGCAAACATGACCTCCGGCGTCGGCCGGACGGCGAACCGCGCCATGTTGCGTGGCGTCGGCTTCACGGATGAAGACTTCAACAAGCCGATCGTCGGGATTGCCACCGCCGACAGCGACGTGAGTCCGTGCAACGTCCATCTGGCGGAGATCGCCGAAATCTCGAAGAAACGTCTGAAAGAGCTCGGCGTCATGCCGGTGAGCTTTCACACCTTCGTCGTAACCGACGGCATGGCCATGGGCCACGAGGGTATGAAGGCATCCCTCATCAGTCGGGACACCATTGCGGACATCATTGAGCTCGACGCCCTGGGCCACCAGATGGATGCACTTCTCGGTGTCGGCGGGTGCGACAAGACCATTCCGGGTACCGTCATGGGCCTTGCCCGGGCGGACGTTCCCTCCGTGTTCGTCTACGGCGGGAGCATCCGACCCGGCTACCACAAGGGCAAGGCGATCGACATTGTCTCCGCCTTCGAAGCGGTGGGCGCCTACAGCAAGGGGCTCATTACCGAAGAGGAGCGCCACGCCATTGAATGTGCCGCCTGTCCCGGTCCCGGCGCCTGCGGCGGCATGTACACCGCCAACACCCTGGCCGCCGCCATGGAGGCCCTCGGGATGAGCGTGCCGGGTAACGCCTCCGTGCCGGCGGTCTTCGACGAACGAGACAACGTCATGCTCGATTCGGCGGAGGCCCTGCACCGCCTGATCCAGAACGATGTAAGGCCGCGGCACATCATGACGCGAAAGGCATTCGAGAACGCCATGACCGTCGTAATGGCTCTCGGTGGTTCGACCAACGCCGTACTCCACCTTCTGGCACTGGCCCATGAGGTGGACGTCGAGCTGTCCATTGACGACTTCAATGACTTCAGCGCCGCAACACCGACGCTGACCGATATGAAGCCGGCCGGGAAGTACGTCATGGAGGACCTCTACAACGTAGGTGGTGTCCAGGCGGTCATGAAGCACCTTCTGAACAACGGCCGTCTGCATGGGGAGTGCCTCACCGTCACCGGGAAGAGCCTGGAAGAAAACCTTGCGGGCGTAGACGAACCGGACTTCTCCGCGGAGGTCGTCTTTCCCCTCTCCGCCCCGGCGAAGAAGCAGGGCCCCTTCGTCATCCTCCGGGGCAACCTTGCCGAAGAGGGTGCGGTTCTCAAGACCACCGGCCTCGGCGAAGTTGTTCACACCGGACCGGCGCGGGTCTTCAACAACGAAGAGGAGGCCATGAAGGCCATCCTCAACGGCGGCGTCGTCAAGGGCGATGTCGTGGTGATTCGCTATGAAGGACCGAAGGGCGGCCCGGGCATGCGCGAGATGCTGGGGCCCA
>CAZZIE010000075.1:0-19877 GCA_964654185.1 uncultured Spirochaetaceae bacterium | reverse complement strand
AGGAAATCAAACGGCTTGAAACGAAGCTATCAGGTGAAGAGGATAATGTTGACGCGTGGAGAAGGGTAAAGCTTGCCCGGCATCCAAAACGTCCGACTGCTATGGACTATATAACTATGATGACGGATGATTTCCTGGAACTTCATGGCGACCGGAGCTTTGCTGATGATCCCGCCATGATAGGCGGAATCGGAACGATCGATTCTCAGCCAATTACTTTCATAGGGCTTCAGAAGGGAAGAAATATGAAGGAGAATATCTATCGAAACTATGGAATGGCTCATGCTGAGGGGTATCGAAAAGCCTTGCGGTTAGCAAAACAGGCGGAGAAGTTCGGGCGGCCGGTTCTTGCCCTCATCGATACGCCCGGCGCCTATCCCGGGCTGGCGGCGGAGGAGCGAGGAATCGGCGAGGCGATTGCCCGGAACATCAAGGAGCTCTCGGTCCTGCGCACGCCCATCATAAGTGTGATCATCGGGGAGGGGGGCAGCGGCGGCGCCCTGGGGATCGCCGTGGCGGACCGCGTGCTCATGCTGGAGAACGCCGTCTATTCGGTCATCTCACCGGAAGGGTTCGCATCCATCCTGCTTCGCGATGCGAAACAGGCGAAGTACGCGGCCTCTCTCATGAAGATGACCGCCACCGATATCTACGGCTTCGGCATTGCCGACGACGTTATTGCCGAGCCCCCCGGCGGCGCCCACACGGATCCCGGCTACGCCGCCGATCGGATCAAGCGCGCCGTCATGCGTCACTACCGCGACCTTGCCGGAAAGCGCACGGAAACACTCCTGGCGGAGCGGTCACAGAAGATCCGGAACCTCGACAGTTTCCCGCGCCGGGTCTCCCGCACCCCCGGCCTGCTCCGCCGCCTCTTCGGCGTGAACGGCCGCCACCCCTAACGCGCGGGGAGATCGGCCGGCTGCGCAACGGCGCCACGGGTGCGCCGGCGCCCTCAGATGCCCTGGAAGGTGAGCCAGGAGTGGAGGATCCCCGCCAGGTTGATCACGCCGCTCAACTGAAACACGCCGATCAGCGCGAAGAGCGTCAGAAACACTCCCTTCGGCACCGACACGAGCCGCACCTCTTGCTGTCGGGCGAGGAGTCGCCGCAGCACTGCCACAATAAGAGGCAGGAGGCCGATGCCCACGGCAATTGCTCCAAGGGCAATCCGTGCCGTCACCGGATTGGCGGATTCCCATTGCTGAACCGAGAGGCCCCAGGAGATGAGGGTGGCGTTGAATCGTTGCAGGCGGCCGAAGGCAATGAGCGCGCCGATTCCCATGAGGAAGACGCCGCTGGCAACGCGGATGGTCGTCAGATGTCGCTTGATCCGGTCCATCCCGCGGAGGAAGGCCGGGAAGAAGGCGCCGGCGATCAGGAAGGGCAGCCCCAATCCGAGAGAGTATACGGCAAGGTAGAGGATGCCCGTGGCGAGTTGCCCCGACCGGCCCGCCATGAAGAGAATGCCCGCCAGGATGGGGCCGATGCAGGGCGTCCACCCCGCGCCGAAGGCCATGCCGAAAAGGCCCGCACCAATGTAGCCCTTCGGGGCGGAGGTAATGTGCACCTTCCGCTCGATGTTCAGGAACTTCCAGAAGTCGAAGATCACGTTGAGCCCGAGGAGGATCACAATGCCGCCGGCCACCAGGTTGATCGCCTGAGAGGCGCCGCCAACCAGCAGTCCGGAGCCGGTGAAGACCGCCCCGAGGACAATGAAGACTGCGGCGAATCCCGCGATGAAGAAGACGGTTCGCAACACCACCGGGCGCCTGCTCGGGGCGTTGTGCTTGAGATCGTCCAGGCTCACCCCGCCGATGAAGGAGAGATACGAGGGAATGAGCGGGAGGACACAGGGAGAGAGAAAGGAGATGACCCCTGCGGCGAAGGATATGATCAGATTGGGCTCACCCGTCATGACCGCTCGAGAATCCTGGCAATGGCCGATCGAACTGCGTCGGTATCCCAATCGTGGTAGCCGACCTTCGCACCAATGAGGTCACCGTTCGGCGCCATGATGTAGCTCGTCGGGAGGCCGCGGACGCCGTACCGGCCGGCCACGCGGCCCGACGCATCCCGCAGAACGGGGAAGGTGTACCCGTTCTCTTCAATGAAGTTGCGCACCACATCCGGCTGTTCCTGCACGTTCACCGCGACAATGGTGAAGTTGCTGTCCTTAAGGTCCTCGTAGAGCGCCTGCATGGCGGGCATCTCCTGAATACAGGGTCCGCACCAGCTTGCCCAGAAGTTGATGACGACGACGTTACCCTCGAAGGAGGCGAGGGAGCGTTCACTCTCGTCCAGGGTGGGCAGGGTGAAGTCCTCGTAGGGGATCCGGGAGTTGAGGGGCTGGACGCCCGCCTGCACGAGGGTGTTTCGAAGCTCCGGAGAGATCGCCGTGGCGTCTGCATCCGCATCTATGGGTGCCGCATCACCGGAATCGGAATCTGCAGCTTCCTGGGGGGCACTCTCCGCGGTGGCCGGGTCCGGCTGTCCACCCCGGGGCTGTTCATCCGCCTCCCGGGATCCCCCGGCGAAGACCGGCGTGACCGCAACCAGTGACAAGAGCAGGAGCTTCAGAAGGTATCGCACTAGAAGGTATCGCATTGCTGGGTGCTGCATTTATATTCCCCTATATAATATCATCTTCATGCTATATATTATTGCGACATTGCTTCGCGATCAAGGCCCATTCCTCACGAAAAGATGAAATAGCTCGTCGTCAACACCGCAGCATTGTATGCAGCATGCGCAACCGCTACCAGGTGCACGTCCCGGCGCCGGAGGAAGACGATTGCCAGGACGGCACCGATTGCGGCGGTGACGATCCCGCCGAGGATACCCTGGTAGAGGTGTCCGACGGCGAAGGCCGCCGTGCTGATGATCACCGCCGTTGCCGGCGAGGCGCCGAGTTCCTCCAGGCGGGGAAGCAGGAATGCACGGAAGAAGATCTCCTCCCGGTATCCGATTGCCAGGGAGGTGGGAATCACCAGGGGTAACAACTCCGGGCGTTCGAGGCGGAAGCGGACCCCGGTGGTGATCGATCCCTCTTCTCCGGAAAGCACCTGCTCCAGCGCGCCGATGGGAAGCACAATGAGGATGAGTCCCACCCCCAACGCCAGGCCCAGCGCCACCCGGGAGAGGCGAAGGGGGACGAAACCGAAGCGCCCGCGGTCGGTGTCTTCGTGAAGGCTGAGAACGTGCAGGACGAGGAGTGACTGGGCAAGGGCAATGGTAATGGTCTGTATGTGGTAGGTGACGTTGTTGAAGGCTCCGGGATCGATGGTTCCCGCCTGAGCAATGATGCCGGGAAGGAAGAGGGCGGAGAAGAGAACCAGTATTTCTCGAAGCAAGACTCGACGGGGGGTGCCGTTATGTTGCATACTTGCGAAATATATAGAAGTACGTGTGTTGTGCATAACGGCCACGTGGTCAGCCCCGGTGATTTCACCTTTTGCCGTTTGCATCCGACAATTAACAGTGGAGCTTCTTTAGATCTCGGAAGTGCGTAGGGAATGTGGATTGCATTTGGCATAATAGCTGTACTCCTCGGGGCCTTCCTCGTCTATATCCAGCGAAACGGCGGGTTCGGGTTTCCGTGGATCCAGTTCTACGTGCGCGGGAAGGAGTCGGGGTTCCGCTTCTGGGAGCTCAATCTGCTGCGCAGGGTTGCCGTTGAGAACCACCTTCGCAACCCCACCTCCCTCTTCTGGTCCGAGAAGACCCTGGATAGATGCATTCGCGGCACCATCATCAACTTCCGCGCTCAGGGCAAGGAGGAGGATGAGAACTCCGTCGGCTTCCTGAACAAGCTCTTCGAGTTCCGCAAGAAGGTCGAGTTCAACCAGCCTAAGTACCGCCTTGGTATCCAATCCAGTCGCAGCATGGTTGCCCAGCAGCCGCTGAAGATAACGCTGCCCGGTGTGCAGGGCGTCTATACCGCGAAAATCGTCGAGAACATGCGGCGCTACATGGCGATCTCCTATCCCGAGGGCAAGGCGCTGCCGTACGGTTTCTCCTGGAAGGGACAGAAGATCAATGTCTACTTCTGGCGCGTCGACGATGCCGGCTACTACTTCGAGTCGAAGGTCCTGGGAGACTACCTGGACCGGAAGTTTCCCATTCTGCACATTGCCCATTCGGATCAGCTTGTTCGCACGCAGCGGCGCAACTCCGTCCGGGCGGAGGTCAACACCACCGGTCGCGTTTTTCCGCTGAAGTCGGTAAAGGATGCGGATGAGACCTTCGGCAGCCCCGGCGGGTACAAGTGCAAGATGGTGGACATTTCCGAGGATGGTGCAGCCGTTCTCATTGGTGGACGCGCGAAGCCCGGCATGCCGGTGAAGATCGAGACCGAGATCGGAGATGCCCAGATTGTCATGTCCGGGGTCGTGAAGGGCGTCACCTTCAAACAGAACAAGAACGTATCGATTCTCCACATCCAGGCGAGCCCGCCGAGCCCCGCCATGAAGAACAAGATCCTTACCTTCGTCTATGGGATCTTCCAGGAGAAAGAGAAGACCCGGACCCAACTCAGCTCCGTCCTTACCTGACCGGCGCTGCGGTGGACGCCGGGAGCTACGGTGGCTGCCGTTTACATCGTCCCAGATACATTTCCATGCATCTCTATACAGAATATGCGATTTCGGTGAATCGAAGTTTCGTTGAATTCGCCGGGGTGAACTAGTAGTATGACAAGACGAAAAGGAGCACAAAAGGCATGAAACGGTTGCTTTTCATTCTCGTTCTATTTGTCGGGATCATTGGTGTCCTGGCCGCGCAGGATACATCGACCGCGGACCGAATGATCGAGAACTTCGAGAACGCCGGCAAGGAGATCAAGGTTCGCATTCTCCGTACCGCGCGGGAACAGGGCGGGGAAGGTATGGGGCCGCTCTATCGAACGGCATTGCAGTATGTCGTGGCCAACTCCGATTCCATCTCCAGCGACCAGCAGGTTCAGGAGATGGGGCGACTCTCCGTGGAAGGGATTGTCCAGACCGGTTTCAGCGAGGCGGCGCGTGACATCTGGCAACTGTTTCAGAACTATCAGGACACCCAGGCGCGGGTCCAGTTGCTGCAGGCTCTCGCCGCCGTTGATGCGGAAAACCAGCGTCTGCTGCCGAGTCTCAACGACTGGGTTGCGGCCCGGCATAACCTGAAGCGGTCGGGATCGAACCTCGACGAGCGCGTCCTCCGGGCGGCGCTGGAGACGCTCGGGACCTACGGCCAGTCGTCGTCCTTCAATCTGCTTCTCGAGGCGGTCCTGCTGCAGTACTCGCAGAACGTCACCAATACGGCGGAGTCCATGCTCTTCGAATTGAATGGTGATCCCGTTCAGATGGCGACCCAGGCAATCCGGCAGCGGGATGCCGCCGACAAGCTGGACGCCCTGGACTATCTGCTGGACACGGATGAGCTCTCGGAAGAGCAGAAGTCGCAGGTAGCCCTGGCGGCTCTGGAGAATGCTCTGAACACCGATCCTGTCGATGCCCCCGCCCGAGAGGCTCTGCGGCAGGTGCGCTACACCTCGGCGGCGTGGCTGCGCCGGACCGGCTACAGCGACGCTACCTCCGCCATGGTGCGCCACTTCAACCAGACCTTCCTGGATTACGACCGCGGCCGGATTCGCAAGACCTGGGTGCTCGAAGCGATCGCCGGGCTCGGTGCCATGGGGACCGAGGGTGCCGCCGAGCGGCTTGCGCAGTTCATGGATCTGCTGAACACCTACACCGAGAACGACCGCGCCTACGACACGCAGATTACCCTGGCGGTGATTGAGAACCTGGAGCAACTGGGGTATCCGATCGCCTACAACGCCCTCTTCTACGCCTCCCTCCTGGACTACCCGAGCCGCGTGACGGAGGCCGCCCGCGACGCCATGGCGGCGCTTGCACGCTAACGCGGTGCTCCGGCGCCTCTCTGCGCTTTCCCGCAGCCATCTACCCACCGTCGTCGCCGTCATTGCGGCGGCGGTGCTCTATCTCCTGCCGGCTTCTTTGATCTGGCACAGCGTCACAGGTCTCCTGCTCTTTCTGGTGCACGCCGCGGTTCTGGTCCTGACGCGTCCACCGGCGTCGGCCGGGGCAGCGGCGGCCGGGGGTGAGGGCGAGGGCCGGGCCGCCGGACGCTGGGCGTGGATCCTCAGCGCCGGGGTGATCGTGGGCTTCATCGCGGTGCAGGGCGTGACGGTTTCCGAGGCGCGCCGGGGTATTCCGTCGTTTCCCTCACGGATCACCGCCCTCTCCGGAACGGTCATGGAGGACGTCGCCCCGCCGACGCGGGATTTTGCGGTTCGGGTCAGCTCCGTCGAGACCGATCGCGGGCTTCACCGATATCGCGGCACCGTGGTGATCGAGGTGCCCGAGGCGCAGCACGTGCTACGGGGCAGCCGCATCCACGCGGTCGTTACGGTCAAGGGAGTGGCGACTCGCAACGGTATCGGCGACGAGACAGACGATGCGGGCGTGCTCGACGGCGCGCCCGACACGGTTGGTCGCGAGGATGCCGGGGCGGCGGGCCCGCGACGGCTCTATGTAGATGCGGACGCCGTTGCGATTACGACCTCCCCTCGGGCGGCCTTCCGAGGACGTCTGAGAGCCCGCATTACCTCCCTCGCGCAGCGTGGCGAGCTCGAGCTCATGACGCCGCTCCTGATCGGTAGCCGGTATGGGCTCGACCGGGAGACCGAAGAGGCGTTTCGACGCGCCGGCTCGCTCCACTTGCTCGCCCTGTCCGGAATGCACGTTGCACTCCTGGTCGCGCTGATCTACGTGCTGACGCGTCAACTCGGTCCGCGGGCCGTCTCGATTGTGTCGGCCCTCGTCTTCGTTCTGTTCTTTCTGTGGATTGCGGGACCACGTCCGTCGCTGATCCGGGCGGTCTTCCTGACGATCGCCGCCGGCATAATGGCGCTTTTCAGACGCAAGACGCCGTTGATCAATCTTCTTGCACTCGCGTTCATCTTCATGGCGCCGACTCTGCCGCTTTCCACGCAGCGGATATCCTTTCACCTCTCGTTCCTTGCGCTCCTGGGGATTCTCCTGACGACGCCCGCACTGGACTGGCTGCTGGATGGCTGGCTTCCCGGAGTGGTCCGTAAGCCCCTCGCCGCGGGACTCGGCGCGCAGTTCGCCACGGCGCCGGTGGTGGCGGCTGCCTTCGGCGTCCTCTATCCGATCGGTGCGGTG
The DNA here is from genome assembly GCA_964654185.1 of uncultured Spirochaetaceae bacterium. Classification (GTDB taxonomy): domain Bacteria; phylum Spirochaetota; class Spirochaetia; order DSM-27196; family PWMO01; genus CAYFQV01. The sequence continues at coordinate 12,687 of CAZZIE010000075.1, read as the reverse complement.
GCCGGTGTTGTTCTGGCGCCGGTGGTCACCCTGTTCCTGTGGGGTGCTGTCGGCGCCGTTGTCGTCGATCTCATGGGCTTCGCCGGCCTGACCGAGGCTCTGCTTGCAGCGCTGGGGGCCGTTGAGAGCGCCATTCAGTTCCTCGTTGCCGCGGCGGGCCGCGTTCCAGGTGTGCAGCCGCGCTCTGCTGCAGGCTGGGTCGCCACCGGAGCGGTCTTTGCGGCGTTCGCACTCATTGTCGGGGACGCGGCACGCCGGCGTCACGCCGGACGTCTGCTCCTGACCGAGGCGATGCACACGCTCGGAGGCGCCCGGGATGGCGTCTGAACTGTACGCCTTCCCCACTGCGCGGGAAGTGCGTCGTCTCCTCGAGGCTGAGGGACTTTCGCCACAGAAGCGGTGGGGACAGAACTTTCTGATCGACGAGGGGTACGCCACACGCATTGTCGATCTGGTGACGCCTGAGTCCGCGCCGGCGTCCGGACCCGGTCGCGCCCGGGAGGCCGCAGCGGCGTCCGACGCCGATCCCACACCGGGGCTGCGTCTCTGGGAGATCGGGCCGGGCGTGGGCGCCCTCACGGGTATTCTGCTGAACCGGGGTTGTCGGGTGGTTGCCTTCGAGATCGACTGGGGCCTGACCCGCGTGCTGTCCACCCGGTTCGCCGCGGAGCCGCGCCTCAGGGTGCGCCAGGGCGATGCTGTCCGCGAGTGGGAGAAGGAACGAGAGGAGGGCGAGGCGCCCGACGCGATAATCGGCAACCTTCCCTACCGCTCGGCAAGCGCGATCATCGGGTCCCTCCTGGAGCACCGATTCGTTCCGCCCGTTCAGGCCTTCACGGTGCAGCGCGAGGTTGCCGAACGCATGATCGCCGCAGCGGGAAGCAGAACCTACTCCGCCTTTTCGGTCCTGGTGCAGGCAGTTGCGACGCCACAGCGCGCCTTCGACATTCCGCCGGGCGCGTTCTTCCCGACCCCGGAGGTGACCTCATCGGTGGTCGTTCTGACTCCGCGGTTGGAAGCGGAGACGACCGGCCCACCGCCACCCGAAGAGTGGCAACTCTTCTTGCGACTCCTCCGGGAGCTCTTTCGTAGTCGGCGCAAGATGATCCGGAAGGCGGTGGAGGAATTCGTCAGGAAAGAAGGCTGCCGTCGGAGTGGTGAGGAGCTTCTCGTCGAGTGCTGCCTGCAACCCGACATGAGGGCGGAGTCCCTTGCCCCGGAGGACTTTCTGCGACTGGCCCGGGAGATTCGCCGGGACGTCACAGCGCGGAGGGGGTAGGGGAGGGCGCCGGCTGCACACGCAGGGGCGCCGGCTCCACACGCAGGGGCGCCAAGTGCGTAGGCACGAGTATGGCCGCGCGGACAGGCGCAACGCCGCGCATGAGCAACCGCCCCTGGTCACGGGCGGTCGCCCGGCACGGCGAAGGCTCACATCAACCCGACAACCTTGAGGATCTCCCGCATCTCGGCCTTCTTGCTGTCGTCCAGGCCGACGAGGGGTAACCGGTAGACCTCTGTGGCGGCGCCGAGGAGGGTCATGGCGTACTTGATGGGGATGGGATTGGTGTCCAGGAAGACGCCCTTGAAGAGCGGTAGCAGCTTGTAGTGCTGCTCCCGGGCACCGGCAATGTCGCCGTCCAGGGCGGTCTTGATCATCCGGGACATCTGCTTCGGGGCGGTGTTGCTCGCGACCGAGACCACCCCGTCGCCGCCGATTGCGGTGAGGGGAAAGGCGAGGTTGTCGTCGCCGGAGAGAACGCAGAACCCCTCCGGACGCGCCGCGATCAGGTCCATCATCTGCGGAATGCTGCCGCTGGCTTCCTTGACGCCGATGATCCCGGGATGTTCCGCCATGCGCAGCATGGTGGCGTTCTCGATGTTGCGGCCGGTGCGGCCGGGGATGTTGTAGACCAGAACCGGCAGGCCGCCCTCATCCGCCACGGTGGTGAAGTGGCGGTAGAGGCCCTCCTGGTTGGGCTTGTTGTAGTAGGGCGTGACCTGAAGGGTGGCGTTTGCGCCGACCTCCTTTGCCCGCCGCGTCATCTCAACGGCTTCCCGGGTCGAGTTGGAGCCGGTGCCGGCAATCACCGGCACTCGTCCCGCCGCCTGGTCGGCGACGATCTCGATGACACGGATGTTCTCATCGTGCGAAACAGTCGGGCTTTCGCCGGTGGTGCCGACCGGTACCAGCCCTGAGACGCCGCCGGTGATCTGGGCATCGACCAGTCTGCGCAGCGCGTCCTCATCGATATCTTCATTCTCCCGGAAGGGAGTGATGAGAGCGGTATAAACCCCTCTGAACATGCAGAGCCTCCTGTGGGCCAATTGCGTCTATGCACCGATCACGTCGGTGATGAAGTCATCTACGGTGAAGAAGCCGGTTCGCCCGGCGAGCCATTCGGCGGCGCGAACGGCGCCCGTGGCGAAGCCACGGCGGTTCCGGGCGGTGTGGGTAATCTCGATCGTGTCGAAGAGCGAGTCGAAGGTGACCCGGTGCTGTCCCGGCACGGCGCCGCCGCGGACCGAAGAGACCTGGAGCTCCCCCGGCTCGATGGGCCGGTGGAGTGTCTCGGTAAGGAGCTTCTCCTTGCGTTCGAGCGCCGTGAGGAGCTTCTCCCCAATGGTGATTGCGGTCCCCGACGGGCTGTCCTTTTTGAAGGCGTGGTGCGCCTCCTGAACGAAGACGTCGTAGTCGTCGAAGGAGTCGAAGAGGGCCGCCGCCCGGTCGATCAGCGCAAAGAGGAGGTTGGCTCCAACCGAGAAGTTGGAGCCATGAAGGTAGCCGATGTTCCCGTTCGCGACGATCCTTCGCACCGTTTCCGCGTCGGACTCCCAGCCCGTGGTGCCCACCACCGCGGGGACCCCGGCGGCTACGTAGGCGCGGGCGTTGCCGGCCACCCCGTCGGCCAGGGCGAACTCAATGACGCAGTCCGCCCCGGCAAGGTCGACCTCTTCGACGGAGCCGTGCCCGGCGTCGCCGTGGGGGTCCACGGTAGCCACGATCTCGTGTCCGCGATCCGCCGCCACGGCGTGGACCTCCCGGCCCATGCGGCCGTACCCGACGAGAACCAGTCGCATTACCTACACTCCCTGGCAGAGCGTTGCCGCCGAGGTGTTCACAATGTCGTCGACGGAGGCGCCCCGGGAGAGATCGCTTACGGGCTTGGCGAAACCCTGAAGGAAGGGGCCGTACGCCTCCGCATTTCCGAGTCTCTGAACAAGCTTGTAGCCGATGTTACCGGCCTGGAGGTCGGGAAAGACGAGCACGTTGGCGCGACCGGCCACACTGGAGTCGGGGGCTTTCTTCTTTCCAACCGACTCGACAAGGGCCGTATCGGCCTGCATCTCGCCGTCGACCTGAAGGTCCGGCGCCTTCTTCTTTACGATCTTGTAGGCGTTGACCACCTTGTCCACGAGCTCGTGCTTCGCCGAGCCCCGGGTGGAGAAAGAGAGCATGGCGACTGCGGGCTCCGCTTCGAGGAAGTTGCGGCAGGACTGTCCCGCAGCAATGGCGATCTCCGCGAGTTGCTCCTCATCCGGATTGGGGATGGTGGCGCAGTCGGAGAAGATCAGGTGGCCGTCTACGCCCCACTTCGAGTCGGGCGTCTTCATGACAAAGCAGGAAGATGCATACTTCACGCCCGGGGCGGTCTTGATAATCGTAAAGGCGGCTACCAGGACGTCGCCGGTGGAGTTTTCGGCGCCGGCAACCATGCCGTCGGCATCTCCCTTCCGGACCATCATGGCGCCCCACTTCAGAGGCTCGATGATCTCCTTGTCCGCGGTTGCCTGATCCATTCCCTTGTGCTTGCGCAGCTCGAGGTACTCGGCGGCGTAGCCGGATCGCATCTCCGAGCTCGCGGGGTCGACAACGGTGATTCCGTCCAGGGCGACTCCTTCACCCTTTGCCGCTTCCTCAACGGCGGATTGCGCTCCGAGGAGCGTGACCGAGCCGGCGAGCTTCTTGTCCACCAGAATGCGAGCCGCCTGGATGGTTCGCGGCTCCGTCCCCTCCGGCAGGACAAGCTTACGCTGCAACTCCTTTGCCTTTGCGTGCATTCGTTCTACGAAATCCATGAGATCTCCTTGCAGATATGTGTGCACATGCTACCACCTTTCCCGGAGCCGTGGAAACAGCGCCCCACGCCGGGTATGATGGCGCCATGAGGATCGGCGTATACGGACTGGGACGATTCGGGCGACTCTGGGCGGAGATGCTCGCGGAGCGCACCGAGGTGATCGCGGCGAACCGGAGTCCCGTGAAGGAGGCACCGACCGGCGTCGAGGTTGTCGAGATGCAGGAGCTGCGCCGCTGTGACGTGCTCTTTCTGTGCGTAGCCATAAGTGCGGTGCAGGAGGTTGCACGGAAGCTTGCGACGGTCGTCGAGCCGGGACAGGTCGTGGCGGACACCTGCTCGGTGAAGGTGAAACCCCTCGAGTGGTTGCGCGCCGAGTTGCCCGAAGAGGTTCAGCTCCTTGGCACGCACCCGATGTTCGGGCCTGACTCGGTCCGGGACGCTGAGGCATCGCTCCCAATGGTGGTGACTCCGGAGCGGATCGACCCGGAGCGCTATCGGGAGTTACGGGAGCTCTTCAGGGTCATGGGGCTGGAGGTCCGGGAGATGTCGGCGGAGGATCACGATCGGGAGGCCGCGTACACCCAGGGAATCACGCACCTGGTGGGGAGGGTGCTCGCGGACTTCGGGGTGCCGGACAGTGAGATCGCGACCCTGGGATATCGTCGGCTCCAGCAGGTCATGGAGCAGACCTGCAACGATCCGTACCGGTTGTTTCTGGACCTTCAGCATCACAATCCGTACACCTCCCGGATGAGGGCGCGCTTCACCCACGCGGTCGACGCGGTCCTCGAGAGCCTGGAGGCCAATGTTGACACCCCCAAAGGGTAGTGCTACCGTCGGTGCGGACGTAATGTGAAACCATGGCAGAACTACGACTCAAGAAGATAGACGAAGCCGACATCGACACCGTCCTCGCCGAGGATGTCGATTTCGAGGGGACCCTGGAATTCGAGGATCCCGTGCTGATCAAAGGTAACTTCCGCGGGGAGATCAACTCCTCCGGCGACCTCTTCGTCAGCGACAACGCCGGCGTGGACGCGAAGATCACGGCGAACGTCGTCTCCGTGCGCGGTCGTGTGAATGGAGACGTGAACGCGCGCACCCGACTGGAGCTCTTCTCGCAGTCGCGGTTGACCGGGAGCATTGTTGCGGCGGATCTGGTGGTGCAGAGCGGATGCGTGGTCAACGCGACGTGTCGAATGGACGACGGCTCCGCCGAGTCCGCTGGCACCGGCGCATCGGATGGCGGGGCTGCCGGCGCGGACGGGGAGGATCCCGATTCCGCCGGAGGGAACCAGGCATGAGTGGACTGATCATGCGGGCTGTGAACCGGCGGCGTTCAACGACGTGGGGCGCGCGTGCCCTTGTATCGGCGCTGCTGCTTCTCTTCGCGGTTGCTGCGGTCGCTCCGGCGCAGCAGTTGGATGCCCTGGAGCTGTACCGACAGGGGCGCTTTGAAGATGCGGTCGAAGTGACCCTGGAAGAGATTGCCCGGGAAGAGCGCAACATGAACGCCTACACCGTGCTGGGGTGGAGCCTTCTCGCCCTGGGCCGCTACGAAGAGGCCCTCGAGTACGGTCTGCAGGCCCTGGAGATATCGCGGTTCGACAGCCGGATCATTCAGATTGTCGGCGAGGCGAACTACTTTCTCGGCAACAATATGGAGGCCCTGGAGTACCTTCAGGAGTACGTGGCCATTTCTCCCACCGGCAGCTTGATCGAACAGGTGTACTACTACCTGGGTGAGATCTTCATTGACTTCGGCGAATACCACCACGCCGATATTGCGCTCTCCGCCGCGGTGTACCATGACGACGGGGTGGCCTCCTGGTGGAGCCGTCTCGGATTCGTGCGCGAACAGCTCCAGGATTATCAGTACGCCCTGGAAGCCTACGACCGCGCCCTGGAGCTGAATCCGAATCTGGGGTCTGCGGCGCAGGGCAGACAACGCGTGCGGGCGGCGCTCTCGGGCTGATGAGCTCGTAGTGAGCCCGATCCTGCGCAGCCTGTTCACCGAATACTCGACAGGTTGCCTCGCCTTGCTCACTGCGCCGCCGTCTCGGCCCGCGCGCCCTTCCCGGCCGGCTCGGGAACCACGGTGCTGTTTGGTCTCTCCGATTGCTCCAAAATATGGTAGATTTACTCCGGTACCACGCGATAGGGTGAGTACGGAATGTATGTTGCGTCTGTGACTCATTTAGGCGCACGTTCCTGTCGATAGGAGGGATGTATGGGCAGAATACGGTTTCTGCAGGTTGCTGTGGCTCTCGCTGCGCTCCTCGCCCTTGCGGGGTGTGAGCGGGTGTTCACATATAACGTGTTCTCCGAGTTCTCGCGCGATCCGGCGAATCTCTCGACGCAGCAGAAGCGCGCATACGCACAGTCTGCGTTGGAGTCGGGAGACCAGGGTGCCATGGATGAAGCGTATCAGGCGATCCGGGACGAGGCGCTGGCGAGCGACGATCCCGAATTGACCTCCCTGGCAACCGACCTTGCCCTGGGCGCTTCCGGCATCAACGATGTTGCGCCGGACCTGGCTGAGAAGGCGATCAGCGGTGAGCTCTCCGATCCCGAGGCCATTGAAGAGACGGTGAAGAACTCCCTGGACAAGATCGATACGGACTCACTTGGGGATGTGGCTGAGCTCGTCAAGAAGACGAAAGACAACGGCGGCACCGTAAGTGAGGAGCAGTACGTCCTGGCCGCAGCGGGTCTGGCGGCGAAGGAAGCCAAGGAAGCGCGGGACGCCGGCAAGGACGTCGACAACCTCACGGCGGATGACTTCGAAGAAGCTCAGGACTTCGTCAATAGCGCAAAGGAAGACCTGGAAAGCCGCGACGAGACTTCCGAGACCCTGAACTTGCTGGAAGACTACATCAACGGCACAAGCTGATCTGGACCTGAGAGGAGGAGTGTGGTGCACCGGTTGCGATTGGTACGATACATCGTTGCGATAATGGCCTTTGGAGCCGTTGTCGGTGCACCAACCTTCGGTCAGAGCTCAACAGTCACCGAGTCCCTGGTGCTGCCTCCGTCGCCGCGCACCGCGGCGATCGGCGGACTCCACACCACGCTCGCCGACGGCTACGATACGCTCACGGCCAACCCTGCCGGATTCCGGTCGGTACCCGCCGGCATTCAGGCGGCCGAGGTGACCATGCGCCTCAGCGGGCCGGTGTTGAGCCTCTCTGCGATCATTCTCGAGGCGGTAGACCAGGGCTTCGAGACGGTCTTCGCCTCGCCGGATACCATTTCCGCGCTGCAGCGACTCTACGCGTCGGTCGGGCTCTTCGGACCGATCTCCTTCGGCTTTGTCGGTGATGGACTTGGTTTCGCGATCTCCAACGCCACCGACGTGACGCTCCGAACGGTCGGGACGACTGAGCTGACCGCAGTTGCGAAGGAGGGGCTCCTGCTGTCGGGAGGCTTTGCGCTCCGCATGCCCCTGCCCGAGCGAGCGGGTGAGCTCGACGCAGGCGTGCTCCTCAAGGGGTTCGTTCAGGGTGCGTCGCGGATCGAAACCTCCCTTCTGGCGCTGCCCGATCTCTTCACCTCCTTCGACACCGATCTGATTCTCGGTGCCCCCTTCGACGTCGCTACCGGGCTGAGCGTTGATCTCGGGCTGCGATACCAGATTCTCCCGTGGTTCGCCGTCGGGCTGACCGGTCAGAACCTGCTGGCCCCGGCAATTGTGAACACCTACGACTCCCTTACCGGCTTTCTTGATAACGAGGACGCCGTCTCAGAGACGGACGCGCGAGTTCCAATAAACGTCTCCGCGGGCGTTGCCTTCACGCCGGGGCTGGGCGGACTCGATCGGCACATCTCCGACTTCAAGGTGCTTCTGGACTATCGGGACGGGCTGGACTTCTGGACCGATCCCGACAATGCGGCGAATCCACTCCTGAAGATCGCCGTCGGCGTCGAAGCCACGCTGCTCGACGTAGCGAGTATCCGGCTCGGACTGGCTGAAGGGCTGCCTGCGGCCGGGCTGGGACTCGACCTCGGCGTGGTCGAGATAGATGCCGTCGCCTTCGGCGATGAGCTCACCGCGGAGCCGGGATTTCGCTCCATCTACAACCTGATGTTCGGGGTGCGCTTCGGGAGTCGCTGACCCCGACACTGCACTTGCTTGACATCGTTTGAAAGCGATTGGTAGCTTACAGCCACTCGGGCCGCTAGCTCAGTTGGTAGAGCAACAGCCTTTTAAGCTGTGGGTCGCAGGTTCGATCCCTGCGCGGCTCACTCCTGGACCGGTTGACCAGCAGATACCCAAGCTGCTATATTCCGGCCGAAATGTCTCCTTCGTCTAGTGGTTAGGACACCGGGTTTTCATCCCGGCAACAGGGGTTCGACTCCCCTAGGAGATGCCGATGAGAAAGGCTCCGCCACCTGAGGGTCGCGGAGCCTTTCTTTTTGTTCGTCCGGCCCGGGCCGGGTACCGTCCCGGGGGCACAGGAGTCGGCCCCGCGGCACGGGCGCCGGCCCGGCGCACCCGGCGCACCCGCCGCACCCGGTGCGCCGGCTTGAACGTCGCCGATCAGGTGTCAAACCAGAAGCGCAGGCCGAATGAGCCCTGCAGGCCGAAGTTGCTGGTATCGAAGCCTCCCGCCGTAATGGGTGCCCAGGTGGGTGCGAACTCCAGGAAGAGCTCCAGGACTTCGATCGGGTAGGCGTTCAGCCCAATGGGAACGCGTCCGCCGAGCTCGAAGTTCGGCAGGGCCACGTAGAGTCCCGGCCCAATGTAGAGATTGACGAAGCTGAACAGATTCTGGGTGTACAACCACCAGTCGGCGGTGACACCAAGGTTGAACCCGCCCTGGCTCAGTTGCGCCCCGACGCCCCAGAGGATGGGGAGCTGAGGAACTTTGACCGACAGCATGACGTTCTGCCCCGGCAGTCCGCCAAAAGGGCTCAGACCGGCAGCCACGCCAACCCCGAAGGTATCTGCGCTGGCACCGACTGCTGCTATCAGCAGTATGGCAAGCACAATCAACACTACCTTGCGCATTAGCTACTCCTTACGCACATGGAATCTTCTTGCTGGAGTATAGCGCATTGCCGGGGCCGTTTTAACCCGTGCTAGGTGGATTCATTCCGGTGCGGTTTCGTGGTTGAGGATTCTCGATGCGGCAAGTATAGTGGGGCTAACCATGCGCGAAGTAGTCCTGAATGCCAGCGACCTTGACGGCTATCTTCTGGATACCGACAAGGAACACATTGCGGAGATGGATCGCCTCTACGCAGAAGCGACGAAGGTGTGCCAGGTCCTCGACAGCTCGCAGAACGAGAGTCGCCTGAACACGGAGAAGCACCGCCTCATCAAGCTCTACGGCGAGATGGGTGACGTGATGCAGGACATGACGAAGGATGAGCCTGCGATTCGCGTCTACTCCTTCGAGACACCCCGGAGCGTTCACGGTGAGGCCTCGCGGCTGATCGCCAAACTCCGGGATGTTCGCACGCAGAACCATGAGTTCGTGTACTACATCCAGCGTGCCTACGAGCTTCTCTTCAATCTGGCATACGCGAGTCCCGGCGATCGTCGCAAGAACCACCTGATCGTGAAGACGCCTGTGACCGCGCCGGTGCAACAGTACGCCGTCCATAAGATCCCGGATGTCGACGACGAGCTCGAGAACTCGGTCATGTGTGTCATGCTCCGGGGCGCTCTGCTGCCATCCATGATCATGTCGAAGGAGGTCCAGGAGTACTCGTCGACGGGGTACGTGACGCCCTTTGCGCTCTTCAGCATCAAGCGAGACGAGACGCGGTCGGAGAAGGACATGAGGTACATCCTCAACCTCGACCGAAGCTACTTCGACATTGAACAGCTCAACGGCAAGGATCTGGTCTTCGCTGATCCCATGAATGCAACCGGCGGCAGTCTCGTTACCATCATCCACTATCTCCTGTCTGAGGGCGTGAAGCCGCGGTCGATCAAGTTCTGTAACGTCATCTCCGCCCTGAAGGGGACACTTCGGATCATCCGGGCGCTCGAAAGTGCGACGGTGTACACCCTCTGGATGGACCCGAGCCTGAACTCTCTGGCGTACATTCTGCCGGGACTCGGAGATGCCGGGGATCGCCTGAACGGCAGCGACCGGCCGGAGATGCCCCGGGACATCATTCAACTGATTGCGGACTACGGTGCAACCATTTCCAACCTCTACCGTGCACAAGTCAGAGAGATCGAGCAGACGGTCCTTGCGCATCCCAAGGGGTAGCGCGAACGTCCGCTCGACGGCACACCGCCGTGGCATCTTCGTCGCGGTCGCCGCGATCGCCGCTCTCTTCCTCCTCGCCTCCTGCGTGACCCTGGTCTCCCGGGACGAACTCGCCGCGGAGTACCTGGAAGTTGCGAATACCCTGTACGAGTCAGGCGCCTTCGACGCGGCAAGCACCTACTACGGAAGGGCGCTGGAGCTGAATCCCGACCTGGAATCGGCAAGCTTCAATCTGGCACGGGTCCATATTGAGCAGGGCCGATATGAACGGGCAATCGTCCTGCTCGAAGAGCTTCGCCGGGAGCGTCCGGACAGCCTGGAGTTGGCGGAGGCTCTCGCATTTGCGCTCCTCAAGAGCGGAGGTCTCGATCGCGCGGAGGAGCTCTATCGACAGATTCTCGAAGAGAGTCCCTATCGCACCTCGGTCCTCTTCAACCTGGGTGTGCTTTCCCGGGAGCTGGATCGCCCCTGGGACGCTCTGGACTACCTCGCCCGGGCGTACGAGGTGGCGCCCGACGACGCTGATGTTGCCTTCGCGTACGCCTCCCTGCTGGCGGAGCGCGGGCGGCCGGAAGCGGCCGTTCCGGTCTTCGAGACCTTCATCGAGGGTGCCGACGCCGAGGATGAGCGGCTCAAGGAGGTCGCTCGAATCTTCGAGGAGACCGAGTACTACAGCCGGGCCCTGTCGGTCTACGAGAAGGTTCTGGACGCGAACCCCGAGGATGCACCGGCGCAGTTTCGCCGGGCGAGGCTCCTCCTGACAGTAGCCGAAGACGCCCAGACGGGACTGTCCGCTCTGGAGCAGGCCCTCGACCTGGGATACGAGGACCGCGGTCAACTGGGCCTGCTGATTGAGGACCCGGCGCTTGTTGCCCCGGTGGATGTCGAGGAGCTTCTGAGAACCGAAGGGTTCGAGTTACCCGCTTTGCGTGAGGCCGCTGAACGGGTTCGGCGGGAAGAGGCGCAGCGCCGGGAGGCTGAGACTCCGCCGCGGCGACGTCCGGGACGCCCCTACCGGCAGGAGCTCACTCCCTAGCGCAGCGCGCGGCGGTCGGTCAGAGCTGTTTCAGCAGATTCGCGTAGACGGTGTCCGGATCGGGACTCGCGTCCACATCCACCAGCAGCCCTTTGTCGGTGTAGAAGTCCACCAGCGGCTCGGTCTGGCGCCGGTACACCTCCAACCGGTTCTTGATTGACTCCTCGCGATCGTCCGGACGCTGTACGAGGTCCTCACCGGTAACATCGTCCTTTCCAGGGACCTTGGGTGGACTGAACATAATGTGGTAGGTGCGACCCGACGGCTTGTGGACACGCCGCCCGGAGAGCCGTTTGATGATCTCTTCGTCTCCGAGGACAAATCGAATGACCTTGTCGATCGTGGCGAATCCCTCCAGCGCCTCCGCCTGCGGAATGGTTCGGGGAAAGCCGTCCAGAATGAAGCCTGCCGTTGCATCGTCCTGATCCAGACGATCCCGGACGAGCTCGACGGTCAGCTCATCCGGCACGAGCTCCCCGCTGTCGAGAATAGCCTTTACCTTCTTGCCGAGTTCGGTCTCGTTGTTGATGTTCTCTCGAAAGATGTCTCCCGTTGAGATGTGAGGGATTCCCTTCTCGCCGGAAAGGCGAGATGCCATTGTCCCTTTGCCGGCTCCCGGAGGCCCCAGAAAGATGAGATTCATGGTCGCTCCTTACGCGGTGTGTCTGGCCAGAGATTGTAGAGGGCGCCGGAATGATTGGTCAACGACGGTACTCGGGAGTAGTATGAAGGCAAGGAGGAACACGTGGATTTCTGGGATCGAATGCGAAACGCCATTGACAAGGGAATCGACAGCTCCCGCGGCTTCTTGAGCAAGGCACAGGACCGTGCTCGTGATCTGAGTGAGCGCGGAGTGCTGCGCTTCGAAATCATGCAGCTCGAATCACAGGCGGAGAAGCTCACGGCCAAGCTCGGATCGCGCGCTTATGAAGTGCTGGAGAAAGAGGGACAGAACACCATCTCCAAGAACACCCCCGGGGTGAAGGATATCATTCGCGAGATTGCCGACATTGAGGAGCGGGTTCGAGCGAAGGAGGGGCAACTCGCCGCCGTCGCACAGCGGGAGGAAGAGGCCGGTGAGGCACGGCCCGCCGACGAGTCCGGCTCCGTCGAAACCGGTTCCGTTGAGTCTGATGTGCGAAGCGTCGGCCCCGAGCCCGGCCATGGGCGCCCCGAGTCCGGCCACGTTGGCCCGGAGGCCGATCAGGACAGGCCGGAGGCCGATCAGGACTCCCGACAGTAAGGCATCTACCACCGCGATGTGTCGGCCGCCGTGTACCATGGCGACATGCCGGCCGCCGTGTACAACGGCGCCGTGGCGCTCGCCGGCGACGGGACAGCCCGG
>CAZZIE010000074.1:3680-20001 GCA_964654185.1 uncultured Spirochaetaceae bacterium | reverse complement strand
TCACGAGTGGATCCGGCGGATCTGGCACCACGAGTACCTGAATCCGCCGGTGATCGGACTGCGCAAAGGGCAGCTGTACATGGACACTGTCGCCCTGCCGCCCGGGGCCGTGGCGTTCCATCTGGTCGCCTGAGGAAACATAGAAAGGGGCGTGTCCGGCGTGATGAACGGCCCAAGACCTGATCAACAATCCTGGCACCAGCTTGCGGGCCTTGCGAAGGGCATGGGTATTTACGACAATGACCCAACTCAAGAGAGCCGATTGCGAGGAGGAACCGAAATGCTCATGACCACCAAGCCCATGTTCGATCTCGCCTACGAGGGCGGGTTCGGCGTCGGGGCATTCAACGTGAACAACATGGAGATCGCACAGGGAGTTATCGAGGCGTGCGCCAAGAAGAACAGTCCCGTGATTCTCCAGATCTCGAAGGGCGCGCGGAAGTACGCGAACATCCGTTTTCTGAAGGGGATCATCGACTCCGCCGTAGAGGAGTATCCTGAGGTCCCGATCGCCATCCACTGCGACCACGGCGATACGATCGAGCTCATCCAGCAGTGTATCGACGACGGCTACACCTCCGTCATGATCGACGGGTCCCATCACGAGTTCGATGAGAACGTCCGACTCACCCAGGAGGCGGTGAAGCGCGCCCATGCGGCGGGAGTTGTCGTGGAGGCGGAGCTCGGACAGCTCGGCGGCATTGAGGAGGACGTTGTCGGCCTCTCCGCGGAGGAGTACGAGAAGAACATCCAGAAGTTCCTCACCGACCCCGTGCAGGCGAAGGAGTTCGTCGAAAAGACCGGACTGGATAGTCTGGCCGTTGCCATCGGCACCAGTCATGGTGCCTATAAGTTCTCAAAGGAGCCCACGCTCGCCTTTGACCGCATTGAAGAGATCATGAAGACGTGCCCCGGGACGCCGCTGGTCATGCACGGCTCGTCGAGCGTTCCCCAGGAGTACGTCGCGGCGATCAACAAGCACGGTGGCAGTCTGCCCAACGCCATGGGCGTGCCGGAGGATCAGATCGCCAACGCCGTGCGGACCTACGGGGTGTGCAAGGTCAACATCGACACGGATCTTCGCCTTGCCATGACCTACAAGATCCGCGAGGTCTTTGCCAACAAGCCCGACGAGTTCGACCCGCGCAAGTACCTCGGCCCGGCGCGTGACGAGATCACGACGATGGTCGAACGGAAGCTGGATATGCTCAACAGCTCCGGCAAGGCGCCGGAGGTGGTGAAGCACTGGGAGGGACAGGGTAAGCCGCTCCCGAGCTTCTACACCACGGCATAGGTGAAACCGCTCGTTGAGCTTGACGGGGTGACGGTCAGCTTCGGCCTCCACCGCGCCGTCTCCGATGTATCCATTGCTGTTCAGCCGGGCGAAGTCTGGGCCGTGCTCGGACCCAACGGCTCAGGGAAGACCGTGCTCTCCGAGGTCCTTGCCGGCCGGCGAGCTCCGTCCCTGGGGACGGTGTCGTTTCCCGACGACGTGGATCCGGAGGCGCACATCCACATCGTCTCTTTCGAGGAGCAGTTGCGGGTCATGGCGGAGGAGCGTCGCCACGACGAGAGCTGGATCATGCACGGCAAGGTCGACGAGGGAACCCCCGTCGAGGAGTTCGTGAGGGCCGGTGCCGCCTCCGCCGCCGGCGATCACGGAACGGACACGGCTTCCGTCGCGGGCGACCACGGAACGGACACGGTCTCCGCGACCGGCGTCGCGCAAACCCGGACGGACATCGACGGGCTCCTGCGGCAGTTCCGCATTGAGCACCTCCGTGGCCGCGGCCTGCGCTTTCTTTCCACCGGGGAGATGCGCAAGGCGCTGCTGTGCCGCGCCCTGGCGGGGCGGCCGCGCATGATTGTCCTGGATGATCCCTTCGACGGTCTGGACGTGGAGGCGCAGGAGCGGCTCCGGAGGGACATCGATGAGCTCGCCGATGGAGAGAAGACGCTGCTGGTCGTCGCGGCGCGGCTCGGGGACATGCCCGATTCCACGACACACGTTGCATACCTCGAAGAGGGAAAGCTGCTCTTCGCCGGGCCGCGACGTGACTTCGCCGCGCCCGGAGCGGCGGGCCGGGAAGGCCGTGCGTACATACGGGTCGATCAGGAGCTCGATCTCCCGGCTCCGCCGCGTCACGAGCTCTTTCCGCCCGACAAGCCCCTGATCGAAATGAGGAACGTCACCGTCTCCTACGGTGAGAAGCGCGTGCTGGCTCCGCTGGACTGGACGGCAAGACCGGGTGAGGTGTGGCACATCCTCGGACCCAACGGCGCGGGGAAGTCCACCCTCCTCAGTCTGGTGGATGCAAGCAACCCGAAGGCATACGGCCAGGACATCCGCCTCTTCGGACAACTCCGCGGAAGCGGCGAGTCCGTCTGGGACGTCAAGCGGCGGATCGGCTTCGTGAGCGCCGACTTCCACAACTCCTATCCGTCACGGACAACCGCCCGGGATGCGATTCTCTCGGGGTTCCGGGATTCCGCCGGGCTCTACGAAGAACCGACCGGCTACCAGGTACAGATTGCCCGACGCTGGCTCGATATTCTCGGCGTTCACGATCGCGGCGGCGACAAGCTCCGCACCTTCTCGTACGGGGAACAGCGCGCCATCCTGGTCGCCCGCGCCATGGTGAAAATGCCCCCGCTCCTCATTGCCGATGAGCCCAGCCAGGGCCTCGACGATGAACACAGCGCCTTCGTTCTCTCCATCCTGGAGCGGGTCGGCCGCGAGACCGAGACCTGCGTACTCTACGTCTCCCACAAGCCGGAGTTCGCCCTGGAGTGCGCGACCCACCGCATGCAGATCCTGCCTCAGGACGATGGAAACGGGTCTCAGGTGATCATCGAAAAGCTCTAGCGCTCACACGGGCAGGCGGCGGTTGCTAACCGCGCGCCTTCATCCCCTGCATGGCCGAGCGGAGTCGGAAGCCGACCTCTTCTACCGGGTGATTGCGGATGGCCTGATTCACCTCGATGAGCTCGAGATTGTCGGTCTCGGTGGCCGTGTATGGCTTGCCCATGACGTTGACATCGATCCTGCTCATAAACTCACTTGCCAGCAGTGGGACGGCCGCGTGGGCAAAGAGGTAGTTTCCGTACTCGGCGGTGTCGGAGATGATGCGGTTCATCTCCTGGAGCTTGCGGCGGGCAATGAGGTTCGCAATGAGCGGGACCTCATGGAGGGACTCGTAGTAGGCGCTCTCGGCCTTGATGCCGCTTGCCACCATGGTGTCGAAGGCGAGCTCCACGCCCGCCTTGATGAAGGCAACCATGAGGACGGCGTTGTCGAAGTACTCCTGCTCGGGGATCTCGACATCGCCGGCGGCGGTCTGCTCGAAGGGGGTATCCCCGGTCTCCCGGCGCCACTCGAGGAGTTTGGCATCGTCGTCGGCCCAGTCCTTCATCATGGTGCTGGAGAACTCGCCGCTCATGATGTTGTCCATGTGCTTCTCGTAGAGGGGCGTCATGATGCGCTTGAGCTCCTCCGAGAGCTCGTGCGCCATGATCTTTGCGGGATTGGAGAGTCGATCCATCATGTGGGTAATGCCGCCGAGCTTGAGCGCCTCGGTGATGGTTTCCCAGCCGTACTGCACGAGTTTGGCGGCGTAGCCGGCATCGATGCCGTTGGCGGTCATGAAGTCGAAGCACAGGAGCGAGCCTGTCTGGAGCACACCGCAGAGGATGGTCTGCTCACCCATGAGGTCGGACTTCACCTCGGCAACGAAGGAGGACTGGAGCACCCCGGCGCGGTGCCCCCCGGTCCCGAAGGCGTAGGCCTTCGCGATCTCCAGGCCGTCGCCGTTGGGATCGTTCGGGGTGTGGACGGCAATGAGGGTGGGGACGCCGAAGCCGCGCTTGTACTCCTGGCGCACTTCGCTACCCGGGGCTTTCGGCGCTACCATGATCACGGTGATGTCGTCGCGGATCTGCTGCCCCTCCTCGACGATGTTGAACCCGTGGGAGTAGAGGAGGGCGGAGCCCTTCTTCATGAGGGGCATGACGTGCTGAATGACGTGGCCGTGCTGCTTGTCCGGGGTGAGGTTGGCTACCAGGTCCGCAGTGGGGACGAGCTCCTCAATGGAGCCCACGCTAAAGCCGTTCTCCGTGGCGTTGACGTATGACTGCCGCTTCTCATCGATCGCCTGCTGCCGGAGCGCGTAGGAGACGTTGAGACCGCTGTCCCGGAGGTTGAGGCCCTGGTGCAGGCCCTGGGCACCGCAGCCAAGGATGACCACGCTCTTCCCGGCGAGCTTCTCGACGCCGTTGAATTCCTCTCGTCCCATGAGACGGCACTGTCCGAGATGCCAGATCTGCTCGCGAAGTGACAACGTGTTGAAGTAGTTCACCGCATACCCCCCTGCATATTTGCCGATTCGGAAGAGTATCGGTTGTCGACCGGCAGTGTCAAACGAGATGTGGCGCGGGCTTGCCCGGGCTGGGGGCGACGCGGCGGGCGCGGGGGTAGCCGCACCGGCGCCGCGGGGGCGCGTGCGGGGTCCGGGTTCTCAGAGGAGGCGGGGCCTGCGGGGACGTCTTGGTTCGGTCGCCCGGACGCCGGGCGCGGGGACCGAGTTGCCGGGGCCGGTGCGCCGCTTGCCGGGGCTGGTAGTCCGCTTACCGGGGGCGCGGCCTCGGGGGGCCGGGTTCTCAGAGGAGGCTGCCGCCGGCCCAGCCTATCAGACAGATCACGATACTCGTTGCGGCCCTGGTCCACTCGCCTATCGGCGCGAGCACGCCCCGCGGCGTTCCCCGGTCGGCTTTCCCGGCGGGCGCGGGTGACTCCGGGCGGGGGCACACCGACCAGGCGACGGGATGATCGTCGTATCCCCGGGCGGCAACGGCGTTGCTGTAGTGCTCGGCCCGCATGAGGGCGCGCACCACGCTGTTCCCGCCGAGGAGGGCGATGTACCGGAAGGGTCTCCGACGGGGCGACAGGCCCCGGGTACGCAGGGCGTTGCCGTAGTCGGTCACGTCCCGGGTGAGGAGTGTCACGCTTCGCAGCGCGAGGTGCGTCATGAGGGTGACCCGGGAGGCTCGGGAGCGCAGGATGGGATTGAGGTACCACCCCAGCGCACGGGCAATCCCGTCGGACCGCAGGGCGGAGACGAAAACGACTCCGGCGGCAACAACTGAGAGCAGACGGCCGGCCAGGATCGCACCGGCCCGGGCGGCGTCGAGACTGATAGTGAGAGGCCCGATCCGGAGAGCCGCGGCCGCGGCCGCGGAGGCCGAAGAGCCGCCGAAGAGCGCGTGGGATATGACGATGACGGCGCCCAGCACGAGGAAACCCCGGACGCCGCGCCATACCGTCCCGGCCGCAACGCGATGGCGCACCGCCGTCGCGACGGCAATTGCGGCGGCAGCAGCCCAGCCCGGAGCGGGGGCGGCCATGAGCGTGACCTGCACCACGATGAGAGAGAGGAGTCCGGCGCGTTCATCCCGTGCCGGCGCGGCAGTCCGGGCAATCGCCGTCATTTCAGCCACGTCAGCATCTCCAGTGATCTCTGTTCCGGCGGGAGCCCGTACTCCCGGCCCAGGCGCACGATCTCTTCCGGCGCGCCGTCACCCACCACGCGGCCCTCGTACATCAGGATCATCCGGGTCGCCTCGGCGGCGACCTTCTCCACAGCGTGCGTAATGGCGACGATCGTGACGCCGCGGTCGGAGAGGCTGCGGAGGGCGGCAAGGACGCTTCGGACGCCCGCGTAGTCCAGGCTCGCAAAGGGCTCATCCAGGATAATGATCTCCGGATCGAGCGCCAGAAGGCCCGCCAGAGCGACGCGGCGCTTCTCGCCCCCCGACAGCAGAAGCGGATCCTTGTCTCGCAGGTGCTCGACGTCCATGGCGGCGATCGCCCTGTCTACGCGCGCCGCCACCTCATCCGAGGCGTACCGGTAGTTCTCCGGGCCGAAGGCGACATCATTGCCGACCGTCGAGGCGACGAACTGGTGATCTGCGCTCTGGAACATGACCGCGACGGCGCGGCGCACCTCGCGGAGGTCCGCGAAGGCGTCCCGGCCGTGATAGAGCACCTGTCCGTGTTGCGGCCGCAGGATGCCATTGGCGCAGCGGGCCAGGGCGCTCTTGCCTGCCCCGTTCTGTCCGGTCAGGACGATGTACTCTCCGGCGTCCAAGGTGAGGGAGACGCCCCGGAGTGCGGAGGCGCCGTTGGGATAGGTGTAGGATACGTTGCGAAATTCGAGAATGCTCACGTTACTCGTTCCCGGAACCCCTGGTTTGTGACGGCTCCGAATCTCCCGGCGCGGCGGCAGCTCCGTCCCCGTCAGGGACCGTCCCCGCCGCAGCTCCGTCCCCATCCGGGGTCGACGCAGCGGCAGCTCCGTCCCCATCCGGCAGCAGCCAGTGGACCCGTGACAGGATGAGCCGCTGCGCCGCAACGGCCGCGGCAATCTTGATTGCATCCCCTATCAGGAAGGGGACCACCCCGGCGCCGAGAGCGGCGGCCCAGGTCATGCCGGCAACGCTCTTGAGCCAGGGCACGCCGACCAGGTAGATCGTCAGTACGCCGACCACGGCGGCGGGCAGGTTCAGCAGAATGCCGCCTCGCGGGCGCCGGAGCAATCCCGCCGCGACCGCGCAGACCAGGAATCCGATCAGATACCCCCCGGTCGGCCCGAAGAAGTGCCCCAGGCCCCCGCGCGCCGCGGAGAAGACCGGCAGTCCCACCGCGCCGAGGAGCAGATAGAGCGCGACGCTGACTGCCGCCCATTTCCAGCCGAGAACAAGAGCGGCAAGAAGCACGAAGAAGTTCTGGAGGACGATGGGTACGGGCGTGAAGGGGAGTGGAATGGATATGAACGCCCCGACCGTGATCAGGGCGGTGAAGGTCGCAGCGACAATGCTCGACCGTAACTGTACATCGCCAATCATCCCGGCATGCTGACCATCCTCGACGCGCACGTCAAGGCCTTCGGAGCGGCCGTCACCTCGCAGGTTGATGCGTACACCGGCGAAGCAGAGCGCCCGGGCTCGCCCGGGTTGATTCGCCCGGGCGATTGCGGGCATGGTACCGGCATGGCCACGCAATCGACGAAGCTCCTCTACCGCTCCATTCCCGGTGCGCGGGCGGACAGACTCGGGATTCTGCTGCACGGTTTCGGGGCGGACGCCTCCGACCTCCTGCCGGTATGCTCCTATCTGGACCCGGATCGACGGCTTACCTGGATTCTCCCGGAGGCACCGATCGACTTTGCCGACTTCGGCATCCCCGGTGGCCGGGCGTGGTTTCCTTCCACGTTCCAGGAGCTCACCCGGGCAATGACGGGTGCGTACTTCCGGAATCTGGAGGAGATGGACCCTCCGAGTCTCATGGAGGCCGCAACGCTTCTGCGAAATACCGTCTATGCGGCTGCCGGGGGAGGTGACGGAGCGGAGGTGTGCGTACTGGCGGGGTTCAGCCAGGGGGCAATGGTGGCCGTGGAAGTGTTGCTCTCCGGCTTGCTCCAGCCGCGTGCTCTCCTCGTCTTCAGCAGTTCTCTCATCGCCCGGGAGCACTGGGAGGGGCTTACTCCTCCGGTGTCTCCGCCCTTCTATCAGAGTCACGGCACGGACGATCAGATTCTCCCGCTCTCCGGCGGAACGGCGTTGCACCGCCTCCTCACCGACAAGGGGTTGCCGGGCACCTTCGAGACCTTTCCCGGAGGGCACGGCATTCCTGAGCAGGCTCTCCAGGGAGCCGCCGCGACGGTCGCCGAGCTGTTCCAGGAGGAGTGAGCCGTCGGCCGGGACGGCTTGTTGAACCACCTGGCTCATTTCGGTATTTTGTGGCCTGGTCCCGGCACCGCCTCAGTTCGGAAACCGGTAGACAGGGCATCCATGTAACCCAATAGCGTCCATGTAATCCAATAGAAAGGCAGAGCATGACACCTTCGACAACCGTTACCGCTCGAACCACGCCTTTGTGGCGAATTGTCGTAGCCGCAGCCGTCGTCACCCTGAGCGCACTGGTGGGTTCTCCGCAATCGCTGGATGCAAAGGAGCTGGCGGACCGACCAGGATGGGTTCTGGAGAGCGCGACGCCCCCGGAAGTGCCGGCGGCGGAAGCGGCGATCCTGATAGACGCCGCTACGGGTACCGTCCTCTTTGAGAAGAACGCGGACCGGATCATTCCTCCGGCCTCCCTCACCAAGATCGTGTCCATTCACACCGCACGACTCCTGGCACAGGACCAGGGACTCGACCTTGATACGCCGGCTCCGGTTCCGCAAGGCGCCTGGGCTGCAAACATGCCACCGCGCTCCTCTCTCATGTTCCTTGGTCCGGATCAAGAGGTGAGTCTCTGGGATCTCTTCCGGGGAATGGCGGTTCCCTCCGGCAACGACGCCGCCGTGGCGACGGCTATCCGGACCGCCGGTAGCGTGGACGCCTTCGTTGATGCAATGAACCGCGTGGTTCGAGAGGCCGGCTACGAGGTGATGCGCTTCGCCGATCCGGCGGGATTGAGCTCGCGGAACCGGATCACGGCCCGAGAGTACGCCGACTTCCTTCGCGAGTACATTGCACAATGGCCGGCTGCACTGGAGGAACTGCACAGCGTTCGTTCCCTGACCTATCCTCAACCGGCAAATTACGGCGGCGCCATGCGCGGCGGCGCGATTACCCAGTACAACGGGAACGGCCTTCTCGCATCCTATCGCGGAGCCGATGGGATCAAGACCGGATTCATCTGGGCCTCCGGTTACAACCTCGCTGCGACGGCGGATCGCAACGGGTTCCGTCTCATTGCGGTTGTGCTCGGTGTGGAAGCGACAAGCCACCAGCTCGGAGGACTGCTCCGGGAAGACGTCGCCGCGACCCTCCTCGACTACGGCTTCGAGAACTTCGAGCCGCGGACCCTTGCCGTCCCCGAGGTCCCACCGCTCAGAGTGTGGAAGGGAAGAGCACAGCGGGTAGCGGTCTCTGCTCCTGCAGAGATCGATGTAGTTGTTCCCTCGTCGAAGGCCACGGAGCTTCGCGGTGTGATCGACGTCGTACCGGAGGTGACGGCGCCGGTCGCGGCGGGACAACCCGTCGGCGAGATCCGGTACACCCTCGGCAACGAGGTCGTCGAGCGGCTTACCGTCTCGGCACAGGAGGACGTTCCCCGGGGAGGGCTCTTTCGACGGATCTGGCACTCGATCGTGCTGGCCGTCCGGACCCTTCGGGAGCGCATAGCGTGAGCCGCAGCACAGAGCGTGAGGTGTAGCGCATAGCGTGAGCTGTAGCGTGAGACTCAGCGGATAGCGTACGGCTCACCGAATAGCGTGAGGCGTGTCAGCTTAAACCGGTCAGCGCCTTGATGTACTGGAGCCGTTCGTACGCCTCCGGTTGATCGCTTGCGGACTGACTCAATCGGCCGCGGATATCATCGACTTTCTTGAAGCCCTTCTCGTCCATCCACCGCTGCAGGAAATCCTGAATCACCCCGATCTGCTGGACGCCGTTCCGATAGAGCGTCGAGCAGACCTGGACACTCTGCGCGCCCGCCAGGAGGAGCTTGGCTGCGTCGGGTCCGCGGTACACGCCGGTTGAAGCGGAGAGCTCACAGCCGACGTTCTTGTGCAGGATCGAAATCCATCGGAGCGTCGGGTAGATCTCGTGGGTGTCGCTGAACTGGTAGCCCGGGGCAAGCCGCAGCGCGTCAATATCGATGTCGAGCTGGTAGAATCGGTTGAACAGGGTCAGTGCGCGCACCCCCGCCTTCCTCAGATTGGTTGCAAACGCCGGCAGCGCCGTGAAGTAGGGACCAATCTTCGCGGAAATGGGGAGCGATACGTTCTGCCGCACCTTGTCGACGATGCGAACGAACCGCTCTTCAATGGATCGCGCGGCCTCGTCGGCGCTTCGCGGCATGACCGAGATGTTCAGCTCAATGGCGTCCGCACCGCTCTGCTCGATCTGCCGAGCGTAATTCCCCCACCACTTCGTCGTGACGCAGTTCAGGCTGGCGATGATGGGCACATCGGTCTGCTTCTTCGCCTCGCCGATGAGCTCGAGGTACGCATCCGGACCGAGATGCTTGCCCATCTGCTGTACGTACTCGTACGCCTCCGGATGCACCGACATATCGTCCTCGGTGTGAGCTCCGTCAACATCGGCCTCTATCTGCTCTTCAAACAGGGACTTCAGCACCACCGCACCTGCGCCGGCGGAGGCGACTGCCTTCACGCCTTTGACGGTTCCGGTAAGTCCTGAGCTCGAAGCAATGATTGGGTTTCGCAATTCGAGACCCATGTAGGTAGTGCTTAGGTCAGCCATAGGGTTCCTTTCGGGTGATCGTTGAGAAACAGTCTGTATTTTTGTAGTATATCGGCCAGATTTTGCTTCAGCAAGGTTGGGAGGCACCAATGACGGGCGGTTGGGACGTAGTTGTGATCGGGGGTGGCGCTGCCGGTATTGCCGCGGCGGAAGCGGCAAAGGCGGAGAACAGTGCCGCCTCGGTCCTCGTCATCCACGAAGAGAAAGAGCTCCCGTATGTGAGGACGAAGCTCTCCAAGCTCCTCGCGTCGGGATTCAACGTGGAAGAGTTCCTGATTCGCCCACAGGAGTGGTACGACGATCAGGGCATCGAATTGCGTCGCGGCGTGGCGGCGGAGTCCATCAATCCGGACGAGAAGACCGTGGTGACGTCGGACGGTGAAACGGTGGCCTACGGGAGCCTGATCCTGGCGACGGGGGGAGTGCCCGCGTTTCCCAAGAACATCCGCGAGCACGAGGCCGAGTCCTTCTACACGCTGAAGACGGTTGCCGACGCCGCCCGGATCAAACGGGACGCGAGGCGGGCGAAAAACGCCCTGGTGGTCGGGATGGGCGTGTTGAGCGTCGAGATCGCCCAGCAGCTCGCCGGGATGAAGACGAACGTTACTCTCGTCGGCGCCACCGGTCAGCTCATGCCGCGGCAACTCAGTCCCCGAGCGGGCGAGATCATGGAAGATCTCATGTCGAAGAACAACATCCGCCTCTACTTCCAGGAGGAGGTTCTCTCCTTCGAGAAGAACAACAAGCGCGGTATGGACGTCATGATGATCCGCAACTCCGGCCGCTTCGACATGGTGATCTTCTGCATCGGCTTCAATCCGGATACCGCTCTCGCACGGAGCGCCGGGCTCGAGGTCAATCGCGGAGTGAAGGTGGACGATCACCTGCGCACATCCAATCCCGACATCTACGCCGCCGGCGATCTTGCCGAGCATCCCGACGGAAGCATCTCCTACCTGTGGAACGCAGCGGAACACCAGGGCGCCTTTGCCGGCCGGAATGCCGCCGGGGCGGATGCGGTGTTTGATGCCAAACCCTTCCGCCTCCGCGCGGACGTCTTCGGCACTCACTTCCTCTCCGTAAACAAGCCGCGGAATCCCCTGGAGCACGAAATCGAAGAGGCGGAGAATGGTGACACCTACTTCGGATTCTACTTTGACAGCGACCACCTCATCGGCGCCGTCGTCGTGGGAGACAAGGAGCGCGAGGATGACTACGAGCGCGCCGTGCAGGAAGGGTGGTCCCGGGCCCAGGTGAATCAGGCATTCTTCTCATAAGGAGTCTTTCATGACCTCTTTCGCGCATGCTCCTCTGCGACGCAGGGTTTGTGTTTGTTGGTTTATTTCGTTCGCTCTTGTCGTGCTGGTGGCCACCCCTGCGCTGGCTCAGACCGGCGACGGCGGATCGACAGCGGAGGTGAACGTCGAGTTTCTCCGGGGGCCCACCGGCATGGGCGGTATCCGCCTCATTGACGAGGAGCCGGACTTTGCCGGTGTCGACGTGGCGTATCGACTCTCCGGGTCGCCTCAGAACACGGTTTCGCGGGTTCTGTCCGGAGAGGTTGATATTGCCGCTCTGCCGTCCAACGTCGCGGCCAAGGTATACAACGCCGGCGCGCCGTACCAGCTCGCGGTTGTCCATACTCTGGGCGTG
The DNA here is from genome assembly GCA_964654185.1 of uncultured Spirochaetaceae bacterium. Taxonomy (GTDB): domain Bacteria; phylum Spirochaetota; class Spirochaetia; order DSM-27196; family PWMO01; genus CAYFQV01. Next base: position 8,082 of record CAZZIE010000074.1, on the reverse strand, counting down.
CTCTACATGGTCGCGCGTGACGGCGAAGTCTCCGACTGGTCCGACCTCCGGGGGCGAGAGATCGGCAACATCGGGAGGGGTGCCAACCCGGATATCATCTTCCGCTATCTGCTTCGACAGAACGGTCTCGATCCCGACGAGGATGTCGACCTGCGATTCTACAACCACACGGAGCTCGCGCAGCTCGTGATTGCCGGGCGCCGCAACGTTGCGGTCCTTCCCGAGCCCTTCGTGACCCGGGTACTGACGGCGGCACCGGAGGTCGAGGTTGCAATTGACTTCCAGGAAGAGTGGCGGCAGATCAAGGGAGAAGATGCCGAAATCGGTATGGGCGCCCTGGTGGTGAAGCGCAGCCTCGTGGAGTCCAGTCCCGACTTCGTCCGGAGTTTTCTCGAGGCCTATCGAGCGTCCATACGGTTCGTCAACGAGGAGCCGACCGCGGCGGGGGAGCTCATCGAGAAGCATCAGCTGGGCTTCACCGCCGACAACGCCGCCTCGGCGATCCCCCGGGCGAACATCGTCTTTCGTCCCGCGCCGGAGGCACGACGCGCGCTGGAGGAGTATCTCCAGGTGCTTCTGGACTTCGACCCCGCGTCGATCGGGGGTTCGCTCCCGGATGACGGGTTCTACCTGGACCGGGCCCTGCCCTGAAGCCTCTGCGCGGGCGAAATCTCACGGCCGATATCTGTCGGCCACCTCGTACCGGCCAACGTGTGATCGCCGTCGTTTGACCGCCGTCGCCTGCCGCTATGCGTTGCTGCACTCAATTATTATTTTCTTGACAAGGAATGAGGGCATCCGGTCTTCCGACCGGGTGCACCGCCCGATAACTACCTTCACGAGGAGGAACGCATGGCTTTCCAAACACCCGACCTTCCCTATGAGTACGACGCTCTCGAGCCGCATATCGACAAGGCCACAATGACGGTCCACCATGACAAGCACCATACCGGGTACACCACGAAGCTGAACAACGCCATCCAGGGCACCGAGTACGAGAACTGGGACATTGAAAAGCTGATCGCAAGCATCGACCAGCTCCCCGACAGCATCAAGACTCCCGTTCGAAATGCCGGTGGCGGACACTACAACCATGCAATCTTCTGGCCCATGATGAAGAAGGGCGGAGGCGGCCAGCCTTCCGGCGCCCTCGTCGATGACATCAACAAGACCTTCGGAAGCTTCGACGAGTTCAAGAACGAGTTCAAGACTGCCGCCCTTGGGCGGTTCGGAAGCGGCTGGGCGTGGCTCGTCGTCAATGAGAAGGGCGCTCTTGAGATCATGAGCACGCCGAATCAGGACAATCCGCTGACCCAGGGTAAGAAGCCGATTCTCGGCGTTGACGTTTGGGAGCACGCGTATTATCTCAAGTATCAGAACAAGCGCGGCGACTACGTGGACGCCTTCTTCAACGTGATCAACTGGGATCAGATTGCGAAGAACTACGAGGCTGCCAAGTAGCGCTATCGGCGACCGTGAGGTGAGCGCCATCGATGGTAACGCTGTTGCCGTCGGGGTGCTGCTCACTACGGTGCCCACCGAAACGAGATTTGGGCCTTCGACAGGCCTCCGAAATCGGTGCGGAATGCACCACCTCCTTTACCCCGGCCGCCCCGGCCGGGGTTTTTTGTCCGTTGACAGCGCATGGGGGCGCTGGTAATTTAGGTTCAGCTAACTTTTGGGATTTCATCATGACATCGAATACGACCGTCTCAGACGGATCAACATATAGCCGGGCAAGCCGAAGCGCCGGTCCGGGCTCCGATCTCGACGTCGACCGGATCCGCCGGGATTTCCCCATTTTGAAACGACAGATGCGGGGAAAGCCCTTCATCTACCTCGATAACAGTGCAACCTCCCTGAAGCCCCAGCAGGTTATCGATGCGGAGATGCACTACTACACCGACTTGAGCTCCAACATTCACCGCGGAGTGTACGAGTTCAGCGAGCAGGCGACGATTGAGTACGATGAGGCTCGGGCGAAGGTGCGCGAGTTCATACGTGCGCCGGAGACCGGCCACGTCGTCTTCACCCGCGGGGCGACCGAAGCCATGAACATAATCGCCTTCGGGTGGGGCCGAAAGGTGATCCAGGAAGGCGATGAGATCGTTCTCTCGGAGCTCGAGCACCATGCGAACTTCGTTCCGTGGCAGCGCCTGGCCGAGGAGAAGGGCGCAACCCTGAAGTTCATCCCCATGAATCCGGAGGATGCGACCCTCGACCTCAGCGATCTCGAGAATCTCATCACCGACCGGACCAGGGTCGTTGCCATCTCCGCCATGTCGAACGTAACCGGGTACATGCCGCCCCTCGATCGGGTTCTCACGGTGGCGCGCGCCCGCGGAGCGGTCACGGTGGTGGATGCGGCCCAGCTTGCCTCGCACCACCCGGTCGATGTAGCCGAGCTGGACTGCGATTTCCTGGCGTTCTCCGGTCACAAGATGTGCGGTCCCACGGGAGTCGGCGTCCTCTACGGGAAGACGGAGCTCCTGGAGAAAACCGATCCGCTCCTGTACGGCGGCGACATGATCGTGAAGGTCCGGAAGGACCGCACGACCTTCAAGGAGCTTCCGGACCGCTTCGAGGCGGGCACGCCGAACATCGCCGGGGTCCTGGGCCTCGGCGCCGCGATCGACTACCTGAACGAAATCGGCATGGACGCCATACACCGCCACGAACAGGCTCTTCTGGCCTACGCGGAGGAGCAGGTTCGCGCCATGGAAGGAGTGACCATCTACGGGTCACCGGATCTCTCACTTCGCGGCGGCATCCTCTCGTTCAACCTGGAGGGCGTCCACCCCCACGACACCGGTGCCATCCTGGATCAGGAGGGAATCGCCGTGAGAACCGGCTTCCACTGCGCCCAGCCCCTCATGCAGGTCCTTGGTATCCCGGGCACGACGAGAGCATCGTTCTATCTCTACAATACGACCCACGAAATCGACCGTCTCGTCGCCGGCATTCGACGGGTACAGAAGGTGTTCAGCTGACCGGTTCAGCCGGGGAGGCTCGCGGGTACACGCTCATGAGTATTGAAGACGATCTGTACAAGGAAATAATCCTCGAGAATTACAAGTCCCGGAAGAACAAAGAGGCTCGCCCTGACGCCCACTACCACAGTGAAGGTGCCAACCCCTCCTGCGGCGACGACCTTGAGCTCTATGTCGACGTCGAGGAGGGCAGGATCAGCAGGATCACCTACGAGGGGATGGGCTGCAGTATCTGCTGCGCCTCGGCGAACCTCCTCTGCGAGTCCCTGCGCGGCCGAAGCATGGATGAAGCCAAAGAGGTCGTCGAGAAGTACCGCGGCATGCTCCTCGAAGGCGAGGAACCGGACTTTCCCCGGGACATTGAGGACCTCGAGGTCATGGAAGGCGTGAAGAAGTACCCCGTCCGGATCAAGTGTGCCCTCCTGGGGTGGAACACCTTCCAGAACATCGTCAAAGAGATCGAGGGCGCCGAGTAGCCGCGGCACTGCGCGTCACGGCCCCGCCCGGCCGCCGCCGGCCGCGGATTCTCGCGCCGCCTGCGGAAGGCCGCCGCCTGTGTGCCGGGGCTGGCGCGGCACCGCCCCCGCCGTTGACACGCCACCTACCGTCCCATACCTTTAGCAGCAATTCGCGTCGCAAGGAGATGCGCATGTACCGCGTCCTGCTGCTGCGCCACGGCGAAAGCGAGTGGAACAAGTCCAACCTCTTCACCGGGTGGACCGACGTTGACCTCACCGAGAAGGGAGTAGCCGAGGCGCAGGAGGCGGGCCGCCTCCTCAGGGTCGACGGCTACACCTTTGACTGCGCGTACACCTCCGTCCTGACCCGTGCGGTGCGGACCCTCGACATCGTTCTCTACGAAATGGGCCTCTCCTGGATTCCTGTGTACAAGCACTGGCGTCTGAACGAACGCCACTACGGTGCGCTGCAGGGCTTCAACAAGGCGCAGATGGCGGAGAAGGAGGGAGAGGAGCAGGTCCATCTCTGGCGGCGCAGCTATGACGTTCCGCCGCCACCCCTCGCCGAGTCGGACGAGCGCCATCCCCGGCACGATCGCCGCTATGCGGACGTGCCCACCGGTCAGTTGCCGCGAAGCGAGTGTCTGAAGGACACCGTCGAGCGTTTCCTCCCGTACTGGCACGTGGAGATCGCTCCGGCGATCGCGGCGGGACGCCGGGTGGTCGTTGCGGCTCACGGCAACTCCCTCCGCGCGCTGGTGAAGTACCTCGACCGGATCCCGGACGACGAGATCCCGGACCTGAACATTCCTACGGGGATTCCCCTGGTGTATGAGCTGGATGAGAACCTGTCGCCGCTTCGACACTACTACCTCGGCGATCAGGAGAAGGCGGCGCAGGCCGCCCGGGCGGTAGCGGCACAGGCGTCCCGGGGAAGCGGCGGCCCGGGCGGCG
>CAZZIE010000074.1:0-3670 GCA_964654185.1 uncultured Spirochaetaceae bacterium | reverse complement strand
AGCGGCGCCGCGGGCACATCCCCGGCCGCGGGCGGCCCTTCCACCGGCGACGCCGCGAGCACTCCCGGGACGCCGCCGGCCGGCCCGTCGGCCGGCGCCGCCGCAAGCACTCCAGGGAGGCCGCCGGGGGAGCCTTCCGGCGGCGCCGCCGCACGTGAGGCAACCTGAGCCGTATGCCTGTCACCCCTGAAGCCACAGCGCCGACCCGCGCCATTCTGCTCTTCTCATGTCCCGATACGCGCGGCATTGTCGCCGAGGTCTCGCACTTCATCTTCACCTACGGCGGGAACATCATCGACTCGTCCCAGCACCACGATGAGGAGACCAACACCTTCTTCATGCGGGTCGAGTGGGACATCCGCGAGTTCACGGTACCCGCCGACAAGATCCCCGACGCCTTCGAGCCCATTGCCATGAAGTTCTCCATGAACCTCATGCTGCAGTTCCCCGACCGGGTTGCCCGGGTCGCTCTCTTCGTCTCGAAGCAGGGCCACTGCCTCCAGGACCTCCTCCTGCGCCACGCCGAAGGAGAGCTGGTCTGCGAGATTCCCATCATCATCAGCAATCACGACACGTACCGATCCACGGCGGAGTGGTTCGGCATACCCTTCCACCACGTTCCTGTGACCAAAGAGACCAGGGACGATGCCGAAGCGCGGCAGCGTGAGCTCCTTCGCGAACACAATGTCGATCTTGTCGTCCTGGCGCGGTACATGCAGATTCTCAGTCCCGACTTCGTCGCGGCCTTTCCCAATCGCATCATCAACATTCACCACAGCTTCCTGCCGGCGTTCGTCGGGGCGCGGCCTTATCACCAGGCCTTCGCACGGGGTGTGAAGATCATCGGTGCAACGAGTCACTACGTCACGGAGAGTCTGGACGAAGGGCCCATCATTGAACAGGATGTGGCGCGGGTTTCACATCGAGACTCCGTGCCGGATCTGGTGCAGAAGGGGCGAAACCTGGAGAAGCTCGTCCTGTCGCGAGCGGTCAAGCTCCACCTCGAGCACCGGATACTCGCCTTCAAGAACAAGACGGTGGTTTTCGACTAGTCGGTCGAAACGAAGCGGGAGTGGCATGGCCTACGAGATCGAGATCAAGGCGTGGATAGACGATCCTCCGGCGATTCGGGCCCAACTCAGCGCCCGGGCAACATCGATCAAGGACTACGTGAAGGAAGACGTCTACTACCGGGCGCCCGTGGTCCCCGCCACCGACCTGGAGTCGGGTGACGGCGCCCCGGACATGGCAGCGGCCCGGCTCGGGCCGCCACCGCCCGGGGCGGCAGCTCCTCAGGAGTTTCGGCTGCGCCGCGAGGGCGGCGCAAACGTGTGCACCTTCAAGGAGAAGACAATCCGGCGCGGCGTCGAGGTGAATCGCGAGCATGAGTTCACCGTCTCCGATGGGGATGCCTTTGAGGAGCTGGTTCTGCGGTCGGGGTGCAGGGTCTTCGCACGGAAGCGCAAGAGCGGCAGCGTCTTCGCCCTGCCGGAGGCGAACGTTGAGGTTTCCCACGTGGATGGCCTCGGCGACTTCGTGGAGATCGAGAAGCTCGTGGAGGAGCACGATGCGGACGCTCATGATACCGCCGAGGCGACGGTACGCCGGATCCTCGACTCTCTCGGGGTGCCGGAGTCGGCGATCGAAGGGCGCCCGTACACGACGCTGCTCGCGTTGAAGGAACAGGAAGCGCTGTGAATCTCTACCGACTGCCCAGGCCCCTCCGTGTTGTCGCCTTCGACGTGGACAACACCCTCTACGAGAATCACGACTATCTGGACTACCAGCAGCGCGTTCTCATTGAGCGGCTGGCCGAATCGATGGGAGCTCCCGTCGAGGAGACGACACGCCGGGTCGTGGAGTATCGGGACGGGCGGGCTGCGGAGACGGGGAAACGCCCCTCTCTCGCCGACACCACCCGCGCCTTCGGTTTTGACATTCCCACCAGCGTGAGATGGCGGCTGGAGCACGTGGCGCCGGAGGATTATCTCGGCCCCGACCCGCGCCTCCGACAGGCACTGGAGGAGCTCTCCCGGCGCTACGTGGTTGCGGCGGTAACGAACAACCCCGTCGAGATCGGCAGGCGTACCTTGCGGTGCCTCGGAATCGAGGAGTGCTTTCGCACCATCATCGGACTGGACAGTACCCAGGCGTCGAAACCCGACCCGTTGCCGTTTCAGCTGTTGGCCGATACACTCCAGATTCCCCTGAGCGAGACGCTTGTCGTGGGGGACCGCTACGCCGTCGATCTGGAGCCCGCCCTCGAGCTCGGGGGAGGCGCGGTGCTGGTCGAAGGCATTCGTGACACCTACGCGCTGTGCGAGCTGCTGGCACACGCTGCCGATAACGGTGAGCGCGCCGGCGCGGCGGGCTCGCACCCGCACGGGTAGTACTCATGGAAAAGCTGCACGACCGACTGGATCAACCTTACCCCCATCTCCTGCGTCTTGGCGAAGAGTTGAGGACCATCTGCGCCGTCTCCGAGGCGTGTCACGACCTCGATATTCAGCGGGTCGATGTTGTTGTGAATATCAAGGCCGGCGGTGTCGGAAAGCGCATCATCTTCGAAGAGCACCTTGCGCGGATTCGGGCACTCCGTCGCCGCGTCGTCGCGGAAGCGCGTCACGATCCCGACCGGGTCATACCGACAACCCTCTACGTCACGGAGTACCACGGTCACGCCCGGGAGATCGCGCGGCGCATCGTCTTCAGTGCGGAACGGGAGGCGGAACGGCGCCTGGTCGTCAGTGTGGGTGGTGACGGCACCCACGCCGATCTCATGAGCATGTTCTACCAGGCTCCCGAGCGCGTCCTCGGACGGCTCGTTCTTCTCAGGCTGCCCTTCGGCACGGGGGACGACAATGCCGACGGACGGACCGTTGAATCCGCCTGTGAGCTTCTGCTGCACCACTCCGCGTTGACCCGCGCCGCGGCGGTCCGGGTGGATGCCGTGGGCATGTCGCCGCGATTCGCCTTCAACATCGCATCCGTCGGCATTGATGCCTTCATTACGGACGTGACAAACAAGTTGAAACGTTTCCTCCCGCGGAACGCCTATCGGATGATCGCGAACCTGATCACCATCTTCTACGAGTGGTTCAACCCGCTCGGGGAGATGACCTTGATACAGGACCCGCGCTCCGAGCACGGCGGAGCGGTCTCGCCGAATCTGCGCGGGCGGATCGGCCTGGTGGCCTTCGGCGTCAGCGGGCACCGTACCTACGGCAACGGAATGCGGATTCTCCCCGGTTCCGAGAATGTCTGCGCCATCGCGACGGGGAATCTCTTTCGCAAACTCGAGATCAAGCGCCGCCTGTATCAGGCAACCCACCTCGATACGGATCTCGCGCACTCCTTTGCGGCGCGCCGCCTGGTGGTGCAGTACGATCGCCCCATCGCCTTCCAGCTCGACGGCGAGGCGGTCTGGCTTGCGGCTGAGCACTTTCCTGTCGTCTTCACCCTCGTGGAGGGACGAATCCCGGTGTTCGCTCACGAGCCTTCATAAGTGGCCCGAACCTTGGGGAAGGTGCAGCAGGAGGGAGTTTGGCGTGGAGCGGCGCCGGGGGCAGCATTGCCACCGCCGGGCAACCGCGGTCCACTCCCGGGGCGGCTACTTCGAGAACGTGTAGATGTCTCGAGGTTGCCCGGGAGCGCGCTTCCAAGGCTGCCG
>CAZZIE010000073.1:0-20923 GCA_964654185.1 uncultured Spirochaetaceae bacterium | reverse complement strand
GGCCTCTCGCGGATCCAGCCCGTCCTCGAGACGGTGGGTCCGGCGGCGGGCGGCGATTCGGCGGTCGGCATCGCCGCGGGCGACCCGGCGGTCGGCAACGACGCGCAGGGTGGCGGCGGTTCCGCGTCGGGCGACCCGGGCCTGGACGGCGGGCCCGCAGGGGCCGGACGCGAGTCTGCGGCTGCTGCCGGGACCCCACCGGCGGCGTTCGAACCCGGCGAGTCCGAGTGGGCGTCCCGCGTCGAGAAGGCGTACCGCGGGCTCGGCGGCACCGCCCGGCGGTAGCCGGCGGGCGGTGAGGCGGGGCGCCGACGGGCGCTCGGGCGCGGTCGCCCCCAGGGGCGGGTGCTCGGGCGGGGCGCCCCCCAGGAGCGGGTGCTCCCGGCCCCAGGAGCGGGCGCGGTCGCTACCCGTTCTGCGTGCGAACAATCTCACTCAGCTTTGAAGCGATCTCGTGGAGTGGCAGTTGGTGCTGGACGTGGCCGAGCTCGTGGGCGACCTTCGGCATGCCGTAGACGACGCTGGTTGCGTCGTCCTGGCCTATGGTGATGCCGCCGCGGCGACGGATCGAGCCGAGCTCATACGCGCCGTCGCGGCCCATGCCGGTCATGATGACCGCGAGGGCGTGGTTGCCGTACGCCTCCGCCACCGACTCGAAGAGGACGTCCACCGAGGGCCGGTGGCCGTTTCGCGTCTCCCCTTCGGTGACGTGAGCCACCCCGGAGAGTGACTTGCGTTCCACCGTGAGATGGCGGTTCCCCGGCGCGACGAGGACCCGTCCCGGTTGAAGGAGATCACCGTCCTGTGCCTCCTTCACCTCGAGGGGGCAGATGCGGTCCAGGCTCCTGGCAAACTCCGTGGTGAAGCCCGCCGGCATGTGCTGCACAATGACGATCGGCACCGCTATGTTTGCATCCACCTCGGCAAAGAGCTTCCGCAGCGCGTTCGGCCCGCCCGTGGAGATGCCGATTGCGATCAGCTGAATGTCGCCGGGCTCAGCCTCCGGTGTGACCGGACCCTTCGGCCTGGCGCGCTCGCGCTCAATGATGGTTGCCGTTGCACGATCCGGTTGCGGGCCAACATCCTCCGGCGCGACGGGGCGAGGCGGCGGTGTGCGGCCTTTCCGGTTGCGGTGCTTCCGGCCGTATGAGCGCACCGTCTCGATGAGCTGATCCCCGACCTTGTGAATGTCCCCCGACACGGGACCCGAGGGCTTCAGAATGAAGTCGGAGGCGCCGAGGGAGAGGGCGTCCATGGTCACTTTGGCGCCCCGTTGCGCCACCGAGGAGAGAATGACCACCGGCACCTCGATGTGCTGTTTCCGCCGCTCCTCGAGGAACTCCAGCCCGTTCATCTCCGGCATCTCGATGTCCAGGACAATGACGTCCGGATCGAGGCGTTGGATCTTCTGCAGGGCGAAGCGTCCGTTCATTGCGGTCCCGACGACTTCAATGTCCGCCGCTTCGTTCAGGATGCGAGATACCAGATTCCGCATGAGGGCGGAGTCGTCGACGACGAGAGCACGGATCGCGTTCTTCTTCACGTGCGGGCCACCTCTTTGCGGTAGATGCACGCCCAGTCGGTGCGAAAGAACTCGAAGCTGGTATTCATGCCGAAGAGGGACTCGGAGTGGCCAATAAAGAGATAGGAGTGCGGTCCCATTGCGTCCCAGAAGCGGTTGACCGTCGCCTTCTGCGCCGCCTCATCAAAGTAGATGAGCACGTTCCGGCAGAAGACCACGTCCAGGCCGCGCAGGCCGCTGTCATTCTTGAGGTTGTGGTAATCGAAGCGAATCACCTCTTTCAGGCGATCGTCCGCCTGGTACCCGCCGTCCCGCTGCGTGAAGTACTTGGCGAGCATCTTCTCCGGCACGCCCTGCACGCGGCTCTCGTTGTAGTAGCCCTCCTTGGCGATCATCAGTGACTTCAGGCTGATGTCCGAGGCGACGATCTCCACCGACAGACTCGACGGCAGATACTCCAGAGCAACCATGGCCAGGGTGTAGGGCTCCTCGCCGGTGGAGCAACCGGCGCTCCAGATGCGCACGGTCTTCTCCCCGCGCTCGCGCTTGTGCGCCGCCAGGTCCGGAACAACGAACTTCTGAAAGGTCTCGATGTGCGCGGTGTTGCGGAAGAACCTGGTCAGGTTGGTGGTCACTGAGTCCAGGAGGACCTTCAGTTCCTCGTTGTCCCTCCGGATCCGCTCGTAATACTCCCCGATGGTGGCGGCACCCGCCGCTCGCAGGCGCTCCCGGAGTCTGCTCTCGAGAATGGAACGATTTGAGCTGGAGAAGTGTATACCGCTGGCATCGTAGATGAGGTCGCGGAACTTCTGAAAGAAATCATCGTTGAGAAAACTTGACATTCCCACTCCGGGGTTGTTGAAAACGAACCCCAATCTAGGCCCTTTGAAAAGGGGGTGTCAACATTCACCAGGCCAATATGGTGGTCCGCGCCGGTTTTCCGAATGCTGCGTGGTATATTGAAGGTCAGTATGAAGCCTGGATGGGATAGTGTCGAACTGAAAGGTTTGAGCTTCACGCAAGCCTCCCAGGCTCCGCACGTGCTGCTGGAGCTGACTACACAACATCGCGTCGTCATGGTTCCTATTGGAATGCATGAGGCCCAGGCGGTTCTCGAGGCGCTGGACCCCGAGGTTCCCGCCGAAACCGCATACGACGTGGTGACGGAGTTGCTGGACTCACACCAGATGGTTCCCCAACACCTCGAGATCGATGCCGACGGCGACGGAGCTCTGACTGCCAGCTTTGTCTATCTGGAAGGAAGCACGCAGCACCGCATGACCCTGTCGGCGAGCCGCGGGCTCGCCATGGCGGCGAAGGCGCAGGTGCCGGTCTACGTGCGCAGGCGCGTCGCCACCCGCCTCGGCCGGCCGGTGGGCGAGCAGGCTCCTGCGAGCCCGCAGACTTCCATTGCCCCCTGGAGTCTCGGCGGCGAGCATTGAAGCGCGGCCCGGCGCGAGAACCGTCGGTATGAGCGTCCTCTTCGTTGACATCCCCTGCCGCCATTGGGATAATTTGCGGGCATGAAGAACTATATCTTCGTCACCGGCGGTGTCTGTTCCAGCCTCGGGAAGGGCGTCGCCGCCGCGTCCATCGGCAGTCTCATGGAGTGCCGTGGGCTGCGCGTTCGCATGGTGAAGATCGATCCCTACATCAACGTTGATGCCGGCACCATGAGCCCCTACCAGCACGGCGAGGTGTACGTCACCGATGATGGTGCAGAGACCGATCTCGACCTCGGGAACTACGCTCGCTTCACCAGCGCGCCGGTGGCCAGAGAGAGCTCGATCACAACCGGGCAGATCTATCAGGAAGTCATCCAGCGGGAGCGGGAAGGACGCTATCTCGGCCGGACCGTGCAGGTTATCCCGCACATTACCGACCGCATCAAGCAGCGGATCCTCGCCGTCGGTGAGCAGCCGGATGTGGACGTAACCATTGTCGAAATCGGCGGAACCGTCGGCGACATTGAGTCCTTTCCCTTCCTGGAAGCGGTCCGTCAGATGATCCACGAGATCGGACACAGCCACGTCATCTCGGTGCACGTTACGCTGATTCCGGAAGTCGCCGGGGGAGAGCTGAAGACCAAGCCGACCCAGCACTCCGTGAAGGAGCTCCGGGAGATCGGTATCCAGCCGGATGTGCTCCTCTGCCGCGTTCCGGAGATGCTCTCCGAAGAGCTGCGGCGAAAGATCGCCCTCTTCACGAACGTGCCCTACGAGGCGGTCATCTCCGCCTACGACATCAAGACGACCATCTACGAGATCCCTCTGGGCTTTTACCGGCAGAGTCTCGACAGCATCATCCTGGGGCTTCTGAAGCTGGAAGCGGGGCCGGCCCGGCTCGAAGAGTGGGAGCACGTTTCGGAGGTGGTACAGAGCGCGGAGCGAACCGTCCGCATTGCCGTGGTGGGCAAATACATCGACCTCAACGACTCCTACAAGTCCGTCGATGAGGCGCTCTTTCACGGCGGCGTCGCCAACGAGACCCGGGTGGAGCTGGTCAAGGTCGACTCGGAACGCCTGGAGCGCCTGGACGATCTCGACGAGGTTTTCGCATCCGTTGACGGCATACTGGTACCGGGCGGTTTCGGCAGCCGCGGCATCGAGGGAATGATTCGGACCGCTCAGTATGCCCGGGAGAACGCCGTGCCCTACTTCGGCATCTGTCTGGGCATGCAGGTCATGGTGATAGACCACGCCCGCAACGTCATGGGCCTTCATGAAGCAAACAGCACGGAGTTCATTCCCGATACGCCGGATCCGGTGGTGAGTCTTCTGGAAGAGCAGATCAACGTGAAGAACTACGGCGGCACCATGCGCCTCGGTGCCAATAACTCGCGCCTGCTGCCGTCGACCCGAATCCGCAGCATCTACGACCGCGAGATCATCTCCGAACGCCACCGCCACCGATACGAGGTGTCCAACACCTACCGCGATCGCCTGGCCGAGAGCGGGCTGGTCGTCTCAGGAGTCACGGAGGACTCTGCTCTCGTGGAGTCGGTCGAGTGGCCGGGCCATCCCTGGGGGCTGGGCGTGCAGTTTCATCCGGAGTTCCAGTCCAAGCCCATTGCCGCACACCCGCTTTTTCGCAGTTTCATTGCGGCCGGTGTTGAGCACATGGAGCGGTCGCGGCGCCCCGTGGATGAGGCGTCCCTCGTGGAACAGCGAAAATGATCACCCCGTTTCGCGCCGGGCGCCCTCTGCGTTGCACACTCCGGGCGGCGGCGGTTGTCGCGCTTCTGGTTCTCGCCGGCTGCAGCCTCGACTACGATGCAGGACGCATTGCTCAGGAGCGCCCGGAAGACATTCCCGAAACGATACTCTTCCAGTCGTCCTACACCGTGGAGCGCAAGAGTAATCGCGTGCTGGTCTTCGCGGCGGAGCGTCTCGAGACCTACCCGGAGCAGGAGAAGCAGCTTCTCTACGGAATCTCTTTCGAGGAGCGCAGCGCCGAGGGCGAGGTCCTGAGCTCCGGAAACGCCGACGAGGCGGTGTACTTCACCGATACGAGCGACGTCGAGCTCACCGGGGGCATTCGCTTCCGTTCCGATACCGAAGGCGCCGAAGTGACCGCGGACTATCTCTACTGGAGCGATGAGGAGAGCCGTCTGACCAGCCGCGAGAACGACCGGGTCACCGTGGTGCGCGACTCCGGCTCGGAGATTACCGGTCTGGGCTTCGAGGCGGACACGCGTCTCAAAGAGGTCTCCTTCTCCGGGGACGTGAGCGGCCGCCTGGTCACCGACGACGAAGAGGAGGCCGACGATTCGACCGACTCGTAGAGCCTTTCTCATGGCCCTGATTGCGGGGCTCGGTGCGGCCCTCGCAGCTGCCGAGACCTTCGAGTTTTCGAGTGACCGCACCTCGATCGTCTTTGCCGAGGGACGGGAGCGGACCGTCCTCTCCGGCAACGCCCGGGTCGTTTCGGACGAGACGATCATTGAGGCGGAAACGATCGAGATCTTCGGCGAGGATTTCCGTTACGCCACCGCGGAAGGGGGCGTCCGCGTCGAGGACGTGGAGCGCGGGCTCCGTCTGCAGAGCCGAAGCCTCTTCTTCGATCGCCAGGACGACATCATTCGCGCCGAGGGGTCCGCCGTCATGGAGGACCTGGAAAACGAGCTCGTCGTGAAGGGCGACATCATTGAGCACCGCACCGAGGAGGAAGTGAGCACCGTACAGGTGGGCGTACGCATCCTCGGGGAGGATCTGGTGGCTCGCGGGGAGTTTGCCCGGTACGAGCGGGAGACCCAGAACCTCGAGCTCTCGGGCCTGCCGGTCGTTTTCTGGAAGGGCGATGAGTACCGCGCCTCGCGCATCGTCATGAATATCGATACGGAGGACATCACCCTGCAGGGCGAGGTCCGCGGCTCCGTGACGACGGAAGAGGACCAGGAAGACGAGGGAGCCGCAGAGGCGCCGGACGACACGAACGGTGCGGACGGCGGGGAAGAAGCCCCCGCGCAGCAGGAGGCCGGGAGTGAGTGACGGTCTGAGCGAGTCGAGCTCCCCGGACGGCCACCGCGGGCTGGCGGTCAGCGACCTGGTGAAACGCTTCGGCCGCCGGACCGTCGTGCGTGGGGTGGAGTTCGCCATGCACCGCGGCGAGATCGTGGGCTTTCTCGGTCCGAACGGCGCCGGAAAGACGACGGTCTTCTACATGATCGTCGGATTCATCTCGCCGAACGAGGGGCGCATCTTCCTGGACGGCACCGACGTCACTCGCTATCCCATGTACCGCCGGGCGCGCCTCGGGATCTCCTACCTCCCGCAGGAGGCATCCATCTTCCGGAAGCTCACGGTCGAACAGAACATCTGGGCCATCCTGGAGACCCGGAACGACATGACCCGGAAGGAGAAGAAGGCCAAGCTCGACGAGCTCCTCGAGGAGCTGGGGATAAATGCGAACCGCCACCAGAAGGCCTTCACCCTCTCCGGCGGCGAGCGGCGCCGCACCGAAATCGCCCGCTCTCTGGCGATCGAGCCGAAGTTCCTGCTCCTGGATGAGCCCTTCGCCGGCATCGATCCCATTGCCGTTTACGACATCAAGACGATCATTGCCGACCTCTCCAAGAAGGGCATCGGCGTTCTCCTTACCGACCACAACGTGCGGGACACTCTGGAAATCACCGACCGCTCCTACATCATCAAGGATGGAGAGATCGTGGTCGCGGGCACCCGCGAAGACGTCATGCAGAACGAGCTCGCCCGGAAGGTCTACCTGGGCGAGAGCTTCCAGATGTGACACCGGCCCCGGCGGCTCTCGTCCCGGCGGCGGGACGGGATCCGCTGCCCGCGTCGGCGTCACGTTGACAAAGGAATGACCCTACACCACAATCGAATTCCAGGCCGTAGCGGCCGCCGCGTCCGCATGAAGGTTCGCGACCGACGGCGCCGGCTTCGCGCGTTTTCGCGAGGTCTAGCGGCCGGAGGCACCATTGCAGATACAGAAACCGGTACTTGCTCAGGAACAGAAACTCCGCATGAATCCGCAGCTCTATCAGAGCATTCAGCTCATGATGCTGCCGATCCAGGAGTTGAAGTTCCGCATTGATCAGGAGCTCGAGCAGAATCCGGCCCTCGATATTGTTGAAGATTCCTCCACCCTCTCACTGGACGAGGCAACCCAGCCCCGCGATGAAGAGTACGACTACTTCGAGAACACCTCGGATCCGGGGTTTCAGGAGAGCGGATACGACGAGGAGAGCAGCGACAACAAACGACGCTTCATGGAAGGCGCTCTCTCCAGATCGGAGTCCCTCCACGACCACCTTCTGTGGCAGCTTCGCCTGCAGCCCATCTCGGATCGGCTCTTCGACCTGGGCGAGACCGTGATCATGAACCTGGACGAGAACGGCTTCCACACCGAGGATCCCTACTCCCTCGTTCCCGAGGAGGACCACGAGGATCTTAGTCGGATCATCCGGATCATCCAGGCCTTCGAGCCCACGGGAACGGCGGTCTCGAACTATCAGGAGTCGCTTCTGGTCCAGACCTCCCTCCGGGACGATGCCCCGGATGACACGGACACGGTTCTCGAGGACCACCTGGTGCTTCTGGAGAAGGGCAAGTACGGTGACATTGCGAAGCGGCTGAAGTCGACTGAGGAGCACGTTCAGGAAATACTGGATTTCGTCCGGACTCTTACACCCTTTCCGGGCCGGGAGTACTCCAACGAGACGACGCGCTACGTCGTGCCGGACCTCCTGGTGACCATGAAGGAGGGAGAGCTCGTCATCATCCTCAACGACGAGGAGATACCGGTCCTCTCGATCAACCCCTTTTTCGAGGAGATCGGCGGCAAGCCGCCATCCAAGGACCAGGAGGAGCGGGCGGCGCGGCGCTTTGCGAACTCTTCCGTCAAGGACGCGCGCTGGTTCATTCACAGCATCCAGCTGCGGAACCAGACCCTGCTCAAGGTCGCTCGCGCAATCATCGACTTCCAGAGAGACTTCTTCGTGAAGGGGCCCAAGTATCTGGTGCCTCTCACTCTGAAGGACATTGCCGCGGAGGTCGGCGTGCACGAGGCGACGGTCTCGCGCATCACGACGGCCAAGTACATGCAGACAGATTTCGGTATCTTCGAGTTGAAGTACTTCTTCTCCAACTCGATCTCAGGTACCGGTTCCGGCGGTTCCCGCTTCTCCAAGGAAGCGGTGAAGGAGACCATCAAGGAAATCCTGGAGGAGGAGTCGAAGAGCGGAAAACACCTTTCGGACCAGAGAATATCAGATCTCCTGAAGAAGCAGGGCATCTCTATTGCCCGGCGCACGGTCGCGAAGTACCGCAAGGAGCTCGATATCAGCTCGTCGTACGATCGATGATGCACATTCGATCACGAATCCATATCGGAGGTAGCGTATGCATTTGGATATAGAGGCAGTCCACTTTGATCTGAAGGAAGAGACGCAGGAATTCGTGGAGTATCGCCTGGGGAAGATCGACTTTGCCAAGGATATGATCGTCGATCTGGAGTTTACCTTCGTGAAGGAGACGCACGAGTACGAGCTGGAGGCGAAAGTCCACTTCAGGTGGGGCAACTCCCACGTCATAAAGGTGAAGAGCTTCGAGCTCCATGAAGGCATTGATACGCTCATCGACAAGCTGGAACTGAAGGTGAAGAAAGAGAAAGACAAGGTGAAGGAGCACTAGCGCTCTCGTGGTCAGCAAGTTTACCGTTCTCGACCTCCTGGATCTCGATCTCAAGGAGCACAATGCGCTCAATCTCAAGTGCATCGGTGGCCGCCCGGGGCTGACCCGGGAGCTCCGCGTCCCGGACATCAACCGGCCGGGTTTGGCGCTGAACGGCTTTTTCGATAACTTCGGGAGCGAGCGCATTCAGATCTTCGGCCGGGGCGAGACCGCCTTCCTGCGCAAGCTCGAGAATGAGGGGGAGACGCGGGTCCTCCACGAGTTCTTCGAGCGGGACGTGCCGGTGGTGCTCTTCACCCACGCCCTCGAGCCGACGCGGGACTTCTTCGAGATCGCCGAGGCGTCGAACTGTCCGATTCTGCAGACCGATCTGCCCTCGTCGGACTTCTCGTCGCGGTTGCTCCGGGCGCTGGGCAACGTCTTCGCACCGTCGGAGACGATCCACGGCACCCTGGTGGAGGTCTTCGGCATTGGCGCCCTGATTCTCGGCGACAGCGGCGTCGGGAAGAGCGAGACCGCCCTGGAACTCGTCGAGCGGGGCCACCGTCTGGTAGCGGACGATGCGGTGGAGATCCGGTGCGTTTCCGGGAACATTCTCCTTGGGGCGGGGGCCAACAAGGCGCTCGGTCACCACATGGAGATCCGGGGCCTCGGGATCATCAATATCACGCACCTCTTCGGGGTCGGGGCCATTCGCGACAACAAGCAGGTCCAGTTGATCTGCGAGCTCGAGACCTGGGACAGCGACGCCGTCTACGACCGGATCGGCGAAGAAGAGCGCACCCGGGAGATCCTGGGGGTCACGGTGCCCCACTTACAGATCCCGGTGAAGCCGGGGCGGAACATTCCCATCATCATTGAGACCGCCGCCATGAACGAGCGGCTCAAGAAGATGGGCTACTACTCCGCTCGGGAGTTCAATCAGAGCGTGCTGAAGTGGCTCGAGCGGGAGAACGCACGGACTGCCTACTTCAAGCGGCATCGGAGCGGGAACGAGTGGATGAGCAACACGGGTGCAGAGGGAGTCGATGACGGAACGCGAGATCACGGTTAGGAACAGAGCGGGAATTCACGCTCGCCCTGCGGCGTTGATTGTGCAGACCGCCTCCAAGTTTGACTCGACGGTCATGCTGCGCAAGGACGACGAGGAGATCAACGCGAAGTCGATCATGGGCATCATCACTCTCGGCGCCGGATACAACACCACTCTGACGCTGACGGCTGACGGCGATGACGAGGCTGATGCAGTTGAAGAGATCGCCCGACTCTTCGAAAACCGCTTCGAGGAGGAGTGAGGCGCACCCTCTCCTCCGTGTGCTCATGAGCCTGGCGATCATGGGCCTGGCAACGGCGAGCCTGGCGACACCTCCCCTCATTTCTCAAGAGATCGATGCTCACGTCCTTCCGCCCAACGGCGTGGGTACCGCAGAGAGTCCGCGCGTTTCCGTGACCGTCCGGGGCATTGAGGACCGTGTCGTCCTGGAACCGCTCGGTTCCGGCCTCGAGAGCGAGATAGAATTCATCCTCAGGCAATACGAGGAGAGCCACGGCCTGGGAGCCATTCTGGGCGATCGTCTGGTCGGAGAGGCGCGCCGCGTCTACGTGGTACAATGGGATCCCTTCGCCGACGAATATGTGCTTCGCAGGGTCTCAGGGGGCGAGAGCGTCCTGGAGACGCGGTATCGACAGCCGGGGGAGCTTCTTGCAGACTTCTTCTCGACGGAGGACATGCGGGTGCCGCGATCGGACGTAGCGGGTGAGTCCTACCTCCTGGTGCAGGCGCAACTGCAGCCGGTTCGCTTTGTCCCCGCTCTCGGCATTCTCGCCATTCTCCTGCCGAACGACACCATATCGACCCCGTGGACTCGCCTCTCCCTGGGCAAGGCGGGCGAACGCGACAAGGCGGGCGAACGCGACAAGGCGGGCGAACCGTGAAGCAGCGCGAACGCACCGATACCACTCCGGCGGGGCTCGTAAGCATCATCCTGCTCTATGTCGTATTGATTGTCCTGGTCCTGGTCTTTGCCCGGCAGATCCTCACGGATCTTTCGATTGCCGGGGCGGTGTCGCGCTTCTTCATTGTCCTCGTGGCAATTGTGTTCCCGGCCTTCCTGGTGTCGCTGATCGCCGTCAACGTCGTGCGGCTATTGCGGCAGCGCGCCCGCGGCCGTCCCGGGGCGCGCTTCAAAACGAGGCTGCTGCTCTTCTTCACCTTCGTCGTGCTGCTGGCATCGGTGCCGCAGGGGATCTTCGCCATTCACTTCATTCGCACCGCCCTGAACTCGTGGTTCGGCGCCAACACCGGGCAGGCGCTTCGGGCGGGGCTCGACCTGGCCCTGGAGTACTACGACGACCGCGCCCGGACGGTTGAGGTCTTCGCGGAGAGTCGGGTCTTCGACTCCCTCATGGGGGGCGCCGTCTCCCAGCCGGAGCAGACCTGGGACACCATCCGGGAGGTCAACCCGACGATCAGTGCGTTTCAGCTCTTCGACGAAGGATTGCAGCAAGTCTACGCCGGCGGCGACGACGAGGTCTTCCTCTCGACGCGGCAGGTGGAGAACGCCCGAATCGGTCAGATTGCCCGGGAGTCGACCGAGCGGGCGGGGTTCATCCGGTTGCGTACGGACTCGCCGAGCCTGCCTGCGGGATGGTCCGCGGTGTTGAGCGTGCGCCTCCCCGAGGGGTTCGATGCCAAGGCGCAGCAGCTTACCGGGGCAATCGAGCTCTTCACCCAGCTCGATCAGTTCCGGTCGGCCTTTATTGTCGCCGTGGCGGCGTTCTTCGCCTTCTTCTCCTTTCCGCTTCTCCTCCTGGCGATCCTGGTCTCGTTCTTCCTGTCGGATGAGATCATGCGCCCCATCATGAGTCTGGAGGAGGCGACGCGCCGGGTCGCGGAGGGGGACTACTCCTTCCGAATCCTCACGCGCTCCCGGGACGATCTGGGCATGCTCGTGGACTCCTTCAACAGCATGGTGAGCGAGCTCGACCGCTCCCGGCGCAAGATCCTGCAGACGGAGAAGGTGGCGGCGTGGCAGGAGATCGCTCAGCGCCTGGCACATGAGATCAAGAATCCCCTCACGCCGATCAAGCTTTCGGCGGAGCGGATGCTTCGGAAGTATCACCAGGGATCCGACGACTTCGAGCGGGTCTTCGAGCAGTCGGTGAGCTCCATCATCCGGGAGGTCGAAGGGCTGAACCAGCTGTTGAGCGAGTTTCGTAACTTCTCCCGACTTCCCGAGCCCGACTACCAGGAGGTCGTCGTCCGCGACCTCGTTGCGGATGCAGCCGCCGGCTACGAGGCCTTCCAGGGCACCGAGATCGAGTACGACACCATTGATTCGGAGCTCACCGTTCCGGCGGACTATCGTCAGATCAAGCAGGTGATCACCAACCTCTTTCAGAACGCTCTGGACGCCATGAACGGGCGGGGCGAGATTATGGTGCATGCGAGCGTGGTGCGGAAGGGCAACAGCAGTTACTGCCGCATCCAGATTCAGGACACCGGGCCGGGGATAGAGACGGACGATCAGACCAAGGTGTTCCATCCCTACTTCACGACCAAGCGTCACGGGACGGGGCTGGGTCTATCCATTGTCGAGCGGATTGTCTTTGACCACAATGGGCAGATCTGGTTCGAGAGCGAACGCAACATCGGGACGACATTCTTCATTGATCTACCCGCGGAGCTGCAGCAATGACACGAATACTGGTCGTAGACGACGAAGCGGGCATCCGCGAAGTGCTCCAGGAGATCCTGGAAGACGAAGGCTACGAGGTGTTCACCGCCGAGGACGGCATGGAAGCGGTGAACACGCTGAAGACCGAGCCGATCGACCTGGTCATCCTGGACGTCTGGCTGCCCCAGAAGGGCGGCATTGAGGTTCTCGAGGAGATCAAGGAGACCTACGTCGACATGCCGGTCATCGTCATCTCCGGGCACGGCAGCATTGACGTGGCGGTGAAGGCGGTGAAGATGGGCGCCTTCGACTTTCTCGAGAAGCCGCTGAGCCTGGAGAAGGTTGTCACCCTGGTGAGAAACGCCCTGGAGCTCCAGAAGCTTCGCCAGGAGAACCGGGAGCTCCGGAACTCCCTCCAGCCGCGTCAGCAGATGATCGGACAGAGCCCGCAGCTCGAGGAGATTCGGGGAATCATAGATCAGGCCGCCGAGACGGACTCCACCATTCTGATAACCGGGGAGAACGGTACCGGCAAGGAGCTGGTTGCCCGGGAGATCCACCGGAAGAGCCTCCGCGCCAGCGGGCCCTTCGTGGAGGTGAACTGCGCCGCCATTCCCGACACCCTTATCGAGAGTGAGCTCTTCGGTCACGAGAAGGGCGCCTTCACCAGCGCCGTGAATCGGCGCCGGGGGAAGTTCGAGCTGGCCGATCACGGCACCCTCTTTCTGGACGAGGTGGCGGACATGTCGCTCTCCGCCCAGGCCAAGATGCTCCGGGTGATCCAGGAGATGAAGTTCGTGCGCATTGGCGGGGAAGAGACGATTACCGTGGACGTTCGGCTCATCGCCGCGACGAACAAGGACATTCTCGGCGAGATCGATGCGGGCAACTTCCGGGAGGACCTCTACTACCGGGTGAACGTGGTGACCCTGCCGGTTCCGCCCCTCCGGGAGCGCGTTGAGGACCTGCCCTTGCTGGTAGAGCACTTCCTGCGGCAGCACGCCGAGGAGGGGCAGCCCCAGAAGCGCTTCACCAAGGAGGCCATGCAGGTCCTGGCCGACTACGACTGGCCCGGCAACATTCGTGAATTGAAAAACTTCGTCGAACGAATTACCATACTCAGCGAAGGGGAGGAGATCGATGCCGACGAGGTCCATCGGAACCTCGGAGATGTGAGCCGCACCCGGCGGCGGTCTTCTGAACTGGGAGAGTACCTCGATATGGGTCTCAATGAAGCGAAAGACACCTTTGAGCGCCGATACATCGAGGAGAAGCTCCAGGAGAACGGCTACAACATCTCACGCACCGCCCAGGCCCTCGGTATCTACCCGAGCAATCTGCACGGCAAGATTCGCAAGCTCGGAATCGATGTGAAGAAGTGAAGTGAAGAAGTGAAGAAGATTACGGAATGAAGGCGATAACAAAGCGGCAACAGGAAGTTCTCGACTTCATAAAGGCGTACATCGAAGAGCACAGCTATCCGCCGACCATCCGGGAAATCTCCGAGAATTTCGCGATCTCCGTGAAAGGCGCTTACGACCACGTCAAGGCGATTGAGCGCAAGGGCTACATCTCCCTCAACAACCACCGCAGCCGCACGATCGAAGTGCTCGAACGGGGGCAGCCGGAGGAGGACCCCGTGGTGACGGTGCCGCTCCTGGGTAACGTGGCTGCCGGTAAGCCCCTCTTCGCCGAGGAGAACCACGACGGCGGTATTCCCGTCCCGCAGCAACTGATCGGCTCGGGCACCCACTTCGCTCTCCACGTTCAGGGCGACAGCATGGTCGGCGCCGGGATCATGGACGGCGACGTCGCGATCTTCCGTCAGCAGCCCACCGCCGAGAACGGCGACATTGTAGTGGCCACCGTAGACGACGCGGTCACCTTGAAGCGCTTCTACAAGGAGACCAACCGGGTGAAGTTGAAGGCGGAGAACCCGAAGTATCCGCCCATCTACACCCAGGACGTCCGAATTCTCGGCAAGCTCGCCCACATCATTCGTTCCTACGGGTAGCCGTCCCCATGGCCGACACCCGTCCCGTCCATCTGTTGCTCGGTCCTGAAACGGGCCGCCGCGACGAGCACATTGCAGAAATCCGCAGCGACATTGCCGCGCGCACCGGGGAAGAGCCGGAGCAGCACCGCTTTCAGGGCGGTGAAGATTCCTTTGTCGATGTCGAAGCGCTCCTGCGCAGTCCCTCCCTCTTTCAGCCGCACGTCCTCGTCCTCTTCTACGGGGCGGAACGTCTGGGCGGCAAGAGCGACGGCGACCGCCTCAAGGCGTACGTGAAGGACCCCGCCCGGGAGGCGACCCTCGTTCTCATCTCAGAGGAGACACGAATCGACAAGGGCTGGGCAAAGGCCTTCCCGAAGGCGTGGACGACGATCTTCTGGGAACTCTTCGAGGACAAGAAGCGCAGCTGGCTGGCGGCGCGGTTCCGGAAGCACGGCGTCACAGTCGAGAAAGAGGCGGAGGAGCTCTTCCTCGATCTGGTCCAGAACGATACCGCCCAGCTTGGCGCGGAGGCGGACCGACTGGCGGTGGTCGCCGAGAACGGGGTCATTACCGTCGATCTGGTGGAGACCTATCTCTACCACGGCAAGCGCGAGAATGTTTTCAGCCTCTTCGAGGCGGCAATTGAGGGCGAGCTCGGCCACGCGCTGGACATCCTCCAGAAGCTCCTTCTCGGGAGCGACTCCTCACCCGTTCAGATTGTCGGCGGCGTGCTCTGGCAACTGCGAAGGCTTCTCCGTTATCGGTTGCTTCTGGACGCGGGGGAAACCGGAGATAGCGCTCGTTCCAGGGCGGGCGTCAGAGGCAAGCGAAACGCCGCCTTCCACGACCGGGCGGCGCGCCGGGTCACGGCGATTCGCCTCCGGGAGTTGATCCACCGCGCCATCTCCTGCGACGCGGACCTCCGTAGCCTTCCCGGTGTGACCCATACGATCCTGCTGGAGCGGCTGATCTACGAGGTCGCCGTATCGGACGCGTCCCCCGCATCATCCGTGTCCGCAGCGTCGTAGGTGTCTACGGCCCGATCCGCGTTCTCCTCTCCCTCCGCTTCCGGGACTTCATCCGCATCCGCAGCTTCCTCGACGCCCGCCCGGGCGACCTCTCGCACCTGACGCGCCTTTTCTTCGGTGATCCCGACGGTCTTGGCAATCACGTCCGGCGGCGTTTCCGCGACGGTATCCAGGCTGCCGAAGGCCTGAAGGATGCGGCGGCTGCGTTTGGCGCCGATGCCCGGGACGCGTTCCAGCGTGGATCCGGAGATCTCCTTCTGCTGCATCCGCGAGCGAAAGCTCGTCGCAAAGCGGTGCGCCTCGTCCCGGACGTGCTGGAGGAGTTGCAGGGGCGGCGAGCCCTCCGGAAGGGTCACCGGATCCGGGCGATCCGGGAGAAAGATCTCCTCATTCTTCTTCGCCAGTCCAACCAGGGGGGTCTCCTCCAGACCAAGGGACTCGAGGATCTCCCTGGTTGCACTGACCTGACCCTTCCCGCCGTCTACGAGGATGAGATCGGGGCGGTCCTTCCGCTCGTTCAGAATGCGGGTGTACCGGCGGGCAACGATCTCCCGCATGGCCTCGAAGTCGTCGATCCGCCCCTCCAGGCCGCGGACGTGGTAGCGACGGTACTCCGCTTTGTTGGGCACCCCGTTCAGGAAGGAGACCATGGATGCGACGGGGAACTTGCCGCCGACATGGGCAATGTCGAAGCCTTCGATTCGCAGTGGCACCTGCGGCAGCGAGAGCACCCGGGCAAGCTCCTCCAGGGCGGGCAGATTCCCCCGTTCGCGAATGCGCTTGTCGATGTCCTGCCGGGCGTTCTCCCGGGCCATGTTGATGATCGACTGATCGCGCTTCTCCCGGGGGAGTGAGATGGACACCTCGGTACCGTGGGTGTCCTTGAAGAAGGCGTGGAGCGCGTCCTCATCGACCTGAATCGGGACATAGAGACGGGAGGGAACGGATTTCTTGGCCTCGTAGTAGCGCACAATGAACTGCGTCAGATCCTCCACGTCGGTGTCGAAGACGTCCGTGCGAAACATGTCGCTCGAGAGGAGCTTTCCGGCGCGCATCTGGAAGACGACGAAGGTGCCGAGCTGCTCGTGGGAGGCGTAGCCCACGTAGTCCCGCGTCTCCGGGTCGAAGTCGACGACCTGCTGTTCCGCCTCGACGGTGTCCAGGGCGCGAATGGTGTCCCGATAGTCCGCGGCGCGCTCGTACTCCTGCGCGGCCGCAGCTTCCTCCATCTTTCCCTGGAGGTCGGAGCGGATGTCGTCGGTGTCGCCGGAGAGGAGCTTCCGCACGCCCTCGACGCGGCGGGCGTACTCCTCCCGGTCGGTCTTGCCGGCGCACACCGCGGCGCAGCGACCGAGGTGGTAGTACAGGCAGGGGTGGTCCCGCTTCTTCACGGGGCCCCGGCACTTCCGCAGTGGATAGATGCGCTCGATCAGCTCGAGATAGGTTTCAATGTGTCCGACGTTAGTGAAAGGGCCGTAGTAGGTTGAGCCGTCCTGCACCATGGTGCGTGTCTTGAAGACGCGGGGGTACTCCTCGTTGGTGACGCGAATGACCGGGTAGGTCTTTCCGTCCTTGAGGTTGATGTTGTACCGGGGGTTCCACTTCTTGATGAGATTGTTCTCGAGAAGGAGCGCCTCGTACTCGTTGCGAGTGACCACGGTCTCGATGTTGTCCACGCGGCTGACCAGCACGGCGGTCTTCGGATCCTTCTCTCCGGAGAAGTAGGAACGGACGCGGTTGCGAAGGTTCTTCGCCTTGCCGACATATATTGTACGGTTCTCCTCGTCCTTCATGATGTAAACCCCGGGAGAAGTGGGGATATTGGACAAGGAGCGGCGTATTCGCTCTTTGGAGACGCTATTCTGAGTCCGCATTGCAGGCGATAATAAGGTAAGGCGGCATGAAACGGAAAGAAAGAGCGTTAATCCTACTACCCGCGTATCTTTGCGCCTTCCTCTCCCTCGCAACCCTTCCGGCCGGAAAGGCCGCCGCGGCGGAGGAGCAGTTTGTGCTGGACGGCTCAGGGGGATGGCAACCCATGTCCGGCATGGCAAACGTGATTGTGGAAGAGGGATTCCGCGGGCTTCCCGAACTGCGGCTCAGCGATCGCTCCTACAATGTCGAGGCGGATACCGACCTCCTGGTCCCGTTTGATCCCGGCGGTCCGGCGGATCGCGCCGGCAACTACGCCGTAGTTGCGACACCCCCGGTTATAACCGATCAGGTCCGCGTCGGACGGGGGGCCGGCGGCTTCGACGGTGCCGGAGATGCGACCCTGGAGCTCGAGCCGCGCCGAAACGCCCTCTTCTTCCCCGGTTCCGTTCCCGGAAGCTTCTCCATTGAGTTCTGGCTCTTTCCGGTCACCGCCTCGGACGGGCAGGTGCTCCTGGAGTGGACCGGTGTGCTCGGTGAGATCGCCCCGGGACGGCCGCAAGGCCTTCGGGCGGAGGTTCAGGGACGCCGCGTCATCTGGGCGTTCGAGAATCTCTTTCAGGGGCCCGATCAGGCCCCTTTCACCATGGAGGTGGAGGGTCGAGACCTTCTGGTGCCGCGACGGTGGCAGCATCACCTTCTGCGGTACCGTGCAGACATCGGGTTGATCGAGTATCTCGTCGATGGCCGCGTCCAGGACGTGGCACACGCCACCAGCACCGGCACCGAGGGGGGAGACGTCTTCGTTCCCGTGATCGGATCACGCTCTCCCCGGAGCGTACGGGTTGCCCCGCGCTTCGACGGTCTCATGGATGAGCTCCGGATCAGTCGTCGCTTCGTCGAGGACCCCAATCTGACACCGGAGACCCCCGAACCGGGATTCGTTGTACTGGGCCCGCTGGATATGGGACAGGACGGCAGTGAGTTGCACGCCGTCGCCGCAGATGTGAACGAGCCCGGACGGAGCGAGGTGCGCCTCTTCTACCGCGTTACGAGGTCGGATCTCCTGGGCAGCGGTGAGTGGGAGCGCTTCGGTGAGGATGCCGAGCTCATGCCACCGGCAACGGGGCGCTACGTCTGGCTTCGGGCCGAGCTCTATCCGGGTGAGCCCGGGGAGCCCTCGCCGCAACTCCGGCGCCTTACCGTTACTTACACCCCCAACGAACCACCGCCCGCGCCGCGCGGCGTTGAGGCGGAGGCCCGGGATGGCGCGGTCACCCTGAGCTGGAACCCGGTCCGGGGAGACGACGTGCGGGGGTACCGAGTTTACTACGGCAATCGCAGCGGCGAGTATCTCGGCACGGAGGCGCGGCGGGGCCCTTCACCGATCGACGTCGGTTCCGCAACGAGCGTGACAATCGAAGGACTCGTCAACGGGCTTCTTTACTACTTCGCCGTGGCTGCCTACGATGAGTCGATGGGCTCCCTCAACTACTCCCGCGAAGTCGTCGCGCGCCCCCAGAGGATGCGCTGATGCCCCAACGTGACTACGACGCGACGCTGCAACAGGCGTATCAGTCCATCCGGCTGGGTGACTTCGAGAGTGCAGAGCGTCTGGCAAAGCAACTCCTCAAGGAGCACGATACCGATGCCCGGACCCATGTCCTCCTGGGCTCCATTCGCACAGCTCAGGGCCGGAACGGAGATGCCGAGTCCGCATTCAGGCGCGCCCTGAGCCTGGAGCGGAGCAACGTCGAAGCGTTGAACAACCTCGGTGTTCTGTACCGACAGAAGGGCGATCTCTCCCGGGCAACCAAGGCCCTCGAACATGCGGCGCGGCTGCGACCGGACCGCGCGGACATTCATTACAACATGGGCAACGTCCACAAGGTCGCGGGGAACGAGGACAAGGCGCGGCAGTCCTACGAGCGAGCCGTCGCGGCGGATCCGGAATTCGCCCAGGCGCACAACAACCTCGGGACTCTCTACCAGCAGATCGGTGACCATGAGTCGGCGCGGAACGCTCTCCTGCGGGGACTCAAGAACGATCCGAACCATCCCAGTCTCCGGTACAACCTCGGGGTCTCTTACGAGGCGCTCGGCGACCTCGATCAGGCCGAGGAGGAGTATCGCCACGCCGCACGATCTCGCCCCGGATGGACGGCGCCGCTGCGGAGCCTCGCCGGCATCCAGCAAAAGCGCCAGGACTACCGCCAGGCGGAGCTGACCTACCAGGAGATTCTCCGACTGAACGGCAAGGACGCACAGGCACGGACCAATCTGGGCATCCTTCGCGTTCGCCGCGCCGGTGATCTCGATGACGGACTCGGGATGCTCCGGCAGGTCGTGCAGGACTCCCCCGACTACGAGCCCGCCGCCGTCCACCTGGCCGAGTTGCTTGCCGGCCGTCCCGGAGTCGAGGGAGTGGTGGATGAGCTGCATAATCTGGCTCGTCAGCACCCCCATCGCCACGCCATTCAGTTCAGCCTGGTCTCCGCCCTCGTGGCGCTCTCGCAGTTCAAGGATGCCGAGAACGTCCTCAACGACGTCCTGGACGGTGAGCCGGACAACCTGGATGCGCTGCGCCTCCTCGGCGAGGTGTACATGCATCAGGGTCGCGAAGAGCTGGCCCAGGAGTGTTTCACCCGCATTCAGAAGCTGGACCCACAGCGCTACGATTTTGAGATCTCTGCCGCGCGGATTCTCCTCGGGGAGGGGCGTCCCGGCGAAGCGGAGGAGCGGATCCGCCCCGTCTTCGAGCAGCACCCCGACGACGTCGAAGTGGGCGTCGCGCTCGGCGAGGCACTTTTCGCCCAGAGTCGCCTGGACGATGCCAAAGCGCTGCTGGAAGAGCTCCGCTCTTCGAATCCCGCCGCGTCGATTCTCGCACTGCTGGCGCGGGTGAAACGCGCCATGGGAGACCCGGACGGCGCAGTCTCCGCGGCCCACGATCTCATCAGCCTCCAGGGAAACCGCGCGAATCCCGAGGACCTGAGCGCGCTCAACGAAAGCCTTCAGATCTACGAGGAGAGCGTCGACGCCATGGACCCTGAAACTCAGGCGGCGTGGCAGCGCAATCTCGAGAAGCTGGCGAGCCTGTCGCAACCCGAGGCGGAAGACCTCGAACCCGTCGAGGACACCGAAGAGGAGTCCGAGAGCATTGAAGAGGACTCCATTCCGATCCTCGATCTCTCCGAGACCTCTTTCGAGTTCGAGGACGAAGAGGAGCCCGAAGAGGAAGAGGAAGAGGAAGAAGAGGAGGAGTGGGAAGAGGAGCTCCTCCCGTGGAACCTCGGCGGAGGTGGTGGGGGGCAGGGGCAGACCCCGGCCGAACCCGAAACCCCGCCGTCATCCCTTCTCAACCTGGCCTCCCGGCGCCGGGACGAAGAGCAGCCCGCCGAGCCCGCAGCGGAGCCGCAGCCATCCACCCCGTCGCGGCAAGAGCCCGCGCAGAAAGAGCCGGCGCGGGACGAGCCGGCGCGGGACGAGCCATCTCCTGAGAGCTCGGAATCCCCACCGGAGCCGCCATCTCCTGCCCGGGACGAGCCGCAACAGCCGCCCCCGCGCGAGGAACCGGCTCCGGGGGAGGGGCCGGCTCAGCCGCAGGAGCCCCCGCCCCAGCCACAGCAGCCTCCCCAGCCTCCCAGCCTCAGCCGATTCCGCAGACACAACCC
>CAZZIE010000072.1:0-20955 GCA_964654185.1 uncultured Spirochaetaceae bacterium | reverse complement strand
GAAAGCACACGGTGTTGAGGGGCGTCGGGGCCAGGCGTTCGAAGTCCGGCTCGGCATCTATCCTGGACGCCAGATCCTTCGCAAGACGAATGTGCTCCCCGATGATGGCGCGGATGCGCTCGGCGCCGAAGGAGCGGAGAACGAACCAGAGCTTCAGCGATCGGAAGCGTCGGCCGAGCTGTATGCCCCAGTCCCGATAGTTGTTGACGCTTGCGCCCTCAGCGGTCTTCAGGTACTCCGGGTGGATCTCGAAGGTCCGCAGGAGCGCCTCCTTGTCCCGGACGAAGTAGGCGGAGCAGTCGAAGTTGGTGAAGAGCCACTTGTGCGGGTTGAAGACGAAGCTGTCGACGCCTTCAATACCCTCGATCATTGAGCGATGCTCCGGTAGCACCAGGGCGGATCCGGCCAGCGCCGCATCCACGTGAATCCAGAGGCCGTGACGCTTCGCAATCTCGACGATCTCCTTCAAGGGATCGATGGCCGTCGATCCCGTCGTGCCGATGGTTGCCACGACACAGCACGGCGTCAGGCCCGCTTCCCGGTCCCGGACGATCGCCGCCTCGAGCTCCTCCGGCTTCATGGCGTAGTTCTCATCCACCGGCAGGGGGCGGTAGTTGGCCCGGCCGAATCCCGCAATCTTCACATCCTTCTCAATGGACGAGTGGGTCTGCTCGGAGGCGTACACCGTCATGGCCGGCAGGCCGGCGAGGCCCTCTTCGTTGCTCCGGAAGCCGGTCTTCACCTCCCGGGCCGTCAGAAGAGCCACCAGGGTCGATGTCGACGCGGTATCCTGAATGACCCCCTCAAACTGTTTCGGCAGGCCGATCAGGTCGCGGAGCCACTCCATGACACGCTCCTCCAGCTCCGTGGCGGAGGGTGAGGTCTGCCAGATCATGCCCTGCGCCGCCAGGGCGGCGGTGAGCATTTCCGCGAGCACCGAGGGGTAGCTGGAGTTCGCCGGGAAGTAGGCGAAGAACTTCGGATGCTGCCAGTGCGTCATTCCCGGAAGAATGATCTCCTTGAAGTCCGCCAGGATCTCATCGAAACCCTCGCCCTCTTCCGGCGCGCCTACGGGCAATCGCTTCATGATGTCGCCCGGCGCAACCTGCGAGCGGACGGGAAAGTCCTCAATGTGGTCGTAGTACCACCCCATCCAGTCGACGACTTCATGGGCCCATTGTACGAACTCGTTGCGATCCATCTGCGGCTCCTTCCCGGTGTAACCCTGGTGCGGCCCAGTATCCCCCGCCGGCGCACGGGGTTTCAACACGGGCGGCCGCCCGCGCCGGCCCGCGGCCGCCGCCGGCAGGTAGACGGTGCGCGGTGCCGTTCCGTACTGTCTATACTACCGAACATGGATGTATTACCGGGCAAACCCTATCCCCTCGGCGCCACCTACGACGGCGCCGGGACCAATTTCAGTGTCTTCTCCAGCGTCGCCGAGAAGGTGGAGCTGTGCCTCTTCGACGAGACCGGCCGTGAGACGCGGGTCGTCCTGCCGGAGCAGACCGGGCACTGCTGGCACGGCTATCTGCCGAGTGTGCTGCCCGGGCAGCGCTACGGCTTCCGGGCGCACGGCCCCTGGGACCCCGCAGAGGGGAACCTCTGCAACGCAGAGAAGCTGCTCCTCGACCCGTACGCAAAGGCGGTGGAAGGCCACGTCGTCTGGAACGACGCCGTGCACCCCTACGACGCAACTGAGCCCGACTGGTCGCCCAACACCCAGGACAGCGGACCCTTCGTGCCCAAGGGAGTGGTGACCAACCCCTTCTTCGACTGGACCGGTGATCATCGACCCCGGACTCCCTGGAACGACACCGTGATCTACGAGGCCCATGTGAAAGGCTTCTCGGTGATCGCCGAGCAGTTGCCGGCAAGCGTGCGGGGAACCTACAGCGGCATTGCGCACCCGACGACCGTTGAATACCTGAAACGCCTGGGCGTCACCGCAGTTGAGCTCATGCCGGTCCACCAGTTCACCCACGACGGACACCTTCTGGAGAAGGGTCTGCGGAACTACTGGGGGTACAACACCATCGGCTACTTCGCTCCGCACAACGAGTACGCCTCCCGGGAGGATCCGAGCTCGGTGGTGCCGGAGTTCAAGAACATGGTCAAGGCGCTCCACGACGCAGGGATCGAGGTGATCCTGGACGTGGTGTATAACCACACGGCCGAGGGCAACCACGAAGGACCGGTACTCTCCTTCAAGGGGCTCGACAACGCCGCCTACTATCGCCTCACCGCCGAAGACCGGCACTACTACATGGACTACACGGGAACGGGCAACTCCCTGAACATGCGCCACCCCAACGTGCTGCAGCTCATCATGGACTCCTTGCGCTACTGGGTCACGGAGATGCACGTCGACGGCTTCCGCTTCGACCTTGCCGCGGCGCTGGCGCGAGAGCTCCACGACGTCGACCGTTTGAGCGCCTTCTTCGACATCATCCAGCAGGACCCGGTCATCTCTCAGACCAAGCTCATTGCCGAGCCCTGGGACGTCGGCGAAGGGGGCTATCAGGTGGGTAACTTCCCCACCCTGTGGTCGGAGTGGAACGGCAAGTACCGCGATTCCATCCGCGACTTCTGGCGCGGTCAGGACCAGACCCTCCCCGAGTTCGCCTATCGCCTCACCGGCAGCTCGGATCTCTACGAGAACACCGGCCGCCTCCCCTACGCCAGCGTCAACTTCGTGACCGCCCACGACGGCTTCACCATGCGGGACCTGGTCTCTTATAACCAGAAACATAACGATGCCAACGGGGAAGACGGCCGCGACGGGGAAGACCACAATCGGTCATGGAACTGCGGGGCGGAAGGGGAGACCGACGAGGAAGAGGTCCTTGCCCTCCGGGGAAAGCAGCAACGCAACTTCCTTGCGACTCTTCTCCTCTCCGCGGGGGTTCCCATGCTCCTCGGCGGGGATGAGATCGGCCGGAGCCAGTACGGCAACAACAACGGGTACTGCCAGGACAACGAGATCTCCTGGTACGACTGGTCCAGGGCCGACTGGGACCTCCACCGCTTCACGCGACGGCTCATTGCGTTCCGGGCGGAGCACCCCGTCTTCAAGCGCCGGCGCTTCTTCCAGGGCCGGCCCATCTACGGCAAGGGTCTGGACGACATTGCCTGGTTCACCCTGGACGGGGTGGAGATGGAGGACCACTACTGGGAAGAGGGCTACGCCAAGTCGATCGGAGTCTTCCTCAACGGTCACGGCATTGCGACCCCGGACGTGCACGGCCGGGAGGTACGCGATGACAGTTTCTACCTGGTATTCAACGCGCACTACGAGGACCTCGACTTCACGCTGCCGGACAAGCGCTTCGGGCGCCGGTGGCGCACGGTACTGCGAACCGAGAGCGGCTGGATCGACACGCCGGAGGACCACACCGCCGGCGAAGCTTTCACCGTTGCGGCGCGGAGCATCGTGGTGCTTCAGCGCCTGGGGTAGCCGCCTGGAGTAAACGCCTGGGGTAGACGCCCGGAGTACACGTCTGGAGACGACATGACCGCAACCTATCGACTGCAACTCACCCCCGACTTCGACTTCGATGCCGCCGCCGCGGTGGTGCCGTACCTTGCAGAGCTCGGGGTTTCACACGTGTATGCATCGCCCTATTTGCAGGCGACGCCCGGGAGCACCCACGGGTACGATGTCGTGGATCCCTCAAAGGTCAACGAGGAGCTCGGCGGCGAGAAGGGGCGCAGCTGGTTCTGCCGCGCCCTGGACGAATCCGGCATGGGCCACATTCTCGATGTCGTGCCGAACCACATGGCGATCGGCGGGCCCGAGAACGCCTGGTGGTGGGATGTGCTGGAAAACGGGCCCTCGAGCCGCTTCGCCAGTTTCTTCGACGTGGACTGGGAGTATCCTCCCGGGGAGTCGCGGAACCGGATTCTCCTTCCCGTACTGGGCGACCACTACGGACGCCTCATCGAGTCCGGGGAGGTGCGCCTGGAGCGGGTGGAAGGGAGTTTCTTCTTCCGCTACTACGAGCACGTCGTGCCGGTCTCGCCCCGCAGCCTGTCGGGACTTCTTACCAGGGCGGCGCGAACCGTCGACTCCGACGAGCTCGGCTTCCTGGCGAGCGCGCTGGACTACCTTCCCCTCTCATCGGCGACGGATCGAACGAGTGTGTACCGGAGACATCGGGACAAGGAAGTCATTCGGACCTATCTGGCGGAGCTCCTCGACCGGCAGCCCAACGTGCGCCGCGCCGTGGACGCGGAGGTCGAGCGGGTGAACAGCGAGCCGGACCTCATGGACGCGCTCCACGAGGGGCAGAACTACCGCCTGGCACTGTGGCGTCTCGCCCGGAGTGATCTGGGGTATCGGCGCTTCTTCGACATCAATACCCTCATCGGGCTGCGCATGGAGGACGAGGAAGTCTTCTACGAAACCCACCGCCGAGTGCTCGAGTGGCTCCAGGATGGATCGCTGCAGGGAGTGCGGGTCGACCACCCCGACGGGCTGCGGGATCCTCGGCAGTATTTTCAGCGTCTGCGAAACGCGACGCCGGAGGGGTGGATCTTCGGGGAGAAGATTCTCGAAGAGGGCGAGGGCCTGCCGCCGGACTGGCCGATCGAGGGGACGACCGGATATGACTTTCTCAACGCGGTCAATCGTCTTCTCGTGCCGCCGGATGCGGAGGAGCGCTTCACCGAGTTCTACAGCTACTTCACCGGCGAGCAGCGCACGTACGAGGAGGTGCTCCACGCGGCGAAGCATCAGGTGCTCGAAGAGCTCTTTGCAAGCGATGTGTACCGCCTGGTCGATCTCTTCCAGCAGATCTGCGGCCGACACCGGCGCTACCGGGACTTCAGCAGGGACGATGTTACCGCGGCAATCTCCGAGGTACTGGTGTCCTTTCCGGTCTACCGCACCTACGTCGTGGCCGATACCGCTCGCGCCGGTGATCAGTTCGTGACCGATACGGACCGCGCCATGATCGACCGGGCGATCGGCGAGGCGCAGGAACGCCTCCCGGACACCGACGCCGAGCTCTTCGAGTTCCTGAAGTCGGTGCTGACCCTGGAGAGCTCCGGTGAGACCGAGGGCGAGTTCGTCATGCGCTTCCAGCAGCTCTCCGGCCCGGTCATGGCCAAGGGCGCCGAGGATACCGCCTTCTACGTATACAACCGCCTCTCCGCGCTCAACGAGGTCGGGGGCAATCCCGGCCACTTCGGCTCTGCCGTCGAGGAGTTTCACGAGTTCATGGCGACTCGGGCGCGGCACTGGCCCAACGCCATGTCCGCCGCCTCCACCCACGACACGAAGCGCAGCGAGGACACCCGGGCGCGCATTGCCGCCCTGGCGGCGGTGCCGGACCGCTGGGAGGAGTTCGTCCACGCCGCCTCGGTCCACAACGAGCAGTATCGGGAGGAGGGCACCCCGGATCGCAATCTGGAGTATCTCATCTACCAGAATCTCATCGGGGCGTGGCCCATCGATTTCGACCGCATCTGGACCTTCACTGAGAAGGCCATGCGCGAAGCCAAGACCTACACAACCTGGACCAACCAGGACCCCGAATATGAAGGGCGGGTCCGTGCCTTTCTGGAAGGCGCCATGGCCGACGAGACCTTTCTGAAGATGGTTGAGGAGTTCGCCGACGAGATCTCCCTCGCCGGCTGGAAGAACTCCTTCGTTGCCACGCTGATCCGCTTCACCGCCCCGGGAGTCCCCGACACCTACCAGGGCTGCGAGCTCTGGTCCCACACCCTCGTGGATCCCGACAACCGCGGCGCCGTGGACTACGAGCATCGCAAAGAGCTCCTGGCGCGGCTGACCGGCGCGACGGGGTCGGGTGGCCCGGCGCCTCCGGAGGACGCCCTTGCTCCGGGAGCCGCTGCGGCCCCACGCGACGCCGTGGCGCCGGCACCCACCGCGGCGTCGGGACCCGACGCGGCCGGTGGATCGGCACCCGAGGGTGAGAGCCGGGGCGTCGATCAAGCGGGGGGCGGAAGGTCCGCTGCGGCCCCGGCCGCGGACGCTGCGGCCCCGGCGACTCCCCGGGAGATCTTCGCCGACTGGGCGAGCGGCCTGCCGAAGCTCCACCTCATCCGCACCGCACTTGCAGTGCGGAATGAGCGCCCGCACGTCTTCTCCTCCGAGGGTGGTTACATCCCTCTCGATATTCGAGGTTCCGAAAGTGCCGGCGCCCGCTCGGAGGGTGACGCCTCCACGGAGGCACAAAACGAGACCGGCGGGGGGTCCGCCGGCGACGCCTCCACGGCCGAGCCCGTGAGCGCTGCCGGCGTACCCTATCTCGGGTACCGCCGCGGCGAAGAGGTCATTATCCTGGCCAGGCGGTACAACGCGCCGGAGACCGAAGCGGACGAGCGCGCAGAGAGCGAATCAGCAACCGGCGTGGAGCCCGTGGCAATGGTCGAGCTCCCCGCAGGAACCTGGGTGAACCGCCTGACCGGACGCACCAGGAAGGGCGGAACCCACGAGGTGGCGGAGCTTCTCGAAGATCTGCCCGGCGCGCTCCTGGTCCGACGGAAGGGCCGGTGAGGCGGAGCGCCCTGCAACCCTGCCGCCGGGGCGGCGAACCCTGGTCGCAGGAGCGCCGCCGCAGCGGGGGGCGCAGCCGCGCCGACGCCGGGGCGGGGCCCGTAGCCGAACCGGTG
The DNA here is from genome assembly GCA_964654185.1 of uncultured Spirochaetaceae bacterium. GTDB lineage: Bacteria > Spirochaetota > Spirochaetia > DSM-27196 > PWMO01 > CAYFQV01. The sequence goes on along the minus strand of CAZZIE010000072.1, from coordinate 14,316 downwards.
CCGCCGCCGGCGCAGTAAGGCAGCGCTCCCCTGCCGAGAACGCCGGAGATTGCACGAGGAGGAATCCGTGCCTTACGAGGAATCCGCGAGATACACCGTCACTGTGTGGGCCCCGCAGGCTGAAGGCGTCGCGGTGGTAATGACACCGGGGCGTGGCGCCCGCGACGGCGAGGAACGCCCGGACTCGGGCCCGGACTCCGGCCCGGGCGCGGGCCGGGACGCTCCCGCCACGGCGGCCCCCGAAGGCCGCCCCGCGGGCGGACCCGAGCGCCGTCCCGAGCACGGACCTGAAGGCCGGCGCGAAGAGTTCCCCGCGGCCCGCAGCGAAGACGGCTGGTGGCGTGCCGAAGTTCCCCACGACCCCGCCGAGGTTCCCTACGCCTTCCGGGTGGACGGCGGCGATCCCCTGCCGGATCCGCGCTCCGGCTTCCAGCCAGAGGGCGTTCACGGCCCCTCCCTGCAGGTGCGCCACGACCTCTTTCCCTGGAACGACCAGGGCTTTCAGCAGGCCCCCCTGTCGGCGGCGGTTATCTATGAGGCCCACGTAGGCACCTTCAGCTCCGAGGGCACATTCGACGGCATGGCGGCGCGGCTGGCTCACCTGCTGGAGCTCGGGGTGACTCATCTGGAGCTCATGCCGGTGTGCAGCTTCTCCGGAAACCGCGGGTGGGGTTACGACGGGGTGGACCTCTTCGCACCCCACCGCGCATACGGCGGCCCCGACGGCCTGAAGCGCCTGGTCGATGCATGCCACCGCGTCGGCATCGCCCTAATTCTGGATGTCGTCTACAACCACCTCGGTCCCGAGGGAAACTACCTGGGCACGTTCGGTCCCTACTTCACCGCGGAGTATCAGACCCCCTGGGGAGATGCGGTGAATCTGGACGGGCCGGAGAGCCACCAGGTGCGACGCTTCTTCATTGACAACGCCCTCATGTGGCTCCGGGACTATCACGTCGACGCGCTGCGGATAGATGCCGTACACGCCTTCTACGACCGCTCGGCGGTGCACTTCCTGGAGGAGATGGCAACGGAGGTCGACGCCCTGGAGGCGCACATCGGACGCCGGCTTGTCCTCATTGCGGAGAGCGACCTCAACGACCCGCGGATCGTCACGCCCCGGGAGGCGGGCGGTTTCGGGATAGATGCGCAGTGGAGCGATGACTTCCACCACACCCTCCACGCCGTCGTCACCGGCGAGCGTCGGGGCTACTACGCCGACTTCGGTTCCGTCGGCGACATTGCGAAGGCGCTGGAGGAGACCTTCGTCTACGACGATCGCTTTGCCCCGTCACGGCGCCGCCGCCACGGGCGCAGCGCCCGTCACCTCGGACAGGAGCGCTTCCTGGGGTACCACCAGAACCACGATCAGGTGGGCAACCGGGCGGTGGGCGAGCGTCTCAGTCAACTCGTTGACAGGGACCTCTATAAGATCTCGGCGGGGCTGGTCCTCCTGAGCCCCTTTGTCCCCATGCTCTTCCAGGGTGAGGAGTGGGCGACCTCCGCGCCCTTCCAGTACTTCACCGATCACGGCGATCCCGACCTGGGCCGCGCGGTCTCGGAGGGGCGCCGCAGCGAGTTCGGCGACTTCGGCTGGAAACCGGAGGACGTGCCGGATCCCCAGGCGGAGTCGACCTTCACGCGGTCCATCCTGCCCTGGCATGAGATCGATGCTCACTGCGACCCGCCGCCCCACACGGGCGATTCGCATCGCTCTATGCTGGCGTGGTATCGCGAGCTCCTAACGCTGCGACGCCGCCGCCCCGAACTGGCGGCGGGGCAGGCGCGCCCGCGGGTTCGGGTCGTCCCCGTCGGTTCCGGACGGGCCGGCTCGGCGGCCGGCGAGCGACCCGGGCGCGAGGAGGCGGCCGCCTGGAGCTCCGCAGGCGAGGAACCCGGCGGCGCGGGGGCGGCCGGCCAGAGCACCGCCGGCGCGGGGCCCGGCGGCGAAACCCCGCCGACGGCAACCGAAGAGCCGGCGGGATCCCCGGGCGAAGCGCTCATCATGGAGCGTGGTGCGGAAATTGTTGTCGCCAACTTCGCCACCGAGGCGTTGACGCTCGCGGTTGCCGCGGAGGCGGTGCTGGAGGTGGCGTCGAAGGAGGGGGTCGAGATTCGCGGCGGTGAGGCCGCCGTGCCCGGGCGCTGCCTGGCGGTGTTCACGGCGTAGGGCCGGGCTGAGAGGTTGTGATGGGCTGCGGAACGCGAGAGTCATGAACTGGTGCGAGAATTGTTGATGTCCGGCCGCAGCGGCCGACTGCTGCTCGGAAGTCTTCAGCCGCGGCCGAAGGTCGCGCTCTGAGCGCGGGTGACTTCCAGCGGGGTCAGAACGCTCTTACCGGCCACCATGTTGGCCACCAGTCGTCCACTCAGGGCGGCGGAGATGACGCCGCCGGGCCAGAGGGTGTAGTGCCCCGTGGCGGTGAGGTTCCTGACGGGTGTCTTGAACATGTTGAGGCTCCACCGCTTGAAGAGCGGCGAAACCTTGTCGTGGTAGCACCAGCCGCCGGTGGAGCCGTTGGTATTCATGGTGAAGTGTTCCGCCGAAAGGGGCGTGCCCGCGTCGAAGTACTCGATGTCCTGTGACAGGCCCGGGAGAACGTTCTCTGCCGTCTCGACCAGTTGATATCCCGTGTCGCGCTTGAACTGTTGGTACTCGTCCGTCCGCGGAGTGTCGCCGCTCTTGTTGTGCCAGCGGTCCTCCCAGTCGTATGAGCTGTAGGTCTGAATGGTAAGGGTCGCCTTGCCTTCCGGGGCGCTCTCAGGGTGTGCCTCGCTGAACTCGTTGATGGCAACCCACATTCTCTGGTGCACGTCCCGGTCGTGGGAGGGATTCGGAAAGACCACGTCGTAGTTGGGGAAGAAGAAGACGTGGTTCCCCTGGAGTTGCTCCCGGAGCTCCTCGGGTCGGCGGTTCACCCCCAGATAGACGCTCAGGATCTCCTCGGTGAGGCGACTCTGTCGGATCTGCTTGAGGAAGCGTCCGGAGAAGTGCTCCTCCGGAACCAGCCCCCCAACGAAGCGCTTGTAGTCACCTGCATACACCACCTGTTCCGCGTCGATGCGAGTTCCGTCGTCGAGCACGACGCCGCGGGCGGTACCATCGACAATATTGATCTTGGCTACGCGCGTGTTGCATTGAACGGTGCCGTCGTGCTTCGCCAGGGACTCTCCGAGAAGGTTGAGCATGTGCTGCATGCCGCCTTTGGGATACCAGTAGTCGTGCGCCCAGATGTGCCAGAAGCCGGCGAAGAAGAGAAAGGGCATCTTGTAGTAGCCGATGTTTGTGAGCCAGTTTCGCAGGCCCGGATCCTTCACGGCGTTGCACACCTTCTCTCGGTAAGCGAAGCGCGTCCACTTGAGGAGTTGCGGCGCCCAGGGAAGCAGCCGGGCGAAGTGACCCAGTGACGGATTGTTGAGGGCGGGAATGTTCTCGGGAACGTAGTTGCGCTCCAGAAAGGTGGAAACCCTGCGGATCTCGTCGAAGACCTCTTTCAGCCCGGTCTCATTCGGAAAGGCCGCCCGGAGGGCTTCTTCGGCCTCATCCACGGTGTCGACGAAGAAGTCGAAGTCACCCGAGACCATGCGGTAGCGCGCCTTGTGGAAGTCCGCGGCCCGGAACACGCCGAGCTCCTCGAGTATCGGAAACACCACGCCGAGGCTCTCGAAGGACTGATCGCCCCCGTCGAAGTAGAAGCCCTTGCGCCGGAAGCCGGACATGTTGCCACCCACCTGGTGGTTCTGCTCCAGCAGAAGCACGCGCTTTCCGTATCTGGCCAGGAAGTTGGAGCAGACCAGACCGGCCATTCCACCCCCGACCACAATGACGTCGTACTGGGACATTGGTTCCGTTCCTCTCACATTCCGGTGTCTGTAACCTACTCAGAACCCTGTTGATGACACATCCCGTAAATTGCTACCGCGTCGTGGCTTGGTGGCACCAGGCCGGCGGGAAACCTGTTCCCGGATCTGTAGCCGCGCAACCAATTTCCGCACCGTGACTTGCCGAAATCCCATCAACAGGCTTCTTAGCACGTCCCAAGGTATCACCGGGTGCATGGGCGGTTCAACTCGAATCCGAACAATTGTTAGGCCGCGCGTGGGGGAACGAGCAGAGGTGATTGCCTGTGGCGACCGAATCCTGTACATTCTCCGTTCCGGGCTCCCCGGGCCGGCCCGGGCGGGCGTCCGCGCAAGGACAGGCGCGCAGGAACAGGCGTTCCGGTGAGCCCGGCATCCGCACCATCCCACGACGATTTCCGGAATACCCCGGACAAGGAATACGCACCATGATCACCGCCTCGGACATATCTCTCTCCTTCGCAGAGCAACTCCTCTTCAAGGACGTCACCATTAAGTTCACGCCAGGCAACTGCTACGGTGTGATTGGCTCGAACGGTGCCGGCAAGTCGACCTTTCTCAGGATTCTCTCCGGGGATATTCAGCCCGACACCGGCGAGGTCACTGTTGGAGCCGGCGAGCGCATTGCCGTGCTGAGACAGGACCAGTTTCAGTTCGATGCCCACAGCGTTCTCCACACGGTCATCATGGGGCACGAGCGCCTCTACGAAACGATGGTGGCGAAGGACGCGATCTACGAGAAGGTGCCCTTCACGGACGACGACGGTATGAAGGCGGCGGAACTCGAGGCGGAGTTCGCCGAGCTCGGGGGCTGGGAAGCGGAGCCGGAGGCGGCACAGCTCCTCTCCGGTCTGGGTATTCCGGAAGAGTTGCACCAGACCCGCATGGGCGAGCTCGACGGCGGCCAGAAGGTCCGTGTCCTCCTGGCGCAGGCGCTCTTCGGCGATCCGGATGTCCTGCTCCTGGACGAGCCGACGAACGGTCTGGACCTGGAGTCCATCACCTGGCTCGAGGGATTCCTTGCGGGATTCAAGAACACCGTCATCGTCGTATCGCACGATCGCCACTTCCTGAACCGGGTGAGCACCCACATTGCGGACATCGACTTCGGGCAGATCAGGGTGTACGTCGGAAACTACGACTTCTGGTATCACTCGAGTCAGCTTGCCCGGAAGCAGATGCGCGACGCGAAGAAGCGCCGGGAAGAGAAGGTCGCCGAGCTGAGAGCTTTCATTCAACGCTTCTCCTCAAACGCGGCGCGTTCAAAGCAGGCGACGAGCCGGCAGAAGCTTCTGGAGCAGCTCACGATTGACGACATCCAGCCAAGCAGTCGCAAAGCGCCGTACATCAACTTTCGCCCCGCCCGGGAGCCGGGAAAGCGGGTGCTCGAGGTGGAGCATCTGCGGATCGTGCCGGATGAGGGCGATGCCGGTGAGGACGTCATCCGTGATTTCTCGCTGGAGGTGCAGCCCGGCGACAAGATCGCCTTTGTGGGACCCTACCACCAGGCGAAGACCGCCCTCTTCGAGGTCCTGGCCGGAACCCGGGAGGCCGCGGGAGGCAGCATCCAGTGGGGAACGACGATAACGCCGGCGTACTACCCGAAGGACAACACTTCGTTCTTTGACAGCGAGGCGAGCGTGATTCAGTGGCTTCACCAGTTCACCGACAGCGACGACCCCTCCTACGTCCGCGGGTTTCTGGGACGCATGCTCTTCTCCGGAGATGAGGCGGACAAGCGCGTTCGCGTTCTCTCCGGGGGCGAGCGGGTGCGGTGCATGCTGGCAAAGCTCATGCTTACCGGGGCCAACTTCCTCATGCTCGACGAGCCGACCAACCACCTGGACCTGGAGGCGATCACGGCCCTGAACGATGCGCTCATCGACTTCAGCGGAAACGTCCTCTTTGTCAGTCACGACCACGAGTTCGTCGATACGGTGGCGAATCGCATTGTTGAGTTCACACCGACGGGATACATCGACCGGCACATGCGCTTTGATGATTACCTTGCAAGCGACGATATCGGCGCCCTTCGGGACGCCCACTACCACGGGCACCACCTTCTGGAGATCTAGCGGCCGCTCCGGACTGTGGTAGAATCGAGAGTACGCACCTCACGAGTGTCCAGTCATGAGCACGCAGGTCGGCCGGGAAAGGCGAATCCTCCTCGTCGAAGACGAGGCTCTCATTGCGCTCGACGAAGCGCGCACCCTCCAGGCGCACGGCTACGAGACGTTCACGGTGCACTCCGGGGAGCGCGCCGTCGAGGCGGTCCGACGGGATGTCGGAATCGAGCTCGTCCTCATGGACATTGACCTCGGGTCCGGCATCGACGGCACGACCGCTGCGGTGCAGATCCTCGAGATCCGGGAGCTCCCCATTGTCTTCCTTACCAGTCACTCCGAGAAGGAGATGGTCGAGAAGGTGAAGGGGATCACCCGGTACGGCTACGTGCTCAAGAGCGCCGGGGAGTTCGTCCTCATTGAGTCGATCAACATGGCCTTCGAGCTCTTCGAATCCAGGCAGGAGCTCAAGACGACTGAGCGGCGTTACCGGGAACTCTTCGAAAACGACATTGCGGCGATCTCCGTCAGCGAAATGGTCTACGGTCCCCAGGGGCGCGTGACGGACACCCGCTTTCTGGATGTGAATCCCGCCTTCGAGAAGCTCACCGGCGTTTCCCGGGAGGATGCCGTGGGCCGGACGCTCCGTGCGCTCTTCTCATCGGCGTCCGCCGAGGAGATCGCCGGCTATGCCGAGGTCGTACGGACGGGCACGCCGATTTCGACGGAGCAGTACGCGCCTGATCTCGGCCGATACTTCTCCGTCTCCGCTTTTCGGCTGGAGCCGGGGCGGCTTGCAGCGGTCTTCACGGATGTGACGGATCGCGTCCAGGCGGAGCGCGCCGAGCGGCGCCACGCCGCTCTGCTTCAACAGATCATAGATACCAGTCCCGTAAGCATCATCCTCATGAATGAGGCCGGGAGACTTCGCTACGCCAACTCCCAGGCGGAGGATGTGCTCGGTCTGAAGGTTGTCGACATGGCAACGCGCAACTACGCCGATCCCCAGTGGAAGATCACCGATCTTGACGGGAATCCTTTTCCGGAAGAGGAGCTTCCCTTCGCTGTGGTCCGTCGAACCGGGAAGGCGGTCTACGACGTGCGCCACGCCATTGGGCGCAGCGACGGGCGCCGCGTCGTCCTCTCGATCAACATGGCACCCGTCTTTGACGAGCGGGGAGAGTTCAGCGGCGCGGTTGCATCCCTGGAAGACGTCACCGAGGAGGCGGAGGATCAGTCCGCTCTGGTGGCGAGCGAGGAGCTCTACCGTACCGTCACGCGCCTCACCCTGGACATCATTACCAGGTACGACCTGGACGGTGTGTGGACCTTTGTGAACGATGCTGCCGCAGAGTTCTACGGCTATCCGCGAGAAGAGCTGATCGGCCGCAAGCTGACGGAGTTCGTGCACCCGGAAGATCGGGAAGCTACCGATACGGCGGAACAACGCATGCGACAGGATGGGAGTCACGTCTGGGGCTTCGTGAACCGCCAGCGGTCCCCGGGCGGGTGGCGCACCGTCGAGTGGAACAGCGCCCCCCTCTACGATGCGAACGGCACCTGCGTGGGCTACCAGGCCTCCGGCCGCGACATTACCCAGCGAATCGAGGCGGAGCGGCGGATCCAGGGTCTCCTGGAGGAGAAGGAGCTCCTTCTCCAGGAGGTCCACCACCGGATCAAGAACGACATGAGCATTCTGCGGTCGCTCCTCTCACTGCAGGCAGGGGAGAGCGGTAACCCCGAAACGGTACAGGCCCTCGAGGAGGCCGGCAACCGCGTCGCCGTCATGGCGCAGGTATACCAGCGCCTCTACGCCCAGGGCGACGTCCAGCACGTCGACGCCCGGAGCTTCGTCGACGACATGGTTTCCGAGCTGCAGTCCGCCGCCATTACGCACCCCGTCGACGTGGAGCTCGCAGGCGAGCCCTTCGCGATCTCACCGCGCCTCTCCATTGCCTTGGGGATCATCCTCAACGAGCTTCTGACCAACGCCGCCAAGTACGGCGCGTCCGACGGCGGCGCCTCCGAAGGTGGTACCCCCGCAGCCGACGAACCTGCCACCGCATCTGAGGGCCAGGCCGGATCGGCGCTCGCCGCGTCGGGGCACGGCGCGTCGGGGCACGCCCTTTCCGTTGGAATCCGGCGAGACGACGAGGAAGCCGTGAAGCTCACCGTGCGCGACTTCGGTCCCGGTTTCCCGCCAGCCGTCGTCGAGGAGGGCCGCTACGGTTTCGGCCTCACCATTGCGAGCGCCCTTGCCCGGCAGTACGGCGGACGCCTCCACCTGTGCAACGACAACGGCGCCGTTGCGACCGTGACCCTTCGCGAGTAGCCCGGGTTCGCAGCGAAGCCGCAAAAGGACGACACATTCGGAGCTTCGACAGGGCGGTGGAATGGCCCGTGCGGGCGGCGAGGGCCGTAAGCATCGACCTATACTTGCACAATGACCCAATTAAGTGGTAACATATCGATACTTATTCATATGATAATGCATGAAAGTAATGGCAGTTTCGGGCCGCACCAGGAGTCCGAGCGTACCGCCGACTTGCGGGCTGCGCTGCCCGACGCGGCCAGATGCGAGCGCATGGCGACGCTGGCGTCGGCGTTCTCGGACGCGAATCGGATTCGGCTTCTCTCGCTGCTGGCGCGGGGGCCGGTGTGCGTTGGTGACATTGCGATCATCTTGCAGCGATCACAGTCCGCAGTCTCCCATCAGCTGAAGCTTCTGAAGTCGATCGGACTCGTTCGCAGCACCCGGGAGGGGAAGCACATCCACTACTCCCTGGTGACCGAAGCCGAGGGTGAGCTTCTGAAGACCCTCGATGTCGCATCTGAGCTCAACGGCTGAAGGCCGTGGCAATACAGCTTTGATTGGAGGCTTGAAATGAAGGTTACATCGAGACACGTGACGGGATGCATGCAGTCGATTGTGGACAACGGCCGGCACCACGGCATTGTGCTGGATCTGCCCGAGGCGAAGTCCGGGGACGATCTGGGGCCGACCGCCCTGGAGCTCGCGGCCATGGCGCTGGCGGGGTGCGTTTCCACCATCTGGGCGGTTGTCGCCAAGAACTCCGGCGTTTCTTATCGAAAGGTCATTGTCGACATCGATCTGGAGAAGGGTGACAAGGACCCGACCTTCACGGGTACTTCCGGAACGGTGAAGGTCGACAGCGACGAGGACGAGGACAAGCTCCGGCGCATCCTGGACAAGACCATCCAGGCGTGCCCGGTCGGGCGGCTTTTCGAGCAGGCGGGGTTGGATACGCCGCTGAAGCTTGAGAAAACGCAACTCTTCTAACGTACTCACAAGCGTGTTGATGCGGGCCCGGACAAAATGCTCCAGCGTAGCGGTTTAGTACGTCCGGGCCGGCTGGCTTCTTGTTTTCGACCCACTGACGGTGGAAGCTTCTATGAGGTCATGAGTTAGCGGAATCCTATCAACAAGGTTGCGGGTAGGTTCCGGCAAGCCAATCTTGGCACGATGCACCGCGCGCCGTACATTCGATTCAAGGGCGCACCTGCGGGTCCCCGCGCGGGAGGCGTACCGACACGCGCGCCCAAGGGGGATCTCGTGAGAGGCTGGTTTCTGCTCCTCGTCCTGGTCGTCATTGCGGCGGTAGATGTCCTCGTCCCCTATCTCATCATTGGCGACACGCCGACCTTCGCCGCATCGTACCTCTTCTGGTGCATCATCACCCTCGTCGTCGTTGTGATCTTCGGGTTCTTCTACACAGCGCGATGGGGCCGCGGCGCGGCGGACAACGCGACGGTGGGCGGTGATCCCGGCGCGGCGGACAACGCGACGGTGGGCGGTGACCCCGGCGGGTCCGCCAGCACGGCCGCCCCCGGCGCGGCGGACGATACGACGCCGAGCGGCGACCCCGACTCCGCCCGCGGCAATCCCGGCGCCGGCCGCGGCGCCGGGCGTGACAATGGAGGTCGCTCATGAGCTCCGGATACGTCTGGGCGGCGATGCTTGGCTGGACCGTTGTCGGGATCGGGATTGCCCTGGCGGCGCGGCGGGGCCTCGGCACCGGCTCCTCGGAGTTCTTCATTGGCGGGCGGAAGCTGAAGGGCTTCGTCTCCGGGATGACCTACGCCGCGACGACCTACAGCGCCTTCATGATGGTGGGCCTGGTCGGACTGACCTACCGTTCCGGCGTCGGGGCGCTGGGTTTCGAGATGACCTATCTCATGTTCACGGTGCTCCTGCTGGTCACCTTCGGCCCGCGCTTCTGGTTGGTCGGGCGGCGCTACGACCACATTACGCCGCCGGAGCTCCTGGCTCAGCGCTATGACAACAAGTGGGTCGCCGTCGTTGCGGCGATCATCTCCTTCGTCATGCTGATTCCCTACGCCTCGGTGCAGCTCATGGGCGCCGGCTTCCTGGTGAACGGCCTGACCGGCGGAAGCGTTCCCTTCATGGCGGGGGTCCTCGTCATGGCACTGCTGGCGGGGATTGCGGCGATTGTCGCGGGCATGCGGTCGGTTGCGTGGACGGATGCGGTTCAGGCGCTCACCATGCTGGTGACCGCAATCATCGCCCTGGTCTTTATCATGTACTCTTTCTTCGGCTCCCCGGGAGAGTTCTTCCAGACTGCCGCCGCGGAGAAGCCGGAGCTCCTGGAGTTCACCTGGAGCCCGAATCTCTTCATCGGGCTCACCCTGCCGTGGGCCTTCTTTGCCCTCACCAACCCGCAGGTCTCCCAGCGCATGTACATCCCCGACCGGGTGGTGAGTCTGCGCCGGATGATCCTCTACTTCGCCGCCTTCGGATTCGTCTACACCATCATCAGCACGCTCTTCGGCTATCAGGCCGCCCTCGTCGTCCCGGGCCTGGAGAACGCCGACGAGGCCATGCCGCGCCTGTTGGCAACCATCCCGAACGTCCTGGCCATCATCATCTTCATTGGCATCTTTGCGGCGGCGAGCTCCACCCTGGGCTCGATCATCCTCACCCTGAGCTCGCTTTTCGCCCGGGACGTGGTCCGCAACATTCGCCCGGACGTACCGGAAGAGTCGGAGCGCCGCATGGGTCAGGTCATCACCGTCGTGCTGCTTGCCGCATGCATCGGCTTTGCCTGGTTCCGCTTCAACCTCATTACCGTCCTGTCCAGCATGGCCTCCGGCGGCCTCCTGGTCATGGCGCCCGCCATTGTCGGCACCTTCTTCTGGAGGCGCGCCACTGCGGCCGGCGCCCTGGTCTCCATGATCGTCGGCGGCATCCTCACCGCCGCCCTCTACGTCACCGGCTTCTACCCCCTCGGCTGGTGGCCCAGCGTCTGGGGCGCCATCGTGACGACGCTCCTCTTCGTGGCGGTGAGCCTCTTCACCTCGCCGCCTCCCGGCGCGGCCGCTTTCATTGAGAACTTGGAAGATGAGCTCGATGCTCACGGCTTTCGCCTCCTCGGGCGGCGCAATCGCGGATGATTTCGCATCGTCGGGCCTGTGGGGGGGCGCCCGCGGGTCGGGCCGCGCAGCGTGCGGGCCGGCCGCGCAGGCCGGTTCGGGCCAGGCGTGCGGCGGGCAGGCCGGTCGCCTGAACCGCGCGACGCCCAGGCCGGCTGCGGCGGGCAGAACCGAGGTGCCGAACCGGTGCGAATGGGATATCATTAATGGACAGCCCGGTAGCGGGCAGTCATGTTCCGGGGGAAGCACACCATCGCACTCGCAGGTCGCGGCCGCCGCCGCTCTCAGCGCACGATAACAATTCGCCGCATACTCCTCATCGGCGGTGCCACGCTGTCGGTCCTTGCCCTCGCGGGGTGCGCCCAGGTCGTCGGGTTCTTTGATAATACGCCGCCGGCAGATGTTACCGAAGTAGCTACCGATCCACTGGATGAGGCGGTCGAGCTCACCTGGCAGAATCCTGATGACGACGACTTTGCGGGACTGCGGATAGCAAGAGATGGGGCCGAGGACGTTGTTCTGGCGCCGTCCGAAACCGGCTATGTGGTCGAAGGGCTTCTGAACGGCACGAACTACACCTTCACCATTCATACGGTCGATGAGGTCGGGAACATATCCGCCGGCGTGTCCACCGGGGCGACGCCGCGGGAGAAGACGCCGTACACTCTGTCCGCAACCTGGCGTTCATTCTCGGAATCGGGGGCCTTTTCGGCTGCCTCGGGCGTTTCACCCGCAGTGGTTCCTGTGACTGGATTCCGCACTACGGAAGAACACGCTGCCTCGGTTAATGGCGACGACGAGCCTTCCGGGATCATCGTCAAGTATCGTGAAACTGAAGATAGCGGCCGCTCAGTGCAGTCATCCGTGCGCTCCATACTTCGGTCGATCGGGGCCGAGCGCGTACTCATCTCCCTCGAGGGCGCTCGCATATCGAAGATCATGCCGTTTCCCGGGCTCGGCATGACCGTACAAGCGATCATCGACTATCTGAGCTCACTGCCGGGAGTCGAATACGCCGAACGGGACAAACGAGTCTTTGCGCTGGGCACACCCAACGACGAGTATTTCGATCCCTATCAGTGGAACTTCCTGCAACTGCTCATGCCGTCGGTGTGGGACATTCAGACCGGGAACTCTACCATCGTGGTTGCCGTCATCGACAGCGGTGTTGATCAAACACTCAGTGACTTTGCCAAGACTGCATTCGTTCCCGGTTACGACTTCGTAAATGATGACATCGATCCAACGGATGACAACGGCCACGGTAGCCACGTGGCCGGGACTATTGCCCAGAGCACGAATAACAGCATTGGCGCCGCCGGCATGGCCTACGGTGTGAGCATAATGCCTATAAAGGTGCTCAATGCCGACGGAATTGGGGACAGCGGTGATGTCGTAGACGGTATCAGATGGGCAGTCGACAACGGGGCAGATGTCATTAACCTGAGCCTTGGCGCAGCCCAATCCTATCAGCACGAGCGCGATGCGGTGAAATACGCCTACGAGAAGGGAGCGGTCGTTGTTGCTGCCGCCGGCAATGACAACAACTCGGTGAGTTATCCCGCGGCGTACGACGACTATGTTCTGGCTGTTGGTGCAAGCAAATACGACAAGGCCCGTGCGCCCTACTCGAACTACGGGCCCTCCCTGGACGTAGTTGCGCCGGGGGGATACCTCTTTGATTCCCTCGGACGGGCCAACGATCAGAACGACGACGACTATCCCGACGGGATTCTCCAACAGACAGTCGGCAACGACCCGAGAACGCCATCCGACGATCTGGTTCCCGGCTACTTCTTCTTCGAGGGAACCTCCATGGCCTCCCCGCACGTTGCGGCCCTGGCCGCGCTGATGTTGAGCAGGAACCCCAATCTGTCTCCGGAGGAAGTGTACGCAACGATCCGCACTTCCGCAGACGATCTTGGCGATCCGGGGCGCGACGACTACTACGGGTACGGACTGATCAATCCGACGGTTGCGCTTGATCTGCAGGTCTATGACGTTTCGGCAACCCTCGAGGACTCAGTCCAGCGTCAGCACAACACCGTTGACCGATGGGAGGTGGACGCCGCCGGCGGCACCATCCAGATAGAGCTCACCTTCACACACTCCGGCGGCAACCTGGACCTGGCGCTGCTCGACCCGGCCGGGACCGTGGTCGCCACTTCCGAGACCACCACGGACAACGAAAACATCACGTACGATGCCGGCAGCACCCCCGGCACGTATGTTGTGGAAGTTCGATTAACTGATTAGTGTCGCGGCGCCCGCCGCCTCCGGCCCCACCGCCGTGGTACCGGTCCGGCGGCGGATCCGCAGCCGCCCGGCGGCCCGCGGCCGTCCCAGCGCCCCACGGACCAGCGGTGGCCCGTTGGATCTGCGGCCGCGCCACAGGCCGGCCGCGAACTCTATCCCTGCTGCACCATCTCCAGCAGATCGCGAACGGTGCGGTGCCCCTCAACTGGGTGGCGCAGGGGTTTGTCCGGTTTGATTTCGTAGCGGTTTCGCCGGCCCTCGCGATGACGCTGCAGTACGCCCGCCTGTTCCAGGTCGGAGACGATCATCTGCACGGCCCGCTCCGTAATGCCAATGCGCTGGGCTACATCACGCAAACGGGAGTTGGGGTCCTCCGTCAGGCAGATGAGTACGTGTGAGTGATTGGTGAGGTAGGTCCAAGTTGCGCCGCTTTCGTCCGCCACGTTGCTCTCCGTCATACCTGTCCCGGTCGGCCTGACGTCGGCCCCGGTGGGATCTTCCGGCAGTATACCGGATGGGCGCCGCGTTGTATGCAGGAACAAGGCGTTTCGGCACCGGCGCCGCGCGGCACCGGCGCCACCCGCAACCTACTCAGAACCGTGTTGATGGCTCCGGCGTATCACCCCCGGCCGAAAGGAGTTGCGAGGATCCCGCCATGTCAGGCGTCCCTTTACCTGAGACCGGCTGCTTATCTCTCGGTCCCGAAAGGAGCTGGCCGTCGGGC
>CAZZIE010000071.1:0-20994 GCA_964654185.1 uncultured Spirochaetaceae bacterium | reverse complement strand
TCTACTGCGGTGGAGGTTGTGCTGCTTCAATCAACAGGGTTGTGGGTAGGTTACACCCCGAGGACGACCGCCAGCTCCTGCTGTGAAAGCTCCGGATGAATGCCGGCGCGCGTGAGGGCGAAGTCATACTTCGCCGGATCCGCGGGCTCAACTTGCCGAAAGAACGCAGTGATCTCTTCGGAGGCTGTTCGATCGGCACTCTTCCGAGCCGTAATGCCGAGATAGTGGGCAATCCGGAGCATGTGAGTGTCGACCGGAACCAGAAGCTTCGCAGGATCCACACGTGTCCAGTCGCCCAGATCGAGGGCATCGCGGCGAACCATCCATCTGAGGAAGAGGTGCAGCCGCTTGCTCGCACTCCCCTTCGCCGGGAAGGAGAGAAGGATGCCGTGGTCTCCGCCGGCGTACGCAGAGAGGCGCGAAACAAAGTCGGTCAACCCCGGCACCACCGTTTCGTCCTCCTCCGAGTACCCCGATAGGAATCCGGCTTCCAGGCTTCCGTACCGTCGAAGCATCTCGCCCACCCCGAAGAGAAAGTCGCTCATGTGGGAGGTTCGGAAGAATCGATAGACGAAACCGTCAAGGCGATCGGCGATCTCCCTGCGGCCGAGTCGGCGCAGGTCTTCGTGCGGCCGGGGAAACGCTGAGAGCACTTCCCGACACGCCTTGAGAATGTTCTCGACCTGCCCGAGGGCGAGAGCGGAGGCCGTCAGCGCGACGACCTCCCGGTCCTCGGATCGGCGGTACTCATGAACCACTTCCAGGGGGTCCGGGTGCAGATAGTCACGACGGTGGTAGCGTCGATACGCGCCCTCGGCGACATCCCGGATCCTGTCGAGCGTCCACGTCGGGCCCGCCGGAACCGTCGGGACGACCGGAACCGTCGGGGCGGCGGAATCGCCGGTCGGGACGGGTAGTAACATGCGCATTATTTGGATAGTCTACTCAAGGTTCTGATCGTAAGGAAGTATCATGACACAAGTCGTCGAGTTTATCGCGAACGAGTTCTACTGGGTCTTTCTCGGGATACTGCTTCTCAACGTATTCCAGAGACGCCATCACAAGACCGCCGTGAAGAAGCGATTCGCCACCCTCTACCTCGGTGGTGCCGCCTTCGTCATCTTCCTCATTGCCAACGCCGTCGTCCAGTACGGCCTGCCGACCTACGCACTGATCCTCGGCATCGTCGCCGTCGTGGTGGTCCTTTACATCTTCCGGCGCCATACTTTCCCCTTCACTCTCCGGTGTCAGCGCTCCGGCCGGCGCCTGGACTTCAACACCATCCTTTTCCGGGACTCCAATATTCTTCCTGATTACGATGATGACGGCGCAACGGCATCCGAGGCGCCCTCTCCCGACGCGCCGAAGGAATAGCCGGTCTGTGACCGGAGTCAAGAACGGCGCTTCACGATGTGAACGACACCGAGTATCACGCCGAAGAGGACGAACAGCACCGGCCACCAGGTGGTCACCACACGTTCGAACTCGGCCTCGACCAGATCCAGACTGAACGGAAGGAAGCCCGCCGCCAGCACGATGAGGGCTATGGCCGGGACCGAGACGGTGAGCCGCGACTCCCCTTCCGCTCGAATCGCATACACAAGGAAGGACACGCCGACAATGGCCATGAACACCGGCCACGTCCGTTCCAGAGTGACTGCACCGAGGACGGTGTTGCTCAACAACACGAAGAGACCGCCGAGCGCCAGCAGCATCCCCACCAGGACGTAGCTTTCGCTGCGCCCGCGGAGCAGGCCCGCGTAGAGGAAACCCAGACCGGCAAGAAGCGGGATGATCGGCCAGAGCGACGCGAGCCCCGGGACCGCCCCGAGAGTCCACAGGAGTAGTATGAACCCGAGGAGAATGGAGAAGATGCTCCACACCAGAAACTTATTGGGGAAGCGTGCGCTCATGACGAAGCGGAAGTGTAGCAGAGGCGTGTCTCCTTGCCAATTGATGAATCATTGCCGTAGAATCGCCTGATATGAGGCTTCAATGGGCCCATCGGCTCTCACTCTCCGCAATAGTCCCGGCCTGCCTGGTAGCGGTTGTTGCCGCCGTCTTCGCCGTCGCCGGATGCACCCAACAGGAAGACGGCTTTTACCTCGTAGGAACCGAGGAACAGCGCCTGCGACTGGCAGAGCTCTTCGATCTCGTGGAAGAGACCAGCGACGCCAAGCGACGCGTCGCACTCATGGAGCAGATTTCGGGGCATCTCGTGTCCGCCGGATACCCGGAACGGATGCGCATACTCCTGACGTCCCACGTGGAGTCGCAGCCGCGGGATCCTTACAACGCGTACTACCTCCTGCTCGTCGCCCGGAGTTACGAGGAGGAATCTCCCGAGCTTGCGCGACACTACTACGATCGCCTCGTTACCAACTACTCCGACGTATCGATCCGTGAGTCCTCCGCGCACTACATCGCGCTGCAACGCCTGATCAACATGACCGTGGACTCAGCGGAGCGCATCTCCTACTACCGAAACCTCATCGACCGCTTTCCTGATCGCATCGACGCAGGAAAGATGCACTATTACCTCGCCAAGACCTACGAGGAGCTCGGCGAGTGGGACGCGGCGTACGCGGCATACAAGGATTTCCTGAAGTATCCGGACACGACTATTCCGGGCTACCCCGATGCACACGACGACATCCGGACCAAGGTCGCCTTCTTCGACTCGTCCAAGGACTGGACCATGGACAACCTGGACGACCTGGTTTCCGCCATCAAGTACGCCCTCTGGCGGCAGGACTCCCGGATGCTCCTGCGTTTCCGGGCGGAAGAGAACTTCTTCGCCATGTCCTGGGAGCAGCAGGAAGACGACTTCAACAGCCAGAACCCCTTCAACCTCGGGATCTTCATGGAACGCTCCCGGGTTCGATACGCCGAGGATATCGATGTCAATTCCAACGCCCGGGAAGCGTATCTACGCACCTGGGGTTGGTCCCACCGCATCTCCACGTGGTATCTCTACTTTCGCCGGGTCGACTTCCCGGCCAATCCGGAGATCCACGGTGACTGGGAGTGGGCCGGGATCTTCTTCGGCGAGGCCCTCTAAGACCGGTGCGGGGGGCAAAGCAGGTGTGGGTGAGAATTGGTGCGGCGACAGTGCTCTTCCTCACAATGGCCCTTTCGGCGCCGGCCCAGGGCGATCGTGTCGACTACTCCGCCTCGGTGGACTGGGAGGATCAGGCCGTCGAAATCGAGACGGTAGTCGTCTCATCCACGGAAACCGGAATCCGGACACCCATTGAGGCGGAACGGATCGCCGATCGATCGCTCCCCGATCGAACCGTCAACGCCGCCTACAACCTGCAACTCGATTCACTGGCCGCCGTCGGAGAGCGCCTTGAGGAAGCCCCCGACATCGCAGCGGAGCTCCTTGAAGCCGTGTCGACTCCGCAGCTCGTCCAGCGCTACCCCACGGCGGACCTTCGGTCGGTCGTGCTGGAGCACCGCCTTTCCCTGTACCCGACGGTAATCTCACCCTTCGTCGAACACACGCGGCCGCGGCAACCTCCTCGACATATCGGGTGGGTCGCGACTCGGGAGTTCACGGGGATCGTGATCTACGCTGCGGAACCACTGCCGGTGCACGGGACCGACCGGACTGCCTACGCCGAACCGGCATTGTTGCCGGAGATCTTCGACAACAGTGAGTCAATGCGCACCATCGTTACACCGGAGATGGTGGACCCCGACATCCTTCGCAGTCGCGGGGTCGCCGCCTACACGACATCACCTGAGGAAGCGCCGTATGAGGATCGAATCGGCCTGACGCCGCTGCGGCTGCGCGCCACCGGGGCGTTCGGCGCAAGTCCGACCGATTTGATCATTCACGAGGAAGATGCGAACATGATTCTTGCGTCCCCGGGCAACCGGCGGTTGATCGAGGAAGGGCGTATTCTTATTATCCTCAACGATTCAGTCACAACCGAAGCACTGACGGACAACTGACACCGGAGAACCAATGAAGCCTCGCGTACCCCTACTCCTCTGCCTCGCAATACTACCTATCGCGTTCCTCGTATCCTGCGGACCCGGTGCAATCGGGACGGCCGTCGTCTTGTGGCCCGCCGAGGACTGGGCGGTCGGCGCCGGCGCGGTGGTTCCGGTTCTCGAAGAGTCGGACCTCCAGAACAGCTACACGATGCGGCTCCCCGCGGCGGACCGCACAATCACGACACCGAAGTGGCGCGTTCGATTCTACGAGAGCCGCGAGGAAGCTCAAGCGTACGCAGAGGAGTTCGAGCCCTACGCGGACCAGTACGGAAGCATTGCCGGACGCCCTGCAGAGTTGGGGGCGCAGCGGGTCTATACCTCGCCGGAGGCGCGGTCGGAGCGAACGGTATACCGCCTGCGCAGCGGGGAACGCTTCAAGATTCTCGGGCGCACCGAAGAACCGGCGAACGAAGGCGGCGCAGTTGCGCACTGGTATCAGATCCTGACCCGGGACGGCACCATTGGGTGGGTCTTCGGGTACTATCTCCGGGTCGACGGTCAACCTGTTCAGGTCCGCGAGCGCACCGCCCAGGCGGACGAGGAGCTGCAGGCGGTTCTGCAGCGCACCTGGCGCCCCGGTTACTTCCGGGACATGATCAACTCCGGACACTTCGATCTCGAGCGCTTCCGTACGCGGTACGGCTTCTTTCCCAATCCCGAGGAGCGAACAATCCAGCTGCGGCTGCCGGAGCAAGAAGGGGCCTTCAACTACACCGATATCATCCGCGGGAATCGGGGACGCTACGTCTTCGAGGGCAGCTCCCTGCAGATGGACATTCGAAACCAGCGGCGTATCTCGATTCAGTACGAGCTGGACGGCAGCATCCACAGCCGCGCCCTCTTCGCAATCTCCGAGGACATTGGATCGATCATCGAGGAGGAGAACCGTCGTCGCGAGCAGGCGTACGAGGAGTTCCTGAGCCGCGGCAACACCCTCCTGTCCACAGCGTACGGGACGATTCGTCTGCTCGACAACAGCGAGTTCCAGTGGGAGGGCTACGGTCGCCTGGTGCCGTCGGTCATCCCGGAGAACGCAGGAAACAGCGGTTCGGTGCTCTTCTCGTACTTCCCGGCGGAAGAGATCGAGGAGCAATTCGACGGCGTCGTCGCTTTCCGCTTTACCGGACAACCGGTGGATGAGGACATTGTCTTCCTCTACAACTTCCGGGAGAGCGGTCTGAGGCTGTCACGCGTCGCCGAGCGCGACATCGACGACAACGTCGTCGAGCGGGAGAGCATCTCTCCGCTGATCATGTTCTTCTCCTTCGACCGGCAGAGCACGGAATGACCCGCACGGAATGACCCGCACGGAATGACTCGAACGGAATGACCCTCGTTGAAGCACAGTCCCTCTCCCTGACCTACACGGTTACTCCCATCCTGCGCGACGTCGACATCCGTGTGTCCGCCGGGGATCGTCTGGCCCTGGCGGGAGCGAACGGGAGCGGCAAGTCGACGCTCATGCGCATCCTCGCCGGCCACATTGAGGCGGACGACGGGACGGTGCGCCGCTTTCCCGGTGTCGGCGTCTCGTACCTCCCCCAGGAGGGAATCCGTCACGGCGAACGCACGGTCTGGGCGGAGGCGGAAGAAGCTTTCTCCCATGTGGCGGAGCTCATTGAACGCCGCGACCACGTCGCCCGGATCATGGAGCAGGATCCCGAGTCAGAGGCGCTGGAGGATCTCCTTGCGGAGTACCAGTCCCTGCAGGATCGCGTGGAGGAGAGCGAGTACTACGTTCGGGAGGGGCGCATCGACGCGGTGCTGCGGGGCCTCGGATTCGGCGACGGGGACTTCAATCGTCCGGCGGAGGAGTTCTCCGGCGGCTGGCAGATGCGCATTGCCCTGGCCCGGGTACTCCTGGAGAATCCGGACTGCCTCCTCCTGGACGAACCGACGAACTACCTGGATCTCGAAGCGCGAACCTGGCTCTCCGGCTATCTGCGCCGCTACCGGGGCGGCTTCATCATTGTCGCCCACGACCGCGCCTTCCTGGACGACACGGTCTCCGCCGTCGCCGAGCTCTTCAACGGCCGCCTCCGCGTCTACCGCGGCTCCTACACTGCCTACGAGCGCCGTCGCCACGCCGAGGTGGAGCAGCTCATGAAGGACTACGAGGAGCAGCAGCAGGAGATCCAGCGCCTCGAGCGCTTCATCGAGCGCTTCCGCTACAACGCCTCCAAGGCCTCCCTGGTGCAGAGTCGAATCAAGGAGCTCGAGCGAATCGAGCGGATCGAGCTGCCCGATCACCTCAAGCCCGTCAACATTCGCTTTCCCGACGCGCCGCACTCGGGGCGACAAGTCATCGTCACAGAGGGGCTTTCAAAGTCCTACGCCGCGGAACCGGTTCTCTCCGGCGTCGATCTCACGGTCGAGCGCGGAGAGAAGCTGGTCGTGGTCGGCCCCAACGGCGCCGGGAAGTCCACTCTCCTGAAGATCCTGGCCGGCAAGCTGGAAGCGGACGCCGGAAGGGTCGCCTTCGGCACCGGCGTCAGCGTTGCTTCCTACTTTCAGGACAGGGTCGATGAGGACATCCGGGACGTCACGGTCCTCGATGACGTGCAGAGCGTTGCACCGACTCAGCTGGTTCCCGCCCTCCGGGACATGCTCGGGGCCTTCCTCTTCTCCGGCGACGACGTCCACAAGAGCCGACGGGTTCTGAGCGGCGGCGAGCGCAGCCGCCTTGAGCTCGTGAAGCTCCTCATGCGACCGGTCAACCTTCTCATCCTGGACGAGCCGACGAACCACCTCGACCTGACCTCGAAGGACGTGCTGCGGCGCGCTCTCGATCAGTACGACGGTACCGTCGTATTTGTCTCCCACGACAGCGACTTCACGCAGCACATTGCCACGCGCATTCTGGAGCTCGTCCCGGGCCGGGACCACGCTCCCTCCGCCGTGCGTAACTTCCCCGGAGACTACGAGTACTACCTCTGGAAGGTGCGTCAGGAGAACGCCCCGCAGAGCACCGCTTCCGGTCGCGATGACGCGGCGCCCAACGCGAAGGCGGGCGGCCCGGCCGGTAGCCGCAGCGGAGGCGCCGGCGCGCCGGCAGGTAGCGGCGGTGAGCGTGTCGGCAAAGCCGCCGGCGGTACCTCCCCGCCTCCGGGAAGTCACGCCGAGCAGAAGCGCCGGCGACAGCGCCGGGAGCAACTAAGCCGCCGGGAGGCGGAAGTGCTCTCGAAGCTGGAGGCGGAAGAAGCCGCCCAGACCGACAGGGAAGCGCGCCTCGCGGACCCCGCGGTCTACGCCGACGGTGAGGAGGTCCGCCGCCTCACCCGAGAGATCAATGAGGGGCGCAACCGTCTTGCCACGCTGACCGCCGAGTGGGAGGAGATCGAAGCTGAGCTCGCCGAACTCGCCGAGTAACCGCGAAGCCGCCGCCGTGGCGGCGCACCTCAGCCGCACGACGACGGCGCGGTGCCGCACCGCCGACGACATCCCGCGGCGCTACGCCCGGGACATGAGCATGTACCGCATTCCTCCCGCCGCCCTGATCGAGCCGAGGAGTTCGGCGGACCTCGCCGCAACGCTCCGCGCCGCTGCGGACGCCGGCGTGACGGTCACCCTCCGCGGGGGCGGAAGTGGAACCGGCGGGGCCGCCCTGGGGGCGGACCTGGTCGTCTCTCTCGAGCACCTGCCGGAGGCGCGGATTCTGGAGATGCCGGGCGGCGGCGCGGGCACGAGCCCCGCGCCAGGTTCCCCGCCGGGCGGCGGGGCGACTCACAGCGGCGCCGCCGAGACGGATGGTCGCGCCGCCGGCGTCACCGCCCGAGTCGGAGCGGCCGTTCGCCACGACGCGCTGCAACGCGCCCTGCGTGAGCAGGGCCACCACATGCCGGCGGACCCGTCGAGCGGCCAGCTCTCCCTCATCGGCGGCAACGTGGCGACAAAGGCCAGCGGAGCCCACGCGCTGACGACCGGAGCCATCAACACCTACGTCCGCTCCATGCGCGTCATGCTCCCGGATGGACGCGTCGTGGACACGGCGGATCCGGCCACCATACCGGCGCGCCTCCGCGACGGTCTCAGGGGCCTCCGAAGGGCGGTACTGGCAGACAATTCGCTTCGCACCCGCCTCGAGACCCTGCGGGGGCGAAAGATCGCCAGCGGCTACAACTTCCCCTCCCTCCTCGATGTAGACACTCCGCCGGGAATGATCGAGCAGCTCATGTGCGGAAGCGCCGGAACGCTCGGTGTGGTCATTGACGTGACCCTTGCGGGGGTGCCCATCGAGGCGGGTGCCGTCACGCTTCTGGTCCCGGTCGAGGGGCGAGGCGCCGCCTGTGAGCTGGCGCTGACGTCCGTCGACCGCGGGGCCGCGGCGGTGGAGCTCATTGATGCCGAGGCTCTCGTCTTTCTGCGGGATCGCGGCGTCTCCGCGCCCGCGGGGAAGCATCTCCTCTACGTGGAGCTTCGCGGAGACGACCTGGCGGAGCGGCGTGAGCGCATCTTCCGGGCCGCTCAGAGTACTCCGGGCGTTGCCGCGGCGGAGATCCGCGTTGCCGAGAGCGCCGAGGAGCAGGAGCGTATCTGGGAGCTGCGAAAGCGACTGCTCCTCTTCCTGCGCCAGGCGTCGGCGCCCTACCGCGCCCTGAGCGTCGTGAATGATGTGGGAGTACCGCCCGGGGTGCTGCCCCGCTTCATCGACGGACTCGTCGACATCTTCCGGGATGAAGGCCTCACGGCGCCCATCTACGGTCACGCCGGGAGCGGCAACCTCCACCTCCGGCCGCTCTTCGACACCTCTTCGCCCGGGCTGCGCCGACAGGTACGCCGCGTCGCCGACCGCGTCTACGATCTCACGATCTCCATGGACGGGACCATTACCGCGGAGCACGGGATGGGAAGGCTCCGGGCACCCTATCTTGAGGCGGAGTGGGGTCCCGAGGCCTGCCGCCTCTTCGGCGCGACGAAGGAGCTCTTCGACCCGAAGGGCGTCCTCAACCCGGAGGCGCTCTTCTACCGCGGCGAGATCACTGCAGAGATGGACCTTTGACTCCGACGCCGTCGGGGGGCAAGGCCGGGTCGGCTGCGAACGTGCCGAACAACTGGTAGCGGGCACTGGAGGAGCCACCGACTGCCGGTTGGCGGACTGCCGGGTCACCCGCCGATCGTGAACGTCTTCAGGACGCTGGAGTCGGTGAGGTTGTAGTTCTGATCGTACATCCAGAGGGCAGCCTTGTACGTACCGTCGGCCAGGGGTGCAAGATTGTCCGTGTACTCCTGGAGCTCACCGTCCACGACCGCGACACCATCCCCGTAGTCGATGTCCCCGCGGATTCCCTTCCCCAGTCCGGAGTGCCAGGTCCAGACAACGACCTCGTCGTTCAGGATGCGGTTGGCCCCAATGTCGAGGTCCCCGTCGAAGATGGCCAGAAAGACGTAGGGCCTCCCATTGTCGTACCAGCTGAATCCGGGGCCGCCGTCGGCATCGATCTCGTCAACATCGATCTCAAAGTCAATGTTCGAGGTGCGGCCAAAGATGTTGTTCCGCGTCTCGTCACCTTCGGCCGAGTAGTACGCCGCGTCGGCGAAAGCTGCGCCGCCAAATGAGCACCCGGCAAGAAGCAGGACGCCGGCCAGGATTGCTGCCAAGAGCGCAGCCTCCGGCACCCAACCGTGCGCGGCTCTGAGCCGGGGCCGGCGCCGCCACCGAAACGGCGCATTCATTGTTGAGCGATTCATAATCGTGCCCTCAGAGCGGCGGGATACACCGCAACGCCGGCGCGAACGCCGACGAAGAAAGGATGGAGATGGAAGCGCTCCGTCGCGAAGGAAGCCTCCCCCCAGGTATATGGCTGTTTGCGGAAGATCTCCGCGCGGCCCTGATAGTGGTAGCCGCCGAATAGCTCCACCCTGAGAAAGTCCATGAGGACGAAGCCCACCCCGGCCTCGGCACGCCCGTACGGCGCAATGACGTTCGCCTGCTCGTACTCCCGGGGATTCCCGACGCTGTAGCCGGTAAGGAATGACATTCCGCCCGCAGCGGCGACGAAGACATCCGCCCGGCGGCGCAGGCTCACAGGATAGTAGCGCCCGGTCAGGAAGAACTGCAGCGCATCCAGGGTGATGATCTCAGCACCGGCGCCGACGACCGTATCGAGGGCGCGCTCCAGGGCGTGAGAGGCCACGGAGAGGCCCAGTCCTCCGCCGATTGCCCGCCACTTCCCGGTGTATTGGACCGTGAACCCCGGAAAGAAGAAGTCCGGTTGCGGCCCGTAAGGCTGGAAGCCGGCATCCGCGCCCACCGTGAGACTGTGGAACTCACCGACAAAGGCGTTCACCTGCTCGACAACGGCGGCCGCCTCTTCCTCGTAGAGACTCACCTGAACCTGCGCCTTCTCCCCGTCGGTAAGGGCCACCACGGCTTCCCCGGGGAGATACCCGGCGGCCTCAAGGCGGAGCGTGTAGGCGCCCGGCACCGTGCGATAGCGCTCCAGGGGCGTGACGCCGATCTCATCGTCGCCCAGAAACACCCTGGCCCCCGGCGGCGTTGAGCGGACCGTCAGGGTGGTGGCATCGAACTCGGTGACACTCCGGGCAAAGCCTTCGGCAACCTCCTCCACCCGGGCAATGAGGTCGGCCCCGAAGACCCCGGTAATGGTGTCGGCGTAGTAGATCTCTCCGGTGGTGAAATTCAGACAGTGGAGCGTCACGGCGACACCCTCACTCGAGGAGGTGCTGGAAGGGGCACCGGATGGGGCGTCGAATTCTGCACCGGATGCGCCGCCGGATGGTGCAACGCTGCCGGTAACCAGACCGTCGAAGCCGGTGCCCCGTCGCTGCGCAATCAGCTCGACCCGGTCCGCCTGAAGGTAGATCTCCGGCTCGTCGAGCAGTGCAAGAAGCGCCGGATCAACGCTCCCGGCTCCCTCGGCTCTATCGCCCCCTTCGCTCCCCTCGCGGGGCGCAGGGCCGCCCGACCGATACACGGTGATCCCGCCCTGGCGGCGGAAGCTCGTCTCGAAGACCGCGTGGACGGCCTCGGCAACGCCGGGAGGTACAAATCCGGCGCCGGCCCCGCGGGCCGGGGTGGACTCGGGAGCGCCGGCGTCCGCCGTTTCGGCGGTACCCGGAGCACCCGCACCGCACGCCGCACCCCGCCACCTCCTTGCCGAAGCCGCGCCGACGCCGTAGGATCTCCAACCATGACGAGCATCATTTCGTGGAACGTGAACGGGATCCGCGCAGCGGCAAAGAAGGGGCTCCTGGGGTTTCTCCAGGAGCAGCAGCCGGAGGTGCTGTGCCTCCAGGAGACCAAGGCTCAGCCCGAGCAGCTGCCGGAGGAGCTCATTACGCCGGCGGGCTACCACAGCTACTGGGCCTCCGCCGAGCGTAAGGGGTACAGCGGCGTCGCCGTCTACACCAGTGCGAAGCCGACGGCGGTCCACCGGATGGGCATTGAGCGTTTCGACAGTGAGGGGCGCTTCCTGATGGTCGAATACCCCGCGTTCACCCTCATCACCGGGTATTTCCCGAACAGTCAGGAGGGTGGGAAGCGTCTGGACTATAAGCTCGACTTCCTGGACTCTCTGCTGTCCATCTGCGATGAGCTCACCGCCGCCGGACGCAATCTCCTGGTCTGCGGGGACTTCAACATTGCCCACAAGCCCATCGATCTGGAGAACCCGAAAGCAAACGAGAAGAACGCCGGCTACCTGCCTGAGGAGCGCGCCTGGATGGACAAGTACACTGGTGCAGGCTACGTAGACACCTTTCGAATGTTCACAACGGAACCACGTCACTATACGTGGTGGTCCTACCGATCCAACGCGCGCGAAAAGAACATCGGGTGGCGCATCGACTACCACACGGTCAACGAGCGCTTCCGGGACGCCGTGGGCGCATGCGACATCATGGCCGACGTCATGGGTTCCGATCACGCTCCCGTCCGAATATCTCTTGAGGTCGATGCCGACGGCCGTTGATATCGTCCTGCCGAGCAGTGCTGCTCCGGCCCGGCAGGACCACGTCCGCACAGCCCCGACACGCCCAACGTTGCAGGCCCGACGTTGCAGATACGCTAAAAGGGTTAACGCGGCGCGGAATCCTTAGTATTTTTCCGCGTAGTTCCCGGTACCGGGAATGCATCACGGGGGACATGGATGACGCACCAGAGGACGATCCCGCTCTTCCCGCTCAGCGTAGTCTTGCTGCCGCGGATGCCGCTTCCTCTTCACATATTCGAGGAGCGGTATCGAGTCATGCTGGAGGACTGCCTCGTCTCGGACCGGCTCTTCGGCATTGTCTACGCCTCCGGTTCCAAGCTCCAGCGAACCGGATGTACCGCGCGGATCGATCGAATCCTGAAGCGCCACGATGACGGCCGGTCGGACATCCTGACCATCGGAGAGGAGCGTTTCCGTCTGGTCAAGGTGAAGGAAGAGCGCCCCTACCTCCAGGCGGACGTGGAGTTCTTCGCAGACGATAACACCGCACACGTCGACGAGCTCCCCGAACTGGCAACGGAGGCGCTGGACGCCCTGGAAGCGCTGTCCAACGTCACGGGTGCCCAGGTCGACATCTCCGCGCTCAGGAGCCTGGACCCGGAAAGCGTCTCCTTCCTCGTGGGTTCCACCGGGGTGTTCACACTGGAGGAGCGCCAGAGCTTTCTGGAGATCACCTCCTCCGCACGGCGGCTGGAGCTCCTCACGAGCTCCCTGAAGCAGGTGACCGAGCGGCGCCGGGTTCTCCAGCACCTCAAAGAGGTCCTCAAGACCAAGGGTGACCTCTCCTACCTCTTCAACTGAGTCGCCGCTTCGATTAATCGGCGCCTGTCGGCGAGCCAGGTTTTCCTTTCGCTCAGGCGTAAGCCGTGCTACTCTTGAGCCACAATCTAAGACAAGCGAACACCCGCGTTGCGTACCGCCCGGGTAGATGCGCCCTTCTCAGGCGCGCAGACCTTGCGATCAGTTGAGCACTCTCTGTGCTCGACCGGTTGTGAATCCCGGGCGGCGTGTGGCGTCTTGCTGTGACGGGAGGAGGTCGCGGAATGGCCGAGATGGGATGGATGAATGACCCGGACGTGCAGGTTGTCGAAACCACCTGCGGAGGCTGCCACTGCGAGTGCGGCTGTCTGGCGTACGTCAAGGATGGCAAGGTCGTATACCTGGAAGGTGACCCGAAGCATCCCCAGAACGAGGGGGCCTTCTGTCCCAAGGGTTATGCCTTCGTCGAGTATCAGAACCACCCCGACCGGGTCACGCACCCCCTGAAGCGCGTCGGGGAGCGGGGCGAAGGCAAGTGGGAGCAGATCTCCTGGGATCAAGCCATCGGCGAGATCGCGGATCGAATGCGCAGCCTCGTGGTTGAGCACGGACCGCCCAGCATCGCCTGGGGCGTCGGCGACGGGGACCGGGACAACAACCTCTGCAACCTCGGCTGGCTTTTCGCCCTGGGGAGCCCCCACCAGATCGGCGGAGATGCCGCCTACTGTCTCCGTCCCGGATGCATTTCCACACGCCTCACCTGGGGCCAGCACAACACCTGGGAGATGGGGCCCGACCTGGAGCACACGAAGCTCGCGGTGTGCTGGGGATCGAATCCCATGGAGGCGCACCCCTGCTCGAAGGGACGGGAGCTCCTGCGGGGACTCGAGAACGGCGCCCGTCTCCTGGTCGTAGATCCGGTCTTCACGAAGACGGCCAACAAGGCGGACCTCTGGCTGCAGCTCCGACCCGCTACGGATGCGGCTCTGGCCCTGGGCATTCTGAACTACATCATTGAGCACGACCTCTACGACCACGAGTTCGTGGCGAACTACACCGTGGGCTTCGAGGACCTGAAGGCGCGCGCCGCGGAGTATCCCCTGGAGCGCGTAGCGCAGATCACCTGGGTGCCCGAGGAGAAGATCAAGGCGGCCGCAGAGCTCCTTGGGACCTACCGCCCCGCCGCGGTATACCACCGCATGGGCACCAACATGAACACCAACAACGTCCAGAACCTGCGCTCAATCGACTGCCTTTTCGCAATCCTCGGCGGACTGGACGTGAAGGGCGGGAATCTGTTCCACGCTCCATCGGCGAAACCGCGGCCCATCAGCTTCTTCTCCTTCCAGGTGAGCGACGAGCCCATCAGCTGGGCGCCACCCAAGGAAGTGTGCATGGAGCGGCCGGGAGCACGAGAGTACCCGCTCAACTACGACCCTGCCTCCCCGGTCTCCTGGAAGGTGGATGAGAACCCCCATATGGCCATGGACTACCTCCTCGACGGTCGGATCAAGGCGGTTGTGTGGTCTCACGACCCGGTCATGGGATTGCAGAACTCCCGCAAGGTGGTGAAAGCCATCAAGGCTCTCGATCTGTCGGTCGTCATGGACTTCGTGCTCACGCCGACCGCGGAGGTTTCCGATTACGTCCTGCCCGTGGCGACCTGGCTCGAGAAGGATCGTATCCACGATCAGCACTACATCAACTTCATCGGGTGTGCCCGGCCCGTGGTCGAACCCCGGGGGGAAGCGCTGGACGAACGGGAGATCGCCGGCCGCCTGGCCCGGGCGCTGCAGGTCGAGTCCTTCGTGGAGCTCTCGAGCGTGGAGGCGTACAACGACTGGCGGCTGAAACCAGTTGGCATCTCCTTCAAAGATCTGCAGGAGACAGGCCGTGTAGGACCCTGGGAGCTCGAGTACCGGAAGTGGGAGAAGGACGGCTTCCCGACCCCCTCCGGGAAGGTGGAGCTCCACTCAGCCATGATGGAAAAGCACGGATATGATCCCCTGCCCTCGTACGCGCCCCCGTCGGACAGTCTGGAGTCCGAGTACGCCGAGGAGTTTCCGCTCATCTTCATCTCCGGTGGGCGCAAGATCGAGTTTCTGCACAGCATGCATCGAAACCTGAAATATTGCCGGCGCATGACCGACGATCCCCAGGTGACCATCCACCCGGACACCGCGAAGGAGCTCGGCATTGGAGAGGGGGACTGGGTGTGGATCAGCACGCCCTTCAGCGAGGAGAACGAGATCCCGCCGATCCGGCAGCGGGCAACCCTGAGCACCACCATGCATCCCCGGATCGTCCACGCCATGTCGCACTGGTACTACCCGGAGCAGAAGCCGGGCGAGTCCCGCGGGCTGGACTTCAACGTTAACGCCATCATTACCGATCAGGCACCGCACGATCCCGTGACGGGATCGCCGATGATTCGCGGTGGCCTCTGTCGTCTTGCCAAGGCGAACCTGTAAGGAGGAAGAGCAGTGAGTAACCAGCGACACTTTGAGTACGGCGTTCGGCTCTTCGAGGAGATGTGCGTCGGGTGCAGAAGCTGTACCGTGGCGTGCCAGTCGGTTCGCGGCCTCTCGAAGGATACGACACCCCTTGTCATAGCCATAACCGAGGAGAGCACCGCGCAGGGGCCACGCCTGCGCATGGCCGCGGAGGCGTGCCGCAACTGCTCGGACGCCCCCTGCGCGGAGGTGTGTCCCACCGAGACGATCGTCATCCAGGAAGACGGACGCGTCGTCCTCTACGAGGAGGGGTGCATCTCCTGCGGTGCCTGCGTGGACGCGTGTCCCTACGGCGCCATGACCATGGATGAGGAGCGGGACGTCGCGGTGAAGTGCGATCTCTGCGGAGCCCGGACCGCCGTGGGGCTCCAGCCGGCGTGCGTCTCGACGTGCCCCGGCAACGCCATCTACGCCGGCAAGCTCAGTGAGATTGAAGCGGACATTACCCGTCGGCGGAGCGCCATGCAGGAGGCGCGACGTCGGGTTGAAGCGGAGGCTACCGGGTAGCCGAAACGCCGCGGAGCAACCGGATGGAGACCAGTCGTGCTGCATTTTCATCATCACGAAAACACTGATAGTGCCGGGGCGCGGCGGAGCGCGCCGCACGGCGGGGGCCTTCAGGCACCTCAGCCCATTTCCGTCGCAATCCTTGCAGGCGGCGCCGCCTCCCGTATGGGAGTGCCGAAGGGACTGCTCCCGATCGGCGGCGGTCCACTCATCTCCCGGATCATAGACCGCGTCAAGGAGCTGACCGACGACGTCCTCTGCGTAACCTGTGAGCCCGAGGTGTACCAGTGGGAGGCGCACCGGGTGCGCTTTGTGCCGGACCATAACGGCGAGCCGAGGAGTCCGCTGTCAGGGATCCTCGGAGCGCTCTCGGCGGCCAGACACGAGGTGTGCGTGGTCGTGGGGGTCGATATGCCCTTCCTCAACCCCTCGCTGCTGCGCTACCTCGGTTCCCTGGCGCAGCCCGCCCCGCCGGCGGCCCCCGCTGACGTCGTCCTGCCCACGATCTGCGGTGACCGCCCGGAGTGCGTACACGCTGTCTACCGGAAGTCCTGCCTTCCGGCGGCAACGGTGGCAATTGAGGATGGGCGGATGAAGGTAACCAGCTTCTTTCGGGACGTCGAGGTCCAACGTGTCTCGGCTGAACGACTGCGACGCCTGGATCCGCTGCTGTCGAGCTTCGTGAACATCAACACGCCCCGGGAGCTCGCACGCATCCGCCCGTAGCCTCGCGGGCCGCCCGTAGCTCGCGGGCCGCGCGTAGCCTCGCGGGCCGCCCGTAGCCTCGCGGGCCGCCCGTAGCCTCGCGGGCAGCGCGTACCTTGCGGGCAGCGCGACCGCCAGCACGAGCGGCCGGACGAGCGGCCGCACGAGTGGTCGGCGCTACTCCTCTGAGTCACTCCTGTCCAGTTGCAGCGCCGCGGAATTGATGCAGTAGCGAAGGCCCGTCGGTTGTGGACCATCCGGAAAGACGTGGCCGAGATGCGCGTCGCAGCGGGAGCACCGCACTTCGGTGCGCACCATCCCGAGACTGCGATCTTTGTGCTCCTCGACCGCGTCGCTCTCGAGGGGGCGGACGTAGCTCGGCCACCCGCTCCCGGAGTCGAACTTGTCGTCGGAGTTGAAGAGGGGCTGGCCGCAACAGACGCAGCGAAACACGCCGTCCTCGTGGTTGTCCCAGTACTCCCCCGTGAAGGGACGCTCGGTGCCGCCCTTCCTCGCGATTTGAAACTGCTCGGGCGAGAGGATTTCCCGCCACTCCGCATCGCTTTTCTCTATCTTCTTCTCAGTAGACATTCGCGTTCCTCCGCGGCAAAAGGTAACGCCGCCGGTCAGGTACGAACAAGCGGCGTTCAGGGCTTCTCGTTTTGGCGCGCCGGATTGACCGCGGGGGGCTCTACGCCTACCATATCCCTCACGTCCGGGACGTTGGGGAGGAGCAGGATGAACAAGTCGGAGCTCGTGGCGAAGATCCGTGAGGTCGACGCCGAAATGGGCAGGATCGACGACGCGATTCAAGATCACCAGCGCAGGATCGGCGAGGCGCTCCTTGATGCCGAGTGGGAGACCAATCCATCTACGCGCGTCCAGAACCAGCTCTCTCACGCCCAGGGACTCCGCCACGAGCTCGACGACCTGAAGATCACCCGGAACCGCCTGGACGAGGCACAGCGCCGCAAGGATGAGCTCGTCAAGGAGCAGAAGGAGCTTCAGCGGCGCATTGCCAAAGCCATGAGCGACATGGAGCCGCACTTCGAGGAGATCGGCCGCCAGGCCTTCGACGTCTACCGTACCAACCCGGTGGTCGACAGCGCCGCCGAGGAGATCTTCGCCCCGCTCCTGGACAAGTTCAACGAGATCAAGAGCGGAGATCGCGATGTAGCGCGCCTCGCGGATGAACGCAAGCGCGGCCAGAACCCCATGGGCCAGATTTTCAAGGGCGGAAGGCTCATGCTGGAGCGGGGAAAACAACAACTACGCAAGAGCGGCATGTCCCAGCTCTACGCCTCGGCGGGACGGGAGGTGTGCACATCCGGTCTCATTGACCGGTTGGACGACCCCAAGCTTCACCAGACCGCCGCACCCTACTTTGAAGCGCGGCGCCACATCCAGACGGCAGAGGCGAAGCTCCAGGAGCTGGAGCAGGAGAACGAGAACCTCGAGTTGGAGCGGATGACCCTCCTCGACGGCAAGGGAGTCAACGAACGGCGGGCGGAGCTCATGACTATGCAGCGCAACCGCGAACAGGGCCTCCAGCAGGCGCTCAAGGAGCTCGGCCGCAGTTACGCAGTTGCGAAGTCTCGACCCAGGGTGCAGCCCGACGTGACCGAGACCCTGAACGCCCTCGATGAGCTCTACGAAGAGCGCAAGAGTGCCGAACGCACCCGTCGCCGCCTGGACGCCGCCGTAGAGATCATTGAGGTCGATGAGAACCGTGACCGCAAGGAATCCGAAATCGAACGGCTGCGGTCGGAACGACGGCGACTGGACGAGCGCATCACGGAGATCCAGGAGGAGCTCACCGGGGAAGAGGAGCGCCGCAAGAAGCTCGTCAAGGCGCGCGGCAAGGTCGAGGACCTGACCGACTGAGCCGGCGTCCCCGGCAGGGGGCGCCGGCAGGGGCTCCGGCACCCCTTGGCGTCGCCGCCTCCTGACTAACCATGGCACCGCGCAAATCCCGATCCGAGGACAGCAGCGAGAATCCCCTTTTTGCCCAGGCCGCGGGCACCGGCGGACCCGCCAGGCACGGCTCTCCCGACCACGGCACCGCCGGTCACAGCTCCCGCGGCGCATCCGCTCCCGGCGACGAGCAACCCCTGGCCGCGCGCATGCGTCCCCGCAAGCTCGATGACTTCATCGGCCAGGAGCACATTGTCGGGCCGGGGCGCCTTCTGCGCCGCGCCATCCAGGCGGACATGCTCTCGTCGGTGATCTTCTCGGGGCCGCCCGGCACCGGGAAGACCACTCTGGCCATGGTGATTGCCAATACCACGAAGAGCCGCTTCGTCTCCCTCAATGCCGTGCTGAGCGGCGTGAAGGATATCCGGGAAGCGATTGAGAACGCCCGGCAGGCACGGGAGCTCTACGGACAGCGCACCATCCTGTTCGTCGACGAGGTGCACCGCTGGAACAAGGCGCAGCAGGACGCACTGCTGCCCTGGGTGGAAAACGGGACGGTCATCCTCATAGGCGCCACCACGGAGAACCCCTTCTTCGAAGTGAACTCCGCCCTCGTTTCGCGGTCGCGCATCTTCCAGCTGAAGGCACTCACGGAGAACGATCTGCGCCGGGTTGCCCGCGCCGCCCTCACCGATTCACAGCGCGGGTATGGGAGCATCGACATCGACCTGGATGAGGATGCCCTGGAGCACCTCGTCTCGGTTGCCGACGGCGACGCCCGGAGCCTCCTGAACGCCCTGCAGCTCGCCGTGGAAACGACCCCCGAGGCGTTCCCGCCGCCGGAAGGGAAAACAATTCACATAACACGAGAAATCGCCGAGGAGAGCATCCAGCGAAGAGCGGTCCTCTACGACAAGGAAGGGGACTACCACTTCGACACGATCAGCGCCTTCATCAAGTCGCTCCGCGGATCCGACCCGGACGCCGCGCTCTACTGGATGGCGCGCATGATCGAAGGCGGCGAAGATCCCCACTACCTCTTCCGGCGCATGCTGATCCTGGCGAGCGAAGATGTCGGCCTGGCGGACCCGGCAGCACTGGGGGTCGTCGGGTCCGCCGCGGCAGCCTTCGATCGGGTCGGCCTGCCGGAGGGACAGTTCCACCTGACCCAGGCTGCCCTCTACCTGGCCACGACGAAGAAGTCCAACTCGACCCTGGGCTACTTCGATGCGCTCGGGGCGGTTCGGGACGAGCGCCAGGGCCAGGTACCGCGCCACCTCCAGGACGCCAACCGCGACGCCAAAGGCCTCGGCCACGGCGAGGGCTACCTCTACCCCCACGCCTACCGCGACCACTGGGTCGCCCAGCAGTACCTCCCGGCGGGCCTCCAGGGCCGCGTCTTCTACCAGCCCTCCGACCAGGGGTACGAGGCGCGTGTCCGGGAGGACGTAGAGCGGCGCCGGGAGGTCCAGCTCCAGGCAATGAGCGAAGGCTCAGACGCGGAAGAGATCCTCACCTACACCCCCACCGACCGCCGCATGGACGCCTGGCTCCGGCGCACCTCGGAGACCGTCCTTGCGGAGATCCGCGACGCCGCCTTCGACGCGCTCTCTCTGCCGCGCCACGCCACCGTGGTCGTGTGCGGCAGCGGCATCGGCTTTCTGGTCTGGGAAGCGCGTCGGCGCACCCCGGAAGGTCAGGTCTATGCGCTCTTTCGCCGCCGCGACGAGTACGACACCGCCCTCCACTACGCAGACCGCCTGGAGACCATCCAGCGCCCCCATCTTCAGATCGATGCCGACGCGCTCCTCCCGACGCCCGACCGCTCCGCGGAAGCGGGCGCCCGGGAGAACACGCCCACATCCGCCACCGCCGGCGGGTCCGACCTTCCCGACCGCTTCGATGCCTACCTCGGCCGCGGCCTCCTCTACGCCGCCGAGGAAGCGACCCCCGTGCTGTCCACCGTGGCGGGTGGTCTATCCCCGGGCGGTACGGCGGTCTTCATTGATCCGGTTCCCTCACAATCGACGCGCCTCTCCGACCTGCTCGAAGATACGGGCGCCGGCGCAGAGCGGGAGTGTCTGGATCTCATCCGCCGTGCGGAAGAGGCCCTCGCCCGGGGAGAGGATCCCCGGATGCGCTTCGACCCCGGGGCCGCTGCGGCCACTGCGCGGGATGCAGGCTTCGCCGAGGCGCGGTACCGGCTGCACACATCGCGGCGGGAGGTGGTGCTGCAGGAGAGCACGACAGAAGGTTGGCTCGATTCCCTGGAACGCCACGTCGCGGCATCAGAAACGTGGGCGGACTGTAGAGCTGCGGTTCTGCGGGCGCTCGCCAATCGCCGGGCGGAGTGGCAACGAACATACACGGTCCTGGAGTGTCGCCGCGGTACGTCATGACCGCTACCGTTTGACACCCACCCCGCCGGTTGCTACATTCTGCGCCGGGGTTTCAGGCGGAAAGGCGGCTTGACGCCGTTCTAGAGGCGCGGCAGCGCGCGCCGGCACCAGAAGCGCCGAACGGAGCGGCGGGAACGGCACGGACCGAACCGGGACCTTGACAAATTGGGGAAGTTTTATCATTGTTCTTTTCCGCACCCGCTTCATGGTGGATGTAGTTCAATGGTAGAGCACCAGATT